>NZ_JBNGGC010000067.1:0-12814 GCF_049974565.1 Streptomyces sp. WG5 | reverse complement strand
CGAGTTCGACCTGTAGCAGCCGCGCCCCGAACAGCCCGCGCGCCCGGTGTGACTGAGCGCTTCGGTTGGCGAGTGAGCGCGTTACTGACTTCGGCTCGTCAGGGTGAACTTTGGCGAAGTCCCTGAAGGGCCTGGAGCGGTGCCTGTATTCCGTGGTATGTGAGGTATGCGGATGGGGGCGGGCTGACCGCTGCGGGACGTCGGCGCCGGGAGTCGGTGCGGATGCAGGCGGCTGAGCTGTTCGAGCAGAAGGTCAAGCCGCCGGAGGTGGCACGGCGCCTGCGGGTGAGCTGAAATCGGCTTATCAGTGGCACCAGTTGTGGCGGGACGGCGGTCGTGAGGCTCTGGCCTCGCGTGGTCCGGGCGGATCGCGGTGCCGTCTGTCGCCGCGCTGTCTGGAGAAGCTGGTCATGTACCTCGAGCAGGGGCCGGCCGCGCACGGCTGGGTGGAGGACCAGGTGTGGACCGCCGCTCGGGTGGCCACGCTGATCGGCAGGAAGTTCCACGTCTCCTACAGCGTCTCCGGTGCGACGAGACTGATGCACCGGCTCGGCTTCAGCCCGCAGGTCCCCGCACGGCAGGTCGCCGAGCGCGACGAGAGGGCCGTGACCGTGTGGAAGGAGGCGACCTGGACCGAGGTAAAAGAACCAGGGCGGCCTGCGGAGGCTACATCTGCTTCGAGGACGAGGCAGGCTTCACCCGCCGACCGCCCAGAGGCCGCACCTGGGGCCGACGTGGTCGCACCCCGGTCGTGACGGTGAGCGGGCGGCGCTCGGGACGGCTGTCGGTGGCCGGGCTGATCGCCATGCGCCCCGGCTCCCGGACCCGGCTGTGCCACCGCCTGCGCACACACCCCGCGGGCAAGGGCAGGGGCAAGCGCCGCAGCATGGGCGAACGCGACTTCATCGCACTGATCGACGGTGCCCACCAGCTCGTCAAGGCGCCGATCGTGCTGGAGTGGGACCGACTGAACACCCATGTCTCCCACGCCATGCGCGAGCTGATCGCCGAGCGTGAATGGCTGACGGTGTTCCTGCTGCCCGCGTACTCGCCCGACCTCAACCCGGTCGAGTGGGTATGGGCACACGTCAAACGCAGCCTGGCCAACCTCGCCGTCGTCGCCCTCGACCGGCTCGAAGCCCTCGTACGCAACCGGCTCAAGCGCCTTCAGTACCGGCCGGCCACCCTCGACGGCTTCATAGCAGGCACCGGCCTGACCCTCGACGATCCAACCTCACCCTGACGAGCCGAAGTCAGTAGTTGGCGATTGGGGTGTCCGGCGTCGATGTCTTGGGCGAGTCAGTGGCGTAGGAGTCGGAGCCGTGGCTTCGTATGCTCGTCGCTACGATGGCCAGCGCCTTTAGCCTCATTCTCCTCAAACTCGTGGCGTGACGGTGCGCTGGACGGCGGTTGCGATCGCAGCGGCAGGCGCGGGGTGCTGAAGTTTGCGTGGCGGTGGGTGGGCAGGCGGTTCCCCGCGTGAGGGCGGGTCCAGGGTCGATGCGGTCACACGACCAGGATCACGTCCCGACACACATACCTGACCGTCGGTGAATACACCTCCAGTGTCCACCGTCCGGACTCGGCGCGTGCTTCGGCGCGGAAGGTCCCGTCGCCGCACGGGCGCATCTCCTCGTCCCACACGCACCTGCCGTTCTCGGCGAGGCGCCGCACCCGCAAACGCAACGCGGCCTCGGCGTTCGTTGCCCACATCTCGAACGGCTCGCCGGCGACGGCGACATCAGGCAGTTCCACGCCAACCGGGTACTCGGAACTCAGCGCTTGGGCGAGCGGTACATCGTCACAGATGCGCTTGAGCTGCTCGATGGCCTTGTCCGCGTTCATGAGATCCGCGTGCCTGCTGTCCAGCCACAGCGGCTGGCCCGTACTCGACCACTCAGGCGGGGTCTGTGCGAGGTGCGACACCGTGCCATCACCGCGTGGAGATGGCAGGTACCGGTCATTGAGATCGGTGGACTTCGAGAAGTCGGAGTGGAACCTCGGCTTGCTCCCCATGGGGAAGGAGATCGCCTGATCGGTGCGGTGCTTGTCGCCCCCGAACGCGAACAGGGCGTAGCGATGACGCCCGTACAGGGCGTCGTTCTTCTGGATGGCGTTGTCGATGTCCGTGAAGAATCGGCCTGATTCCTCGATCATCCACGGGTCCACTCCCTCCAGCGGGGTGCGGCTGTCCAGAGCGACCCTGCCATCCTCCGGGTCGAGCACGATCCGGTACGTGGGAATCAGCTGCCCGAGCGAGGGATACGTCGAGCAGATCTCGCGGATCTGCTCGTTGAGAGGTCCGGGCACCCACCGTGCCTGTCCCGTCAGGAACCGCAGCGCCTTCACGCTCCCCGAGAAGGGCGTGCCCAGCGTCGTGACCGACCGGGTCTTCTCCCATCCGCCGAGGACCTCGGTGTAGTACCGCACGACAAGGCCGCCCATGGAACGGCACAGAAATACCACCTTGGCGTCCCCGGCTCCCGGATACAGTGCCGGGTCGGCCGTTTCCCGCCAGTGCGACAGCCGTTCGTCGACGAATCGCCGCAGTTTTCGGGCCGAGTTGCGGTTGGACAGCCGCCAGTCGTAGGGGAAGACCACGAACCTGTCCTCCTCGATACCCAGCTTCCTGCGCAGGCCGGCGTATCCGATGTCGGAGATCAGGCCGGGCAGCAGGCGCGGGCCGAAGATGGCACCACCCACGTCCAGGGCGTGCGGCGGCTCCGGATCATCGTCCCTGATGTCTTTCTGCAGCTTGAGCATCTCTTTCGTCCGCGCCGACCCGAGAATGCCGCCGATCGCCTGCAGGCTCAGGTCCCAGACGTCGTGCCCGTCCCGGGTCAGGGCCGTGCCCATGATTCCCGGGACCACGACGACGAGATCGCCTCTCACCGAATGCTCTCCCTGTCCTTATGGGCGGTCTCCGCCCCTCGTTGCTGGACGACCCGTGGCATCGAACCGCCCTCGTCGACCGGCCAGGGCAGGATCACCTGGTCGCAGCGAAGGCTCTTCTGCGCGATGCCCTGGATCATGAGGGTGATGTCGTGTCCGTCGTAGGTGGAGTCCACACTCGTCACTTCGTAACCGCGGGACTCCATCGGCTCCAGCTTGCGTTCCTGCCTGACGTCCCAGAACTGCAGGCTCCCGGACTCCCGGCTCCAGCCGACGAGCAGGGGCCGCTCCGGCGGCCCGGCCAGGGTGAGCCCGTCGAGCGGCGCACCGGGCTGCTCCGGAAGGGCGATCGGTCTGCCGATGCGTCCGTCGCACTCGCGGAACCGCACGGTGTACGGCGTCGCGTAGGCGACCAGGGGAACAGAGCGGACCGCCCGTCTCAGCAGACCGGTCGTGACCGCCCTCGCGCCGGGGCAGTCGACCGGTTCCGGCCGGGCGTCGGGCTTGGCGAGGTTCCAGACCCGGACTGCGTCGCCGCCCCAGAGCGACAGCCAGGACGGGCCGCCGGGCACGCCGACCACCTCCAGCTGCTGGACGGAGCCCGAGGCCGTCAGCACGAAGGTGTGTTCCTCCCGCCAGGGGCCGCCGCGCTCCACGTTCTCGCGTTCCCACGTGACGACGTTCTGCCCGGATGGCCACATCATGCGCATCCGGCCCATGCCGGTGACGGACAGGTCGAGCGAGGGCGTCCGCAGGTCGGACGCGCCCGGCAGGTCGAACTCCTCGGTCCCCAGGAGCTCCAGCCGCGGGCCGAGCCTCCACAGCACCACGTGCCGGTGACCGACCGCCGCGGTCACCCATCCCTCACCGGCTCTCGTGGCGGCGAGGGCAGTCACCTGGTGCGAGTGCGGGAGCCGTGGTCCCTCGACGACGCGGCCGGATGTGGTGTGCAGGCTAAGCAGCACGTCGAAGCCCTGTGAGCGGGCGAGGAGCATGGTTCCGTCGGAGTCTCGCACCAGCCGCAGCTGCGGGCTTTCGGCGACGCGCCCTCGCAGGCGTGCCCGGGCGGCGTCTCCGGCCTCGAAGGGAGCGTGCGGCTCCCAGATGTGGAGCCGGGTGTCATCGGCGACCGCCAGGCGGCCGGTTCCCGAGGGGTCAAAGGCCAGGGACTCGTGCCCGTGGTCGCAGGGCAGGGGGACAAACTCCCTGCCGGACTCGTCCCACACATGGAGTTCGGCGTTCTCCTGCACGGCGGTCAGCACGCCGTGGGGGCCGCGCCCGAGGATCACAGACCCTCCTGCGCTGCGGGCGCGGAACCGGAGCTCCGCCTCGCTGTGGAAGAGGTCCTCCGTGTGCCAGACGTGGAGCGTGTGGCCGTCCAGGGCTGCGATCACGGCCTCGGGTCCGTCCCCGGGAACCAGCACCGACACCCCCTTGACCACCTCGGCGCCGTCGGTCAGGGAACGCGTGCGCGCGAGCCGGTTCTGTCCGGTCTTCAACCCCTGCACCTCCCACACGGTCACGCCCCCCGGGCCGCCCGTGACCACCCCGACCCGCCCACCGGAGACGGCCAGAGCCACACAGCGCACCTGCGCGGAGACGTGGAACGGCCGCCCCAACCGCCCCCGGGCGTACTCCATGGAGGAGTCCCACCGCCACACCCATGTGCCGGTCCGGTCGACCGCGGCGAGGAAGACGTCCCGACCCCGCCGCACCGAGTCGAGGGCGTTCGGCGTTCCTCCCCAGTACAGCTCCTCGACCGGGTATCTGTGGTCTCCGTGCCAGATCCGCACGCACTGGCTGTCGTGTGCGGCGATCACCCGGCTCTCACCCCGTCCGGAAGCCGTTACCCCCCGTTGCACGGGGGGCGAGGTCCACGTGGCCGGGCCCGTGGTCCTGGTCCGCGTCTTGCGCCCGTCCTCGGTCCACGACGTGATCTCACCGGCACCGGCGACGTGGATGATCCCGTCGCCGTCAGTCTCCCAGTGCACCGCCAGCGCCCCGCCCGAGGGAGCGGGTCGGCTCCGCCGCAGCGGAAGCCGCTCCGCGCTGCTCCACACGTCGTCCCAGAACACCGAGGAGGGCTTCGGCACGTCGCACAAGAACTCGGGGGAGAACATGGCCAGGGCAGTGGCCCGCAACACCGCCCATCGCGCCGGCGGCGACGGATGTCTGCGGAAGTGGTCGGCGACGCGCAGGTACAACGCGCTCTGCTGAGCGGTCGCCAGCCGACTGGCGACCAGCGGCTCCAGGACGTCGGGCGAGGTTGCCACCAGGAAGTGGTGGTCGGCCACCAGCTCCTCGAGGGCGTCGTCCCCGGCCAGAGCGGCGTGCGCCGCCAGGTAGTGGGCGACGTAGGGTTCGACGTCCTGCCAGCCCGCACCTTCGCGAGGGGTGAGGGCGCGGACCACCGCACGGTGCTGCTGCCTCTGCTCCGCCTCGCCATACAGCAGATGGGCGCCGAAACTGGGATGGTGGAGGCGGTAGACCTCCTTGCCGAACTCCTCGTCCTTGGTGATCGTCACGCCCGTGGCCGCGCGGATCACGGTGCTCAGGTCCGAGCTGTCGTACTCCCTGCCGGCCGGGTCGTCCCGCACTGCGTTGGTCACGGCGAGCCACACTCCCGGCTGGGGCAGCCCGACTCCCTGAGCAAGCGCGAGGCTCCGCATGAAGTCCCGGATACGGCCTGGGTCCTGCGGGTCGAGCCGGTCCAACTCCTCCGTCAGCAGGGAGTCGAGGACGGCCGTGCCGCTCCGGAGCTCCTGTTCGAGCTGGTGCTCGTCGACCGGCGTGGGCATCTGGGCGAGACGACGTGCCCACAGGGTGGCCACAAGGAAGAGACCGCTGCTGCGGCTCGCGATGTACCGCGCGACCGCGCTGCGCGTCTGCGCCGCGTCCCGCAGCCGGTTGTACGGGGAGTTCTCCTCTCCGAGGAGACGTTTCACATGGCGAGCGATGTCCTGCTCGACCTCGACCGACCGGTCCAGCTCCAGTGGCTGCACGCAGTGCAGGACTTCCAGCAGGGTTTCGGCGGGCGGATCACCTGGCAGATTGCGGCGCGCGTTGGCCCGGGTACCGACCACCACGCGTACCCCCGGCTGCGCCGCGAGCGGGTTGAGCAGGCCTCTCGCGATGTCGAAGGAGTGACCGGCCGCAGCCTCGTCCAGTCCGTCGAACATAAAGGTGAGGCTGCCCTTTCGGCCAGCCAGGTCCCTGACCGACTTCACACAGCCAGGCGGGGATGGTCGCGCCCCGTCGGGCATCGCCAGGCCCAGGGGCCGCAGACGCTCCGTCAACTCCTCGCAGAGCGCGGCAAGCGTCTTGCCCCGGCAGTGGAGAGCAGCGTTCACCGAACGGAGTTCGGGCAGGTTTCGCGGCCGGCGGTCCGCGGGCAGCGAGGCGACGAAGCTCTCTACCGTCAGATGCGCCACATAAGCCAGCAGGGTCGACTTGCCCGCACCCGACGCTCCCGTGACAGTGAACATCCCCGATTCCTGGATGCGCAGCCAGTCGACCACTTCAGTGACCACCCGGTGTCGCGAGGCGAAGTCGCGCAGGTGCCAGCTCTCGCCGGAGTCGGAGAAGACGGGCAGTTCCCCGCGCCGGAACTCCCTGCCGATCCAGGACTCGTCGTCCTCCGGGCGCAGCGCGGCGTTGACCCTCGGGGACCAGTGGGGATTGCCCAGGAACTCGGGGCTCAGGGTGTGCACCTCGCGCCAGACCGGTGCCTGTCCCCGCATCAGAGTCTGCACGCCGAGCATGAGGTGCTGGAAGACGACGGTGTCCTTGTGCCGGCTGAAGATCCTCTCGCTCTCACCCACGACGAAGGCGGGATTCGACAGCACCTCTTCGAGACGCTCGACGAAATGGCCCTCCACCGCTTCCTGCCGGGCCTCGGCGGTAGCGACGTAAGCGAATCCGGCGAGGGAACCAGACTGCCGCATCAGATCGCGCGCGTTCTCGACCTGGGCGCTCAGCCCCCGTACTGCCTCCCCCGCGAAGCAGGCGTCCAGGATGAGCAGGGTGTCCGTGGCGTCCTCGGCGAGCCAGGCGACCAGTTCCGCGGCCTCCACGGCCCGGCCAGAGTCGAACCGTCCTGCCTCGTAGCTGTCCTCGCAGGCCAGGTAGAAGCTATCGCCGACGACTTCGCCGTGCCCCGTCCAGTAGAGGATCCTCCGCTGCACCGCCTGCTGATGCAGTCGTTGCACGAACGCACGAATCCCCTCACGCGCAGCCAGGGGCGCCGCGGTCGCGACGTCCGTACTGGCCAGACTCAGCGAAGGGGCATGGAACCCGAGGCGTCGCGTCTGTTCGACGAAGCGCGCCGCAGTCGACCTCAGGCGAGAACGGCCCCTGGCCCCTTGAGCGTCCCCCCGGTACCGGTCGATGACGACGGTGGCGACCACACCATCCCATCCCTGCGCACGCTCCATCACCGGGGCTCTCCCCTCAGAGTCCATCCCCACGTACCCGCCCACGGACAGAATGGCTTGTGGCAACCTGACATCTCACACCAAGGCATGTGTGCTATCTCACACTATTGGACGGCAGGTGAGGAAGCCGAATGAATCAGCGCGACGCGTTCGTCATCGGGGACACGGAGACGGACTGTCACATCTTCGAGGGAGACGGCACGCGCCCGATCCGCGAGGAAAACGTCACCATCATCTACGAGGCGGGTCTTCGCAGGGTGGACCTTCCGGTGAGGGTCCAGCAGTGGCGCCAGGAGATCGAAGCCGAGCAGAAGCGCAAGCAGGCGGCGGGGGAGCGCTTCGCCTGGAACAACCCGCGGTTCGCCGTCGAGAGTGTCATCTCCTCCCGGACCGACGAGGACGAGGAACCCCAGGTCCGGATCAGCCTGTGCGACGCGGACTACTACGACTTCCTCGCCACATCCATCAACTTGGACAGGCCGTTGGAGGAGCAGGACGCCTCCGCCACCCTGCGCTCGCAGTACCTGACAAACTCCGACCCGGTGGAGGCGCCGTCCTTCCTCTCCTGCAGCTTCGGCGTCAACGTCGCCGTGGAGACGGGACGCGACCGGAAGATGGTCTTCGCACGCCGAAGCGTGCAGGTCGAGGGCCACAACAAGCAGCGCTGGAACTCCTCGGTCAACGAGGGACTCGCCGCAATCCACGACGTCCCCAAGGACGGCAAGCCCATCAGCCTCAGCGCCGTGGCGTACCGCGCCCTCCGTGAGGAACTCGCCGTCCAGGACGGGGACAACGTCCAGCTGGAGCTGCTCGCCTTTGCGCTCGACCTGCGCAATCACCAGTGGGCCGCCTTCTACCGTGCCGTACTCACCGACCTCAGCTCCAAGGACCTCACCGCCCGCCGCAGCCGGGGCATCGAGGACAAGTGGGAGCACGACCAGTTCAGGTTCGTTCCGGCAGATCCCGACAGCGTGCTCGACTTCCTCCTGGAGAAGGACCCGGACAAGCTCTGGACGCCGTGCGCGCCTGCCCTGTTCTACCTGGCTCTGGTCCGGGCCGCCGTCATTGCCCGGGGCGGTAACCCGTCGGGCCGGCTGGACGTGGAGGCCGCCGAGCGCCGAGCGCTGCAGCGGCTCAAGGAATCCGAGTGACGTCACTGCATCGTCGCATCGGTGGCCCATACACGATCAGAAGATGTTCCGTACCCGATGCTGCTGGCGCAGCTTGAGGAACTTGGCCCGAACCTGATCGGTCGGCATCCCGGCCTCGGCCTGGATCATGAGGTCCGCCAGGGCGTCCCGTGACTCCATGAAACCGTGCCACTTCTGCTGGGGCTTCAGCCAGGTGTCCACCGCGGTCATCACCGCGACGATCAGCGCCAGCGCCGGGACCCACTTGATCAGCCAACTCCCGTGGCCGCCGCCCAGGTTCTGGTCGGCGGCCACGACAGCACTGGCGAGAATGAGCAGGATCCGGCTCAGGTAGTACGTCAATCCGTAGTTGAAGGTCCCGACTCGCCAGCGCCGCATCTCCCGATCCATCTCCTTGGAGAGGGCCTCCGGCAGAAGTTCGGCCGACCTTCCGCTCTCCACCGCAGTCTCCACTACGTCCTCGGCCATGCGTCCCCCTGCGACTCGTGCCACGAATGAACGCTTCATTCTCCCAGGCCCAGGTATGGCGCGCCGGGCTAATCCAGCCTGGGCCGGTGACCTGACTTGCCTGTTGGAGGCGGCGAGGTTTCTCGCGGACTGGCCTCTCCTGCACTTCACGACCGTCCGCTGGGATGCACTCACCCGGACTGCCGCACTCGAATACGGTGAGCTGACAGGTGATCATCCGGTCGTGCCGACCCGCACCATGACGGTGCCCCGCAACGATCTCGAGGCCGGCAGCCTCTACATGCGTGACAGTGACCACGAGCTGCGCTCCTGCGCCCGTTCCTGGTCGGCCGGGACTGTCCTACGTGCCGGCTGTGGTCCACCTTCCACGTGGACCGTGCACCCAAGGACAAGGTCATCCTCAAGAGCCTGGAGCACGGACACGTCGTCGAAGACGCCTCGCCGGTACTGCGGGCCAGCCTGGAGCATGTACAGCTGCTGTGACCCGCCCAGGCTTGTCGCCAGCCCCGGGGCGCCCGGCAGTTTCACTCGCCGTCTGCGTGGCTCTGGTTTCTTGCGGAAGCAGCGTGCAGGCCGGCCGGGAGGAGGCGGATTTCCCGAGCGCGTACTCAGCGCGGTCCGCCCTCTGGTCGCGCCGTCGGGTCGGGAGGGGACGGGCGGGCTGGGTCAGGCGTGTCGGACGGGACGGGGGCGGCGTGGTGTCCGTGGAGCCGGTAGACCATTTCGTCAGGTGCGTGCAGCATGCGGGCCTGCCGCCAGGCCGTGTCGTAGGACAGCGGCGTCTTGCTTCGCCGTTGCAGGAGCAGGGCCTGCAGGCTGGTCAGGGGGGAGAGCACGGCTCTCCAAAGGACAAGCTTCACGGTGGTAGTCCTTGTTCGCCACGTGCCAAGGGCCGTGTGATGAACGTTTGTTGGCGGGCGCCTGCGCCGCGGATGATGCGCTGCCGTTGAGCGCGGCGACGGAGTTGAGCAGGGCGAGCATCGCCCGCTGCTGCTTGTCGGCATCGCTGAAGCCGTCGCCGAGTTGTTCCCACTGCTCCAGCAGCGGATACCACCACTGGTCACAGCCTTTGATCGTGCGGGCCAGGCGTTGCAGCGCGGCAGTCTCCTCGTCCGGGAGGCGTCCGGGGTGGCGTTCGAGACGGTCGAGCACGACGAGGCCGGGGTGGTCGTAAAGGTGTGTCTTGAGGAACTGCAGGCGCCGGATGCGTTCGGTGTCCGCTGTGCGCTGCGCGAGACGTTCCCGGGACTCCGGCGACAGACGCAACACCACCTGGGTTGCCAGGATCCGATAGTGGCGGTTGCCCCCGTGCGAAGCGCCCAAAGCGGCGTTCAGGGCGTCCTGGGCAGCGGGCAGGTCGGCGGCGTCCCAGCGTGCCGCCGTCGCGGCGGGCTTCTGATGGACGTCGGCGCGGACGAGGTCGTCGAGGTTGGGGCGCAGGCGCAGTGTGGGACGCCAGCGCAGCGTGTAGACCGCTTCGAACGGGATGCCGGGGGTCGCGCTGGCCAGCAGCCGTGGAAGCGGGCAGGTGGTGGTGCGTTCCGCCCGCTGTCAGGGCCACCTCATGCCGGGTCCCTCGTGAGAGAGAACACCGGCTGCAGACGGTGGTCGACCAGGTGCTGGTAGAAGTCCTCGCCGGCGTTGACACCCTGGTGCGTGGTGACGTCGGCCAGAGCCTTCATCAGCTCCATGCCGGCGTGGAACATGTTGTGACCGCGCAGCGCCGGCAGAAGCTGGTCGCGCAGGCGACCGTAGGAGGCGGGGTCGGGCGCGCACGTACGGATCCATTCGGTGAGGTACGGGATGGCCTCGGCCGTCGTGTCCGGACTGCTGAGGAGGTCCTGCAAGGCCCGCTGGACGTCGATGTCCGGCGCGCGGTCGGACATGAGCCAGGGCATGCCGTCGTCCTGGACGGGCATCAGGGCCAGAAAGGCCAAGGTCCCGCTCTTCGCGGATGCCTGGGACTCCTGCCAGTCGCGGACTTCGGCCACCAGCCGGGCGGTGCCCGTGGGCCGGCTGGCCAGTTCTTCGAAGGCCTTGAGAACGTCACGGCGCAGGTCCGGCTCGCTGGTGGTGTGGGCGATGCGCCGCAGTCGCACCATGGCCCTTTTCGCCGTTGACGCGTTGGCGGCGTCGTCGTGCAGGACGCGGCGGCAAGTGGAGATGACGGTGGGCGCGTAGGGCTTCTGCTCGGCCCAGCGGTACAGAACGTCCCAGGCCAGGCGTCCGACGTGTTCGTCGTGGACGGCTACGCCCAGGACGGCGCTGAGGAGGTCGGGGTGGGATTCGCGGGCGATGGCGCCCAGGGCGGTGAGGTGGGCGGTCGTGCCGTGGCGCAGGACCAGGGCGGACAGGGCGGCAACCGAGAGATCGGCTGTGCTGTAGCCGGCGGCGCTCTGCACGAGCCAGGCAAGCATCGCCTCGCGGATGGCCTCGTAGTTGTCCCAGACGTACTCGAGGATGGCCCGGCCGTAGGCGGGCCGGTCGAAGAGCACGGTGTCCTGGGAGCCGACGGCTGCGCCGACGTCCTGGATGCGGCGGCGCAGCCCGCGGCCGGCGAAGGAACTCTGAGTGGGTGAGAGGCCCGACCTGGTGCCCGCGTCCTTCGGGGCGAGGGCTTGGTGTAGGGCGCGTGCGGTGCTGGCCACGATCGGCAGGGGAGCCGACTGGCGCACCGCCAGGGCCAGCAGCAGGCAGCGGTCCTCCAGCGTGAGGGAGCCCTTGGCATTGTCGTGAGTGGTCGCCACCTCGCCGAAGAGCCCGTCGAGGTGATCCCTCCAGTCCGACAGCGCTGCGGTGATGCGGTCTTCCAGGCTGAGATCGGCGTCGGCCGGTGCAGACCGGGGGAGGGCCGCTGAGGTGCGGGCGTCCTGCAGGCGCTTGTGCTCCTGCCACGTCATGACGATGGTGTTCGCGGCGCGTACGGCTGCCATAGCGTGCAGTCCCCGCAGCGAGGCCACGGCTTTCGGGAAGGAGCGAAGGTCGGCGACGAGCGGCGCATGCCCGGCCGCTTTCAGACGGGTTTCCACCACCCGCAGGGCATCCGGAGGCTCGCTGAGATACACGACCTGTACACCCTTGCGGGTAGTCAGCCGGTCGTCCCACAGCTCCTGGGCGACCGTCAGCACGAGGTAGGAACGGGCATCCCCGAGGTGGTCGGCGAATGTGCTGAGGGCATCGAGGAAATCCGCCGACGGCCGGTCGCTCTCGGGATCCTTCAGGTCCAGCTGGTAGGCGTGCTCTTCTTCCAACGGCAGCCGCCCCTGGCTCGGCGCATTCCAGTCCCCGTCCAGTTTGACCAGCGTGGTCGTACTGTCGGTGTGCTCGGCCAGAAGCCGCAACGCGAAGGTCGTGGCGCCGAAGGAACGGGGTGTCACCACAATCACCATACGCTGCCGCGGTCGCGGCGCCTCCGGGGTGAGTGCCTGCTGCCAGGCTTCGGCCCACTGCCCCTCGCAGACGAAGGGCCGGCTCAGGACCTCTCCGCGATCGATCCGCACGCCCTCCAGCAGGTCCAGCTTGCGCGTTTGGCTGACGAACTTGTTGATGCTGCCGGCGACCACGTCGACTCTGCCGTACAGATGAGTGCCGGCGCCGTTGGTGAGGAGTACATCCGGCACGGCATCCGCCGGGCCTGCGCCCGCGTGCGGGCCTTCCGACGAGCCCTGCGGCAGGACGCCGCTCGGGGGAGAGTTCTCTGGCCGGTCCGCCTGCCGCCGCCACGGCGGCCGCCAGCCGCCGGATCCATTCGGCTCCGGCTCACCGGGCTGGGGGATGGCTGAATGATCGGGCCCTACTGAGGTTTTCACGGCGGGGTCGGTGGGGTGAGAGCCAGACCTGTGGCGGTCAGGCAGCCGTCGACCAGGTGGG
>NZ_JBNGGC010000066.1:0-13286 GCF_049974565.1 Streptomyces sp. WG5 | reverse complement strand
CCGGGCGGCTGTTGACGGAGGCCCGTACGTGGGACGACACGGGTCGTCCGCGCCGTGCGGGTGTGTCCTCCTTCGGTATCAGCGGGACCAACGCCCACGTGATCCTGGAGTCTGCGCCGACCGAGGCCCCGGTCGGGGCGGTGGAGGGTGCCCGGCGTCCTGGGGCGGTGGTCTGGCCGGTGTCGGCGCGCAGTGTGGAGGCTCTGCGGGCGCAGGCGGGAGCGTTGGCGGCGAGGGTGGCGGCGGAGCCTGGGCTCGACGCGGCGGATGTGGGCTACTCGCTGGCGGTGGGGCGTGCGTCGTTCGAGCACCGTGCGGTGGTGGTGGGCGGGGACCGGAGTGAGTTGCTCGGTGGGGTGAAGGCGCTGGCTGAGGGCCGGTCGGTGCCGGGCCTGGTGCGTGGCGAGGGCGTGTCGTCGGGTCGTTCGGTGCTGGTGTTTCCGGGTCAGGGGTCGCAGTGGGTGGGGATGGCTGCGGAGTTGTTGGCTGGTTCGGAGGTGTTCGCGGGGCGGATGGCGGAGTGTGGGCGGGCTCTGTCTCCTTACGTGGACTGGTCGTTGGGGGAGGCGTTGGGTTCGGAGCGGTTGCTGGGGCGGGTTGATGTGGTGCAGCCGGTGTTGTGGGCGGTGATGGTGTCGTTGGCGGAGGTGTGGCGGTCGTTCGGTGTGGTTCCGGATGGGGTGGTGGGTCATTCGCAGGGTGAGGTTGCCGCGGCGTGTGTGGCGGGGGGTCTGAGTCTGGAGGACGGGGCGCGGGTGGTGGCCTTGCGCAGCCGTGCGGTGGGGGTGTTGGCGGGGCGGGGTGGTATGGCGTCGGTGCCGTTGCCGTGTGAGGTGGTGCGTGAGCGTCTTGCCGGGTGGGGTGGCCGTCTGTCGGTGGCGGCGGTGAACGGGCCGTCGTCGACGGTGGTTTCGGGTGACGCGGACGCGGTTGCCGGGTTCCTCGAGGAGCTCGTCGGTGAGGGTGTTCGGGTGCGTCGTGTCGAGGTGGATTACGCGTCGCATTCCTCGCATGTGGAGGAGATCCGTGAGGGGTTGCTCGCGGACCTGAAGGACATCACCCCGCGTTCGGGCTCGGTGCCGTTCTATTCGAGCGTGACCGGTGGCCTGCTGGACACGAAGGCCCTGGACGCCGACTACTGGTACCGCAACCTGCGGGAGACCGTCGAGTTCGAGCAGGCGACGGGAACGCTGCTGGCCGATGGTTTCCGGTTCTTCATCGAGGCCGGCCCGCATCCGGTGCTGGGCGTCGCGGTGGGGGAGTCGGTGGAGGCCGCGGGGGTGGAGGCCGCGGTGCTGGGGACGTTGCGGCGTGACGAGGGCGGGCCGGAGCAGGTGCTGCGCGCGGTGGGCCGTGCGTGGGAACGCGGCCTGGAAGTGGACTGGTCGGGGGTGTACCCGCAGGGGCGGCGGGTGGACCTGCCGACGTACGCCTTCCAGCGACGGCGTTACTGGCTGACGGCCCCCGCCGCCGTCCCGGCCGCCCCCGCCGAGGACCGCTGGGACGATCTGGAATCACAGGACCCCGACCAGCTCGCCGAAACTCTCGGGGTCGGCCGTGCGGCCCTGGACGAAGTCCTGCCCGCCCTGGCGGCCTGGCGCTCCGCCAGAAGCCGTGAGCGACGGGCGGAATCCTGGCGCTACCACGTCGCCTGGGTACCTCTGTCGGTCGCGCCGGCGGACGGCCTCGCCGGCCGCTGGCTTGCCCTGCGTCCCGAGGGCGACGACGCGGCGGCCGTCCTGGATGCCCTCGGCGAGGCCGGGGCCGACCTCCTCCCGTGCCTCGTCACCGATCCGGGCGCGACCCGCGAACAGCTGGCCGCTCTGCTCACGAAGACCGCCGGGGAGCAGCCGATCGCCGGCGTGCTGTCCCTGCTGTCCTGGGAGGAGCGCCCCCATCCCGACCACCCCGACCTGCCCGGCGGCCCGGCGCTGACCCTCGCGCTGGCCCAGGCGCTGGAGGACGCGGGCATGGACGCCCGCCTCTGGACGCTGACGAAGGGAACCGCGGTCCTCGGCGGCGCGGAGCGGCCCGGACACGTCGGACAGGCCGCGTCCGCCGCCCTGGGCCGGACGCTGGCACTGGAGCACCCGCACCGCCGGGGCGGTCTGATCGACCTGCCCGAGGTGCTGGACGCACGGGCCGCCCGCCGTTTGTGCGCGGTGCTCGCGGGAGCCGTGGCCGACGAGGAACAGGTGGCGGTGCGCTCCACCGGGGTCCACGGACGCCGCCTCCGGCCCGCCCCGCCGTCCGTGCCGCCGACGGTCCGTGAGAGGGGCCCGGACGGCGCGGCCGTCCGGGCACGTACGCGCCCGCGATGGAAGGGCACGGTCCTCGTCACCGGTGGCACCGGTGGTGTCGGCTCGCACACGGCGCGCTGGCTCGCGGGCCAGGGCGCGGAGCGGCTGCTGCTGGTCAGCCGTCGCGGTGCCGACGCACCCGGCGCGGACGCGCTGCGGGCGGAACTGACGGCGCTGGGTGCCGAAGTGGCCTTCGCGGCCTGCGACATCGCCGACCCGGTCGCACTGGCGGCGCTGGTCGCCGGCATCCCGGCGCGATACCCGCTGTCCGCCGTCATCCACGCGGCGGGCGTCCTCGACGACGGTGTGCTCGACGCGCTGGACCCCGCGCGGCTCGCCGTCGTTCTGCGCGCCAAGCTGACCACCGCGGTCACCCTGCACGAGGCCACCGCGGGTCTCGACCTGTCGGCCTTCGTGGTGTTCTCGTCGGTGATGGGCGTCGTGGGCAACGCCGGGCAGGGCAACTACGCCGCCGCCAACGCCGCCGTCGACGCGCTGGTCGCCGCCCGCCGGGCGGCCGGGCTGCCCGGCACGTCCGTGGCCTGGGGAGCCTGGGCCGGGCCGGGCATGCTGGCGGACGACGTCGCCGCGCGGCTGCGGGACTTCGGCATGCCGGTGATGGAGCCCGAAACGGCCGTCACCGCGATCGGCCGGGCACTCGCGGAGGACGACGCGCTGGTCGTGGTCGCCGATGTCGACTGGCGGCGCTTCACCATGGGCATGGGCCTGCGGTCCGCCGCCCTGCTCGACGGGATACCCGACCCGGCTGCCGCGAGGCCCGTCCTCGACACCACCACGCCGTCGGCGGCCCCGGAGGGTGGCGGCTCCGTCGACGCCCTGCGGCAGCAGATCGCCGTACTGCCGCGCCACGAGGACCGGGTCAGGGCCCTCACCGAACTGGTACGCACCCACGCGGCGACGGTCCTGCGCCACCCCGACGCCGACACGGTCCAGCCCGGAAAGGCGTTCTCCGCGCTCGGCTTCGACTCGCTGACGGCGGTCGAGCTGCGCAACCGGCTCGCCGCCGTCACCGGACTGGCCCTGCCCGCCGCCGTCCTGTTCGACCATCCCACGCCGTCGGCACTGGCCGGCCGGCTGCTCGCGGACCTGGACCTGGACCTGCCGGACGCGGCGAGCGGCACCGCCGGGTCCGCCCGCTCCGTCGGCGCGGAGGCGGGCCGTGCGGCGGAGTCCGGCAGCGGCGAGCCGATCGCGATCGTCGGCATGGGCTGCCGCTTCCCCGGCGGGGTCGCGCGGCCGGAGGACTTCTGGGACCTGGTCTCGAAGGGCGTCGACGCCGTCGGCGACTGGCCGTCGAACCGGGGCTGGGACACCGAGGGGCTGTACGACCCGGACCCCGACCGCGCCGGCACCACGTACAGCAGGCAGGGTGGCTTTCTGCACGACGCCCCCGAGTTCGACGCGGAGTTCTTCGGCATCTCGCCGCGCGAGGCGTTGGCCATGGACCCGCAGCAGCGACTGCTCCTGGAAACCGCCTGGGAGGCGGTCGAGGGCGCCGGGCAGGACCCGACCGCCCTGAAGGACCGGCAGGTCGGCGTCTACATCGGCACCAACGGCCAGGACTACTCCACGTTGCTGGAGGGTGCCGAGGGAGTGTCCGAGGGCCATCTGCTGACCGGGAACACCGCCAGCGTGCTGTCAGGGCGGCTGTCCTACGTCCTCGGCCTCCGGGGGCCCTCGCTCACCGTCGACACCGCGTGCTCCTCGTCGCTGGTGGCGCTGCACCTGGCCGTGCAGGCACTGCGGCGCGGCGATTGCGAGCAGGCCCTCGCGGGCGGGGTGACGGTGATGAGCACCCCGCGGCTCTTCGTGGAGTTCAGCCGTCAGCGCGGGCTCGCCGCCGACGGACGGTGCAAGGCCTTCTCGGCGGAGGCGGACGGCACGGGCTGGGGCGAGGGCGCCGGAGTGCTGCTGCTGGAGCGCCACAGCGATGCCCTGCGCCACGGCCACCCCGTACTCGCCCTGATCAGCGGCACCGCCGTGAACCAGGACGGCGCCAGCAACGGGCTCACCGCCCCCAACGGCCCGTCCCAGCAGCAGGTCATCCGCGCCGCCCTGGCCGACGCCGCGCTGCGAGCCGACCAGATCGACGCGGTCGAGGCCCACGGCACCGGTACGAGGCTGGGCGATCCCATCGAAGCGCAGGCGCTCCAGGCCGTCCACGGACCGGCGCGCCCGGCGGACCGTCCGTTGTGGCTCGGCTCGGTGAAGTCGAACATCGGGCACACCCAGGCGGCGGCCGGGGTGGCCGGGGTGATGAAGATGGTGCTGGCCATCGGCCACGGCGAACTGCCGGGAACCCTTCACGCCGGGACGCCGAACCCGCACGTCGACTGGTCCGGCGGCGGCATCCGCCTGCTCACCGGGCACACCCCGTGGCCGGAGACCGGGAGCCCGCGTCGGGCGGGCGTGTCGTCGTTCGGTATCAGCGGCACCAACGCGCACGTGATCATCGAGCAGGCGCCTGCCCTCGCGGTCGTGCCCGCCCCGGACCCGGCGGACGCTCCGGACCGGACCGACACCCCGCCCCGGACCGATGCCCCGGACCTGCCCCCCTCGGACACCGCCGTCACCGCCCCTCCCACCCCCACCCCCCGCCGTACCGGCCCGCCCGTGCCGCTGCTGCTCTCGGCCAGGACCCCCGAGGCCCTGCGGGCACAGGCCGGCCGGCTGGTGAGCCGGCTCGACGCCGACCCGGACCTCGGCCTGGCGGACGTCGCCTACTCGCTCGCCACGGGACGAGCCCCGCTCGAACACCGGGCTGCTGTCCTGGGGCGGGACCGGGCGTCCGTCCGGCGCTCGCTCACCGCGCTCGCGCGCGGCACGTCAGCGGGCCGACTGCTCACCGGCGGCGCCGTACGCTCCGGCCGGACCGCCTTCCTCTTCCCGGGACAGGGCAGCCAGCGGCCCGGAGCGGGTGCGGAGCTCTACCGCGACGCCCCGGTGTTCGCCGACGCCCTCGACGAGGTGCTGACCGGCCTGGACCCGCACCTCGACCTCCGCCTGCGCGACATCCTGTTCGCCGGGCCCGAAACCCCCGGTGCGGACCTGCTGGACCGCACCCGGTACACCCAGCCCGCGTTGTTCGCCCTGGAGACGGCGCTGTTCCGGCTCGTACGGCACTGGGGTGTGCGGCCCGACCTGCTGATGGGGCACTCCATCGGTGAACTCGCCGCCGCCCACGCGGCGGGCGTGCTGGACCTGCCCGACGCCTGCGCGCTGGTAGCGGCCCGGGGGCGGTTGATGGACGAACTGCCCGACGGCGGGGCGATGGTGGCGGTGGAGGCCACCGAGGAGGAAGTGCGCCAGGTCCTGCTGGACGACCGTGCCGGGCACCCCGACCCGGAGCGGGAAGCGGACGCGGTGGACGTCGCCGCCGTCAACGGGCCCACCTCGGTGGTCCTGTCCGGCGACGCGGACGCGGTACAGCGCCTGGCCGGGGTGTTCCGCTCCCGAGGACGGCGGACCCGGCGCCTGAGCGTGAGCCACGCGTTCCACTCCGCCCGGACGGACGGCATGCTCGACGCGTTCCGGGACGTGGCCGAGTCGCTGACGTACCACGCGCCCCGCATCGCGATCGTCTCCAACCTGACCGGGCGTACGGCCACGGCCGCGGAGCTCCGCTCCCCCGACCACTGGGTACGCCACGTCCGGGACACCGTGCGCTTCCTGGAAGGGGCCCGCCGGCTGCGGGCCGAGGGCGCGACGACGTACCTCGAACTCGGACCGGGCGGCGTCCTGTCGGGCATGCTCCACGCCTGCCTGTCCGACACCGCCCCTGCCCCCGGCCTCGGCGAAACCGGGACGGTGCCGCTGCTGCGCGACGGCCGTGACGAGCCGGACGCGGTCCGCACCGCACTCGCCTCGCTGCACCTGCGCGGCGTACCGGTGGACTGGTCGGCGGGCTGGAGCGGCACCGACGTGCGGTGGGTCGACCTGCCCACCTACGCCTTCCAGCGCAGGCGCTTCTGGCCGGAAGCCGCCCCGGACCCGGCCCCCGCCGCCTGGCGCCGCCGGGGCACCGCGGTTCCCGCCGCCCCTCCCCGCTACCGCATCGCGTGGGAGCCGCTCACCGTACCCGCCGAGCCCCGCCTCTCCGGTCGCTGGCTGCTCGTCACCCCGGACGGGCCCGGCGCCGAGGACACCGCTCCCGCCTGCGAACAGGCCCTCGCCGGACATGGCGCCGACGTCGTCGTGCTCCGGGTCGGAGCCGCCGTCGACCGCGGTGAACTGGCCTCGCTGCTGGCGGAGTCCGGCGCACTGGAGGGCGTCCTGTCCCTGCTCGCCCTGGCCGAGGGACCCCACCTGGATCCGCGGACGCCCGACGCCTGCCTGACCGGGACCCTGCTGCTGCTCCAGGCGCTGGGCGACAGCGACATCGACGCACCCCTGTGGTGCGCCACCCGCGGCGCGGTGGCGGCCGACGGCACGGAGGAGGTCCGTCCCGAGCAGGCCCAGGTGTGGGGCCTGGGCCGGGTGGCGGCACTGGAGCACCCGCTGCGCTGGGGCGGCCTGGTGGACCTCCCGGACCCGCTGGACGGGCCCGCGCTGGACAGGCTCTGCGCGGTGCTGGCCGGAACGGACGGCGAGGACCAGGTGGCGGTACGCGCGCCGGTACCGCTGGGCCGTCGGCTCGTCCCCGCGCCGGAGCCCGCGACACCCGCGCCCGCACCGTGGACGACGCGCGGCACGGTCCTCGTCACCGGCGGCACCGGCGGCCTCGGCGCCCAGGTGGCGCGCTGGCTCGCGGAGCGGGGGGCGGAACACCTCGTCCTCCTCAGCAGGCGGGGCCCCGAGGCCCCCGGAGCCGACGAGCTGATCGGCGCCCTGGCGGCGCACGGCGCCCGGAGCACCCTACTGGCCTGCGACGTCGCCGACCGCTCCGCGCTGGAACGGGTCCTGGAGCAGTTGCGCGACGCGGGCGACACCGTACGGGCCGTGGTGCACACCGCGGGACTCACCTCGGACACCGCGCTGATGGACTGCACGCCGGAGGAACTGGCCCGGCGGACGGCGGCCAAGACGCGCGGCGCGGCCCACCTCGACGCCCTGTTCGACGACCGCCCCCTGGACGCCTTCGTGCTGTTCTCCTCGATCTCGGGCACCTGGGGCAGCGGCGGCCAGGGCGCGTACGCGGCGGCCAACGCCTACCTGGACGGCCTCGCCGCGGCGAGGCGCGGCCGGGGCCTGACGGCGACCTCGGTGGCCTGGGGCCCCTGGGCCGGCGCGGGCATGGCCGCGGGCGCCGTGGGCGACGGCCTGCGCCGCCACGGGCTGGTGCCGATGGCTCCCGAGGCGGCGCTCGCCGCGCTCGGCCTGGCGCTCGCCCTGGACGAGGGCGAACCGGTCGTCGCCGAGCTGGACTGGAGCCGCTTCGCGCCCACCTTCGGTTCGGTGCGGGACAGCGCGCTGCTGCGCGGCCTGCCTGCCGCCCCGGAGCCCCGGCCGGCGGACACCTTCGCCGGGTCCGGGCCCCGTACGGGCGGCGAACCGCCGTGGCGGCACCGGCTGCACCGGCTGTCCGAGCCCGAGGGCCGCAAACTGCTGACGGAACTGGTCCGGAGCGAAGCCGCCGCCGTGCTGGGCCACGAGTCGGCCACAGGCTTCGCGGCCGACCGCCCGTTCCGTGAGGCCGGCTTCGACTCGCTCACCGCCGTCGAACTCCGCAACCGGCTGGTCGCGGCCACCGCCCTGCCGCTCGCGCTCACCTCCGTCTTCGACCACCCGACGGCAGCCGCCCTCGCCGCGCACCTCTTCGCCGGGCTCAGCGGCACGGAACCGGACGCCGACGGCACTACCGGTACGACCAGTACGACCGGCACGGCCGCGGCGGACTCCGAGGCCGCCGCCGGTGGCGCGGCCCGGCCCGCGCCGCCCGACGAGCCCCTGGCGATCGTCTCGATGGCCTGCCGTTTCCCGGGCGGCGTCCGCTCGCCCGATGACCTGTGGCGCCTGGTGGCCGACGGAGTGGACGCGGTCACCGCGCTGCCCGCCGACCGCGGCTGGTCGCTGGAGACCCTCTACGACCCGGACCCCCTGCACCCGGGCACCTTCTACACCACCGGCGGCGGATTCCTTGACGGGGCGGCCGAGTTCGACGCGGAGTTCTTCGGCATCTCCCCCCGTGAAGCACTGGCCATGGACCCGCAGCAGCGGCTGCTGCTCGAGACCAGCTGGGAGGCGCTGGAGCGGGCGGGACTCGATCCCGCGTCGGTACGCGGCAGCGAGGGCGGCGTCTACGTCGGTGTCGCCGCCCAGGGCTACGGCACCGGCCCGCAGAACCCGTCCGACGAGGTCGAGGGGCACCTCCTCAGCGGCACGGTCACCAGCGTCGCCTCCGGCCGCGTCGCCTACACCCTCGGACTCTGCGGGCCCGCCGTGACCGTGGAAACCGCCTGCTCCTCCTCGCTGGTGGCCCTGCACCTGGCCGGCCAGGCACTGCGCGCCGGTGACTGCTCGTTCGCCCTGGTCGGCGGCGCCGCGGTGATGGCGAGCCCGGACGTCTTCGTCGAGTTCAGCCGGCAGCAGGGCCTGTCGCCCGACGGCCGCTGCCGCTCCTTCGCCGAAGGGGCGAACGGTACGGGCTGGGGCGAAGGGGTGGGCGTCCTGCTCGTGGAACGCCTCTCCGACGCGCGCCGCCTCGGGCACCCGGTCCTCGCCCTGGTACGGGGCACCGCGGTCAACCAGGACGGTGCCAGCAACGGTCTCACCGCCCCGAGCGGCCCCGCACAGCAGCGGGTGATCAAGGCCGCGCTGGCCACGGCGGGGCTGTCCGGCGCCGACATCGACCTGGTCGAGGCGCACGGCACCGGCACCGTGCTCGGCGACCCCATCGAGGCCCAGGCCCTGCTGGCCACGTACGGCCAGGACCGGCCGGCCGACCGCCCGCTGTGGCTGGGGTCGCTGAAGTCGAACATCGGGCACACCCAGGCCGCCGCCGGGGTCGCCGGGGTCATCAAGACGGTCCTCGCCCTGCGGCACGCCGTGCTCCCCGGCACCCTGCACGCACAGGAGGCGTCCAGCCGGGTGGACTGGTCGGCCGGCGCCGTACGGCTGCTCGCCGACGCCCGTCCCTGGGACGCCCCGGACGGGGACCGGCCGCGCCGGGCCGGAGTCTCCGCGTTCGGCATGAGCGGCACCAACGCCCACGCCGTCCTGGAGGAAGCACCCGCCGCCGGCCCCCCGCCGCCCCACGGCACGGGCGGTGAACCGTCCGAGGACACCGGGACCACGGTTCCGTGGCTGCTCTCCGCCATGACCCCCGCGGCCCTGCGCCGACAGGCGCGCCGACTGGGCGAGCACCTGCGGACCGACCCCGACGGGGGCATCGCCGGACCGGCCCGCGCACTCGCCACCACCCGCCCCGCCCTGCCCTTCCGCGCCGCCGCCACCGGCCGCGACCGCGACGCGCTCCTCGGCTGGCTGGACGCCCTCGCGGCGGGAGAACCCGCGCCCGACGCCGTACGGGACCGGGCGCGCGGCGGCCGCACGGTCTTCGTCTTCCCCGGCCAGGGCTCGCAGTGGGCCGGCATGGCCGTGGCCGCGCTCGACACCTCCGAGGCGTTCGCCACCGCCATCGCCGCCTGCGAACGGGCGCTCGCCCCCCACATCGACTGGTCCCTGACCGAGGTGCTGCGCGGCGCGCCCGGCGCACCGGCGCTCGACCGCGTGGACGTCGTCCAGCCGGCGCTCTTCGCCGTGATGGTCGCGCTGGCCGCGCACTGGCGCGACACCGGGGTCACCCCGGACGCGGTCGTCGGACACAGCCAGGGCGAGATCGCCGCCGCCTGCGTCGCCGGAGCGCTGTCGCTCGACGACGCGGCCCTCGTGGTGGCGCTGCGCAGCCGGGCGCTGCTGAGGCTGGCGGGACGCGGCGGCATGGTGTCGGTCGCCGCCTCCGCCGAGCGGACCACGAGTCTGCTGCCCGCCGGCGGGCGCGTGTGCGTGGCCGCGGTGAACGGACCCGGCGCCGTAGTCGTCGCCGGGGAGCCCCAGGAGCTGGCCGCCCTGCTCGCGGCCTGCGACCGCGAAGGCGTACGGGCCAAGGCGATCCCGGTGGACTACGCGGCCCACTCGGCCCAGGTCGCCGAGATCGAGGACGAACTGCGCGAAGCCCTCACCGGGATACGCCCCCGCGCCTCGGCCGTCCCGCTCCACTCGACGGTGACCGGCGAACCCGTCGCCGGGGAATCGCTCGACGCCGCCTACTGGTACCGCAACCTGCGCGAGCCGGTCGACTTCGCCGGCGCCACCCGCACCCTGGTGGACGCGGGTCACACCCTGTTCGTCGAGGTCAGCCCGCACCCGGTGCTGCTCGCCGGGATCGAGGCGGTGGCCGCGGAGGCCGGGCGGGAGGTGTCGGCGGTCGGCACGCTGCGGCGCGGCGACGGCGGCCGGGACCGGCTGCTGGCCTCACTGACCGAGGCATGGGCGGCCGGCGGCGGCCCGGTGGACTGGTCGCCCTGGACGGGGACCTCGGGGCCGGGCGGCCCGTCCCCCCTCCCGCTGCCGACGTACCCCTTCGAGCGCGACCGGTACTGGCTGCCCACACCGGGCCGGACGGCCGCAGCGACCACCGGAGTGCCGGTGCCGGCCCAGGACACGGCGGAGGCCGCGGACGACGGTGACGGCACCCCCGCCGTACGCCTGGCCGCCCGGCTGGCCCCGCTGGACCGGCAGGCACGCCGTCAAGCGGTACTCGACCTGGTCATCCGGCACGCGGCCGCGGTCCTCGGCCATCCCGGAGCCGGTCCGGTGCGCCCGGAACGCTCCTTCTCCGAGGTCGGCTTCGACTCGATGCTCGCGGTGCGGTTCAGGAACGCGCTGTGCGAGGCCACCGGGCTGACCGTCCCGCCGACGGTCGTCTTCGACCACCCGACGCCCGAGGCGCTCGCCGGCTACCTGGACACGGAACTGTCCGCCGCACCCGGGCCGCCCTCGCCGCTGCTGGCCGAGCTGGACCGGCTGTCCGCGCTCCTCGCGGCCGTCCCGCCCGGAGCGGCCGACACCGACGCGGTCGGCGAACGGCTGGACGAACTGCTGCGCGGCTGGGGCCGGCGCACCGGCGCACCGGGCGGCGAGGCACCACCGCCCGGACCGACGGACGACACCGCCGCGGTGACGGAAACGGCGACAGCGGACGAGCTGTTCGCCCTGCTCGACAACGACTTCGGCAACGCCTGAGAGAGAGCTGGCACTGATGTCCGACGACAAGAAGCTGCTCGACTACCTCAGGCGCGCCACCGCGGACCTCGGTGACGCCCGGAGGCAGCTGCGCGAGGCCGAGCAGGCCCGCCACGAACCGATCGCCATCGTCTCCATGGCCTGCCGCTATCCCGGCGGCGCCCACACGCCCGAACTCCTGTGGGACCTGGTCTCCCGGGGCGCCGACGCGATATCCGCATGGCCGGTCAACCGCGGCTGGGACCTGGAGGGCCTCTACGACCCCGACCCCGAGCGGCCCGGTACCTCCTACACCCGGCACGGCGGCTTCCTCCACGACGCGGCCGACTTCGACGCGGAGTTCTTCGGTATCTCGCCGCGCGAGGCCCTGGCGACCGACCCCCAGCAGCGGCTGGCACTGGAGACCGCCTGGGAGGCGGTCGAGCGGGCCGCGATCGACCCCCGTACGTTGCGGCGCACCGGCACGGGTGTCTTTCTCGGGGCGATCGGCAACGGCTACGGCGCGGGCTCGCGCCACCTCCCCGATGTCCAGGGCCTGCTGGACACCGGGACCGCGAGCAGCGTGATCTCCGGCCGGATCGCCTACGCCCTGGGCCTGGAAGGACCCGCGGTGACCGTGGACACGGCCTGCTCCTCCTCCCTCGTCGCCCTGCACCTGGCGATCAGGGCCCTGCGGGCGGGCGACTGCACGCTGGCCCTGGCCGGCGGGGTGTCGGTGATGGCGACCCCCGACGCGTTCGTGGCGTTCAGCCGCCAGCGCGCGTTGTCGGCCGACGGCCGCTGCAAGGCGTTCGGGGCCGACGCGGACGGAACCGGCTGGTCCGAGGGCGTCGGTGTCCTGCTGCTGGAGCGGCTGTCGGACGCCCGGCGCAACGGGCACCAGGTGCTGGCCGTCATCCGCGGTTCGGCCACGAACCAGGACGGTGCGAGCAACGGCCTGACGGCGCCGAGCGGCCCGTCGCAGCAGCGGGTGATCCGTGCGGCGTTGGCGGACGCGGGGCTGACGGCGTCCGAGGTGGACGTGGTGGAGGCGCACGGCACCGGCACCACCCTCGGCGACCCCATCGAGGCCCAGGCCCTGCTGGCCACCTACGGCCAGGGCCGGCCCGCCGACCGGCCTTTGTGGCTGGGCTCGTTGAAGTCCAACCTCGGCCACACCTCGGCGGCGGCCGGAGTGGGCGGCGTCATCAAGATGGTGCTGGCGATCGAGCACGGCGAACTCCCCAGGACCCTGCACGCGGACCGGCCGACGCCCATGGTGGACTGGTCCTCGGGAGCCGTGGAGATCCTCTCCGAGGCCCGCGCCTGGGACGACACGGGACGCCCGCGCCGGGCCGGGGTGTCCGCCTTCGGCGTCAGCGGCACCAACGTCCATCTGATCCTGGAGCAGGCCCCGGCGGAGGACGCCGAACCGGTGGCCGAACCCGCTGCCGACGGCGACGCGTACCCGCTGCCCTGGGTGCTGTCGGCGCGTACCGACGAGGCGCTGTGCGACCAGGCGGCCCGGCTGCTGGCACACCTGCGCGCCGGCCCCGGACCCCTGCGTGCCGCCGACACCGGCCGCGCCCTCGCCCTGACGCGTACCGCCTTCGAGCGGCGGGCCGTGGTCGTGGGAACCGATCGGGACCAGCTGCTCGACGGCGTGAAGGCGCTGGCCGAGGGCCGGTCGGTGCCGAACCTGGTGCGTGGCGAGGGCGTGTCGTCGGGTCGTTCGGTGCTGGTGTTTCCGGGTCAGGGGTCGCAGTGGGTGGGGATGGCTGCGGAGTTGTTGGCTGGTTCGGA
>NZ_JBNGGC010000065.1:0-14715 GCF_049974565.1 Streptomyces sp. WG5 | reverse complement strand
CGACCTCTCTCAACGAAGCCACAACACACCAGGACAGCAAGCCCGCGATACACCAACAAGCCCCCCTCCGAGCGTTACAGTCCCGCCTGCAGTCCGATGAGCTTGCGGGCCAGCGGCATGCCCAGGAACAACACGGCAAAGCGGCGCTGCTGCGCGTCCAGACCGGGGCGAGGCCTCAGCGGAATGGCCATGTGAGTCGCCGCCGCGGGGAGGTCCTGGGGGGTCAGTTCCGCAACGACGAACCCGCCAGGATCCGTTGGGTGTTGGACGGAACGCACCAAGAGGTCACCGGGGGCCAGCAGATGCGACTCGGGAACATGCCCCCACAGTGTCTCCTCCGTGGTGGGTGCAATCGTCCCGTCACGTCCGACATCGCGCCCTCCCAACAGCCGTACCGCACCGGGGTCTTCTGCCGAGCAGGTCCAGTTCTTCGCGTCGGCAAGATGGAGCGTCGGCAGCTGGTGATAGAGGTCGCCGAGCAAGCTCACGCCACCAAATCCGGCAAGGTCAGAGCGGCGGTCTTCGATGTCCGGGTCGTGAAGATCGAACGCCAATGATGCTGCGGGATCGGGGCGCCTACGGGCCACCTAGCCATGGCGCGCTCGGCCCCCGCCCCGGGAGAGCAGCCCCTGGAAGTCCTTCTCTACGGCGCCTTCGTCGTCCCGCGCAGAGAATCGGAAGATCTTCAACAGCTGCTGGTCAGCTGTGCGGGCGCGCAAGAAGACCGCTGCCGTTTCAAGGCCAGCATGGAAGCCCTCCATGGCGCCGTGACCGTACACCACGAGCAGTGTGTCCCAGTGCTCAGCGACGGCTTCTCTCAGGTCCACGGCCCACGGAGCCTCAGACACGCACATCTGCGAGGGCACAAGAACCCCGAGCACGCTGTCGGAAGAGGCTGGTCGGCATGACCGCAGGACAGCATCTTCCCAATGCGAGGACGTCTTGCCTGCCGAGCGTTTCGCCGATGAGGTCCGCCCCCAGGGCGGCATCAATAGGACGGATCCAGCAGCCAGCAGTTCAGTCGCACGTGCCGACAAGGTCTCCCACGTCGGCTCATGCTCAGCCGGCCACTGCGCAGGAGCTTCGAGGAGAGGTCTCCCCTCAGGGCGACAGATGGTCAACACAGTGGGCGCCGAAGTGCCCAGAGACCTGAACGCCTGCATCAGCAGCCGCTCGAACAGCGGTGTCAGGACTGCAACACGCCGCTCCGCGTGCTCCTCGGCCAACGCTCCCCCTCTGCCTCCCGATGCGCAACCACGGCGAACCCTACGTGATCGGAATCGCTCCACGCGCGCCCTCCAGGAACGAGCCTGACCTGCACCGGAGCCACTCATCCCGATAAGGGTTCTCAACGACGTCAGGGAATCTCAGATGAATCGAGGTCCCGCAGCTCAAACCCATCAACACTTCAGGCCACAGATGCACGCACCGTCAAACCTGCTGGTAATCAACTCGCAAACGAAGTCAAGATCAATCTCATACACGGGCAGGTACTCAGGTCGACGGAGCGGCGGACAATCTCAGGCACCTGAGACGAGGTGAGAACCCACACCGCTCCAGTTCACTCGCGCGCACGCACCGTCCTGGCGCGCGAGACGGTCGATATCCGACCGGACTTCAGAGGGCGCCCTGGCGATCAGGTCGATACCCCGCAGCTTTACCTGCGGCCCGCCCATCACATCGACCTTGACTGCCACGAGCTGAGACTGCTCCCCGTACGCCGCGGTCACACCCCAGTCCGTGTACTGCGCCGAGCCCACTCCGGTGCCCGCGTCATGGGTGACGGAGGGGCTGTCCTCGCCCAGAGCCGCCGTCACCTCGTCGGGTCTCATCCCGAACCGCAACGGCCCCAGTCCCACCAACGGCTCCAGCGTCCACTGCTCCCGCGCATCCCACGGCCTCGTGTCCCACCACGCCATCCCCGGTCCCTCCCTCGTACCCCCGGCACAGCTGCCGATGATCTCGGCGAAGCCTAGGCACCCCCACTGACAGCGCAGTCACAGGGCCGGTTATGCAGAACACCGAACAGCAGGCAGCCGGCTGACGAACACGCCGAGCAGCACCACACAGGACGGTCAGCCGGAGAACAACCGCCGCACCTCTTCGAGACGCGCACGCTGATCATCGATCCAGCCAGTCGCCGGAAAGAGACGCACGCTGACTGTCACCTGTGAGGACGGACCGTCATGGACTGACACCGCGATCACACCAGGACTCACCGGCTTGATCTTGAACTGCACCGTCCGTCCCGAGTTCAGCCACGACACGAACCGATTCCCCGCAAGCGCCCCCAGAGCCTCTTCCCAGTCATCGAGGTCATCGGACGTCACATAGACGGGGAAGCTGCCCTTGACTGTCTCGGTCTCCACAACGAACTCACAGTCCAAGACATCCCCGCCTGGGGCCGGCCGCGCCAGCACGCGCAGCGAGACAACGTGACCGCTCGTCCCCGGCGGATCGGCCAGATAGATCAGCTCGCCCAGATCGTCTTCCACCACAGCCCCTCCCACCGGCCTCGAACGGAAGCATCATTCCTGAGCCCGCTGACACACACGGCACCGAGGTGGCTGTTACTGATTCTCACCAACATTCCGCAGCCAATTGATCACCTTCTACTGCCAAAACTCCACGACAAACGTTCTCCGTTGCCGGGCTCTGGTCCACTTTGTGTGGGCGTGGCCACTGTGGGTGACGGCGGAAATATGATCTCCATCTCGGCCGTGAGGCAGCGGGCCCGAAGCTACGGTGCAGTGGTGAGCAATGATTCCCTCCTCGGCCGCGTGGTTCGTCTCGTCCCGCTGTCCGTCGGCCATGCTGAAGCGCTCTTTCCCTCTGCGTCGGATCCCGAGGTGTGGCAGTGGATGCCCCGACCTCGGCCCGGCTCCCTGGAAGAGATGCAGGCGATGATCAGCCAGATACTGACGGACCGAGCCCGGCGGTGCTTCGCGGTCCAACGTCTGACGGACGAAGCGGTGATCGGTTCAACCAGTTTGTATGAGCTTGACCTGGCTGACTGCCGCACGGAGATCGGTGCGACCTGGTTCGATCGTTCTTGCTGGGGCGGCCCCTATAACGCCGAGTCGAAGCTGCTGCTTTTCGGGTACGCCTTCAACGATCTGGGCCTTGCCCGCGTCGCCTTGCGCACCGACAACCTCAACGTGCGGCCCCAGCAGGCCCTGACACGGCTTGGTCTCGTCTATGAAGGGACGCTGCGCAGTCACATGACGCGCCAGGACGGCACGCGGCGTGATTCGTTGTACTACAGGGTGCTCGCGGATGAGTGGCCCACTCTGCGCGACAAGCTGCTCACCAGGGTCACGGCCAAAGATACTGTCTGATGGTGCGCTGTCGTCACGGAGCGAGGAGGACCCGTTTCCGCAGGAGAGCGAAGCCAGCACGGCCGAACATCTGACGCTTGAGCATTTTGATCCGGTTGACGTGTCCTTCGACGATGCCGGAGTTCCAGGGCAGTGTGAGGCCCGCGATAACAGCGTCGAGGTCGCGTCCGAGATGCTGGGCGAAGTGCCGGAGGCTGGGCAGGTCGGTAGTGGAGGTGACCGCTTCGATCCAGGCCGGCAACTGGTCGCCCTGGAGGGGGGCGACCATGTGGCCGAAGGAACGCACGTGCTCGGAGAGAGCTGTCATTTCGGGGCAGTTGGCCAGGACGGCTTTGAGCTGGACCTGGTCGCCTTCGGGCAGGACGTCGGGGTGGGTGAGGATCCAGCGTGTGACAGCGCGGGCCGACGGCGGGCGGGGGCCGACCGGTTAGGGTTTGCCGCGAAGATTCCTGCTCACGTAGTCGCGGACACCGGCGTAGCCGCGGGGATAGCCCTGTTCCTTGATCTCCTCCCATAGTTTCCAGGCGTTGGTGCAGCCTTCCTGCCAGCGCTGATCGAGGTAGGGCTTGAAGCCATCGAGCCTGGTCACACGGCTTTGCCACTGGCCGGTGAACATCTCCTCCGGGGTAGTGGCGCGGGAGAAGCGCAGGATCGTGTTGAGCGTCATGCCGAGCTGGCGGGCGACGGACCGTTTGCTGTGACCAGCGTCGAGGAGAGCGTGGATGGTAGCGTGCTTGGCCCGAATGCGTTCGGCGAACCGGTGTCCTATCGGCCAGGGTGACGACGTGACCGGCTCCGGCTCCTCCGAAGGTTCCTCCGGCTGTACCAACTCGTGCGAGATCTGCATGATGGTGTCGCCAGGGAACCGACGTAGCAGCCACCCTGCGATCTGATCGGGAGACCAGCACAGAGCCAGCTTCGCCTCCACCAAGGCGCGCAGAGCCGGTTGTTGGGCCAGCTTGGCCTGCTTGCGACGGCGCCCGCGCTCGTAAGCGGTCCCGGCCTCCGTTGCGGGCGATCTCGCGGGAGACGGTCGAAGGCGATCGGCCCAGCCGCCCGGCCAACTGCCGGCCAGATTCCCCGGCGGCGATGCCACGGGATATCTCTTCGCGCTCGCTGCCGCTCTGATCGCTGCTGCGGGGTGATGCGGACGCCGCCGCTCTGGTGCAGAAACCGACGAGCGCTCTGCATCGGTGCCCCGAGCGCCCGCCCGATCAAGCTGAACGACTGCCCCTCGCGCCAGCGTCTCCAGACTTCATCCTGCTGAGCCGGCGAAAACCCGTAGTCACGCACCTGTGCCTCCACGATTACATGATCATCCGTGGGTGGTGCGTTGATCACTTGAAGGTGCCATCGTTTACCGACAGCGCCGACCCGCACGGTCGCGGCTCCGCGGGCCCCTCCAGCGCTGGGACGGCGGCGTACGAATGCCAGCTTCGGATCAGGCTGGTCGATCGGAGGCATAGCGGGCGAGCGTGGTCTCTACCGCTTGCTCGACGGCGTAGCGGATGTCGGAGGCTGTAGGGTTCCAGTCGGTCAGCAGCATGCGGGGCCACAGGACGTAGTTGGCGATCATCCCGAGGAACTGGTTGGCGGCGCTCTCGGCGTCCGGAACGTCGGCGTTACCGGCCTCGTGCTCCGACTCCAGGTAGCGCTGGACAGAGGTGAAGTAGGGCAGCTTGCCGAGCTGGAACTGCATCCGTCCCAGTTCGGGGAAGCGAGGCAGCTCGGCGATGACGATGCGGAACAGGGCTGTCATGCCGGGCCGGCCGATCAGGTCGGCGTAGCGGTGGCCGATGGAGGTCAGGCCGGAACGCAGATCTCCGGCCTGAGGTCGCGCGACGGCGTCGGTGGCGTCACGCTGCCATGACTCGGTGACGATGGCCTCGAAAAGGGCTGCCTTGGTGGGGAACTGCTTGAACAAGGTGGACTTCGAGACTGCCGCCCCTTCGGCAATGCGCGCGAGGGACGTGCCGTCGTAACCGTGGTTCAGGAAGAGGTCCGTGGCCGCGGAGATGATCGCCTCACGCTTTTGCTGGGCGAGACGGCGGTGGTGTGCGGAGAGCTCTGCTGCCATGCGTGCAGTATGCCCCAGATCCGAGGCGAGTCACTTGACTCGCCTCTTTCGGGCTGCCTACGCTGCAATGGAAAGGCGAGTCAAGTGACTCGCATCTGATGGCGGTGCCCGATGTCTCTCTGGTGCCGTGTGATGAGGGAGTAGCGGATGACAGCCGACAGGATCGCTTTGGTGACCGGTGCGAACCGTGGTCTGGGCCGGAGTACGGCTCTTGCACTGGCGGCGCGCGGGGTGCGGGTGGTGGTCACTCATCGCGGTGATGTGGCCGGGGCCGAGGAGACGGAGCAGCACGTGCACGCTGCGGGTGGGACCGCCGCTGTCGTGCGTCTCGACATCAGCGACGTCTCCTCTTTTGGAGCCTTCACTTCCGAGCTGAGCGGACTGCTTGAGCGCTGGGGGGCTTCGCGGCTCGATATCGTGGTCAACAACGCGGGGGTGGGTGTCTTCGGCCCACTGGAAGCTGTCACGACCGACGACTTCGACACGGTGTTCGGCACGAACGTGCGGGGCACGTTCTTCCTCATCCAGTCGCTTGTGCCACTGCTGGCGAAAGGCGCCCGCGTCGTCAACGTCTCGTCGTCGTTGACTCGCCACACCAGCCCCGCGACCTCGGTCTACTCCGCCTCAAAGGCCGCCGTCGAGGCCCTGAGCCGCACTCTGGCCGCAGAACTCGGCCCCCGAGGTATCCGGGTCAACTCCATTGCCCCGGGGCCGACCGCCACCGACTTCAACGGCGGTGCCATGCGGGATGACGCCGGTATGCGCCAGGGTCTGGCCGGGCAGACCGCGCTTGGCCGCGTCGGCGAACCCGAGGAAATCGGCGACGCCGTCGCCACGCTGGCGTCCGACGGCCTGCGCTGGATGACCGCCCAGCGCATCGAGGTCTCCGGCGGCGCCCTCCTGTGACCGACCGGGCGAGTCTGTTTCGGGTCGCAGGCAACGGCGCGCCGGATTCATTCCGCGCCAGTCTCGTCTTCATCCAGCTCCAACGCGTCCGGGTCGCGCAGCGGGCGCAGGGCGCCGGCGGCCGGGACGCTGGCGGTGAAGCTGTAGCGGCCGAGTAGGTTCAGGTTGCGGTGCTTGAGCGGGGAGAGCCGGGCGATGTCCTCTTCCCGGATCTCGTTTCCCTCGGTGCGGAGCTGGGCGACGGCGGCGTCGATGTACTTCGTGGTCCAGAGCACGATGGCGTTGAGGACCAGGCGGAGCGCGCCGAGCTGGTCCTCCATGCCGTCCCGGCACGCCTGGTAGATGGTGCCGCGCTTGCCGTGGCATACGTCCCGGGTCAGCTTGTGCCGGGACTCCTGGACGGTGAGCTGCCGGTTCATCTGCCGGCGGTAGGTGTCGTCCACCGGGTCGACCACCCGCAGCAGGTGCTCGGTCTTCGCGATCCGGCCATACTCCGCGAACGCCGCCCCGAGCGGGGTCGGGCGGCCGTCGCGGCCGAACATGCGCAGCAGGTCGTAGGCGCGGACCTGTTTGGTGACCAGGGAACCGGCGACCTTCAGCATGTCCGGCCAGTGCGTGATCACCTTGTTCAGGTTCACGCGGTTGCGGGCCAGGTCCTCCACCGCGCCGTAGGTGCCGGTCTCGACGCCGGGCATCGTCGCCCGCCAGAACCGCTGGTCGTCCAGGTCGCGGAACCGGGGGCTGAAGTTGTAACCGAGGATCTTGAACAGCCCGAACACCATGTCGGAGTACGAGGCGTTGTCGGTCGCCACCATCTTCGGCTTCACGCCGCCGTCGAGGTTCAGCAGGGCGTCCAGGATGTGCAGGGAGTCGCGCGGGGTACCGGGGACGACCATCTGCCCGATGCCCGCGACCTGGTCGTTGACGGCGTTAACTGATCATTTCAGAATGAGGTTCGGAGTCGCCGCAAGCAGATGATGCTGCGGGCGAGTTGGAGCAGGCCGAGGTGGAGGTCGGCGCGTATCTCGTAGCGGGTTCGCAGGCGTTTGAACTGGTGGAGCCAGGCGAAGGTGCGCTCGACGACCCGTCTGGTCTTGCCCAGGCCGGATCCGTGGGCGGTGCCCTTGCGGGCGATCTTTGGTGTGATGCCGCGAGCGCGCAGGAGCCGACGGTATTTGTCGTAGTCGTAGCCGCGGTCGGCGAACAGCCGGCGTGGCCGGTGACGAGACCGGCCCACCAGGCCGCGGATGCGGGGTATCGCGTCCAGCAGGGGCATGAGCTGGGTGACGTCGTGACGGTTTCCGCTGGTCAGCGACACCGCAAGGGGCGTTCCGTGCCGGTCGGTGATCAGGTGGTGCTTGCTGCCACGGCGGCCGCGGTCGACCGGTGAAGGTCCGGTGTGAGCCCCCCCTTTCAGGGCTCTGACGTGCGAGCCGTCGACCGCGGCGTCGTCCAGCTCCAGCAGGCCCGTGGTGCGGGGTTCCGTGAGGAGGATCTCGTGCAGGCGGGGCCAGACGCCGGCCTCGGTCCAGTCCCGCAGACGCCGCCAGCACGTCATCCCACTGCAGCCGATCGTCTCGGTTGGCACGTCCGCCCAGGTCACGCCCTTGCGTAGGACGTAGACGATCCCGCGCAGAGCCGCACGGTCATCCGCCGGCAGCCGGCCCGGATACCGCCGACGCCGCGGCGGGCGAGGAGGGAGCAGCGGAGCGACACGTTCCCACAGGCCATCAGGCACAAGATCATCCGACCCCAGAACTCTGCCGCCCACCAGCCCAACTGCCAAGTTCCTGAACCAAACTCATTCTGAAATGATCAGTAAGCCAGGTGATGCCGCGCTTGAATCCGAAGTACTTCGGCGACGGGGCGGCGTTGATGGTGCGCACCGGCACCTGCAAGCGCAGCCCGTCCACGGAGGCGAGCAACCCGTCGCCCCAGTAGCGCACGATCGGGATGTCGGCCTGGGTGGAGATCAGCGCGGCGTTCGCCGCGGCGATGGTGTCGGCGCGCAGGTAGTACTGGTCGACGTGCACGAGCCGGGCCCGGGTCAGCGCCTCATGGGCGGGGTTGGCCACCGGGGCCAGGCCGATGTTGCACGCCTCGGACACCAGCAGCGCGACCACCGAGGTGGGCAGGTCCTTCATCCGGGTGGTGCCGTCGCCGAGGTGGACGAAGGCGTCGAGGAACCCGGTCCAGGCGTTCACCTCGAACAGCAGGTCCGGCAGGTCGATCTTCGGGAGCATCTTCTCGACCCGCTTGCGCAGCCAGGTCAGGGACTTCGGCTCGCCGAGCGCGCCGAGCTTGTCAACGTTCAGCTTCACCCGCCCGTCGTCTGCACCTCGATGGACACCTTCGCCGCCGGCCCCGCCTCCTGAGGGCGTTCGGCGAGCTGCTTCCATCCGGCATCCAGGCCCCGCACCAGCTCCGCCAAGTGCTCCTCCACGGGCATGTCCAGGCTCAGGGCCGCCAGGACATCCTCCTCGACCGCGTCCCAGTCGGGCCCGTCCAGCAGGCGGGCCCGCGGGTTGGACCAGCGGTGCGAGGGCGAGGCGAACACGTCGCGGTTGTTCAGGGCCCGGTGCAGCTGCTCCAGCACGCACACCACGTGCGCGTCCCGGTCGACCGCGCTCTGCGGCAGGTCGGGGTTGGCGTTCACCGCCTTGCGCCACGCGGGCGGCACGAGCTTGTCGTCCACCTCGCGCGGCAGCAGCGGCTTGACCCCCACCTTCCGCCGGGCCAGCGCCGGAAGGCCGCGCACTCCGGCCAGGATCCGCTTGCCCGCGCTCGCCGCGTCCAGCGCCTTCGACTCACCCAGCAGCGACAAAAACGGGCGCACCGTGGCGTACCGGTTCGCGAGCGCGGCCCGCATGGCGACCTCGGCCGAGTTCTCGTCCTCAGACACCAGCGAGACCACCGTGGCCGCCGCGGTCATCACGGCGGCGCGCGGGGCGACCTCCTCCACCGCTGCCCACAGCGCGGCCACGTCCAGGTCCGCCTCCTGCTCCTCGAACAGCTCCAGCTCCTCGAACAGCACCTTCGCCGCCCGCGCGAGCACCCGCGACGCCTTCTCCAGCTGCGGCAGCGTCGACAGCCGCTCCTTCTCCGTCTTGCGCTTCGTCGTGTTCAGCAGCCGGGTGGCCATCAGGACCTGGAACAGGTCCAGGGCCTCATCGATCGCCTTCGCCTCCAAGTGCCGCATCACCGCGGTGAGCATCGCCGTGCGCTTCGGTTCCGCCGCCCGCTCCAGCAGCGGCGCCTTCGACCCCAGCGCGTACCGGGCCAGCGCCGCCATCCGGTTCGGCGGGATCTGGACAGCCTCAGCCGCCCGAGCCGGTACGCGCCGATCTCGTCCACCCGCTCCAGCGCGCGGGCGAACGCCGTACCCGTCGTCCGCGTCGGCGGCCGGCGCAGCCGCTCCAGCTCCGAGAAGCGGGAGCCCTCCGGCGTCTTCAGCGTCGCCGGCGAGGCTGCATCTGGTCGACGGGGTCGCGCTGCTGCGGCCTGAGGAACAAGTCTTCACAGCGATGCTGACCGGCTTCGCCAACCAGCAGCTGGCCCGCAATCTGGCCCGCACGACCGTGGAGGGCCAGGAGAACACGGTGAAGGCGTTCGCCGCCTACGTGAACACCTACCCGTGGCACTGGACGCCGGCGATGGTCGACGAATGGCTCGGTGACCTGCGCTCTTTGCGAGAGTTGAAGCGTTCGACGATCCGCTCGTACTCCGAGGCGGTGCGGGCGTTCTGCCACTTCATCACTGACCCTCTCTACGAGTGGACGGCCACCTGTCAGGAGCGGTTCGGGACCCACTCCGTCCAGGTCGTGCACGAGTGGAACACCGCGGTGCACGACCAGGACAACGAGGCGGACGCGAAGGAGCGCGCGTTCACCAAGGCCGAGCTGCACGGCTTCTTCGCGCACTGCGACGACGAGGTCGCAAGGATCCGGGCCTTCGGCCGCAAAGGCTGGTTGCCAGCGTTCCGCGACGCCACCTTGTTCAAGACCGCGTACGCCTACGGACTGCGGCGCAACGAGACGCGGATGCTCGACGCCACCGACTTCGGCCGCAACCCGCACGGGGACGAGTTCGGCGAGTACGGCCGGTGCCAGGTCCGGTTCGGCAAAGCCAAGAAGGATCTCCGCCCAAGCGCCGCGGGGTGCTGACCGTCTTCGACTGGCCCCCGGACGTGCTGGACGAGTGGTTCACCGAGGTCCGCCCGCTACGGAACCGACAACAACCCGGCGGCCTGGCCCTCCGAACGGGGCCTGCGGATCGGCTGCCAGCGGCTCAACTCCCGCTTCATCGCCTACCGCAAGGCCCTGGGCCTGGACGACGGGCTCGACTTCCACTCCTTCCGAAGGTCCTACGTCACCCACCTGATCGAGGACGGCTGGGACCCTCGCTTCGTCCAGGAACAGGTCGGCCACGAGCACGCCAGCACCACCTCGCTTTACATCTGTGTGTCCTCGGACTTCCGCACCCGCACGCTGCGGCGGCATCTGGACTCCTCCATTGCCGCCGCCCTCCAGACCCAGACCGGGAGGCAAGCATGAAACGCAAGGTTGGCTACACGTGGCGGCTGCGCGAGGTCATGGCCCAGTACCAGATCTTCACGGCGACCGAAGTGGTGCCGCTGCTGCGCGAACGCGGCATCGACCTGTCCGCCTCCCAGGTCCACCGACTGGTCTCCGGCACTCCCGAACGCCTGTCGTTGCAGGTCATGGCCGCGCTCTGCGACATCCTTTCCTGCACCCCGGCAGACCTGGTGGCCACCACCGCCGAAAACGCCGGCTTCCGCAAGACCGCCACCGGTGACCTGCCCGCCCCGCCCGCGAACGTCGCGAAGCTGCGGCCCCGCGCCGCCCGCATCCTGCCCGACGCATGAGCCGCACTTACGCGACCGACGAGCAGTACGAACGCTGGTTCATGGCCGAGTGCTGCCGCTGCGGCCGCCGCAAGCACAAGGCCGGCCACTGGCCCGATGGATACGTCTGCCGGAACTGCTCGGACCGCGCGGTCCGCACACGCGGCACCTGCCCAGGATGCGGCCAAGACCGTGCCCTTCCCGGACTCCGCCCCGGCGACGGCGCCGCGATCTGCACGACCTGCGCCGGCTTCTCCCAGTCCTTCGGCTGCTCCCGGTACGGCTTCGAGGGCAAGCTCCTGGGTGGACGGCTCTGCGAACGCTGCACGCTCACCGACCGGCTCACCGCCCTCCTCGACAACGGCACCGGTCGGGTTCGCCCCGAGCTGGTCCCGCTGTTCGACCTGCTGGTGGCGATGGACAAGCCCAGCAGCGGGCTGGCCTGGCTGGCCCTGCGCCGCGACCAGCCGGGAAACGCCTCGCAGAGACTGCGGCAGCTGGGCCTAGTACTCCAGCAGGACTTTGCTGTCTGACCTGCGGGTTTCGCTGGGCGGCTGGAGTGTAGCGGGACTTCGGTCGTGCGGGGGCTGTCTCACGGAGACCGCCCTTCGATCGTGCGACAACGCCGCAGGTAGTGACAGCGGCGGGCGACTGCCTGGCGTCGGCGTCGCCAGTTCGACCAGCTCAGCGCGTGGTGCAGTCCTCGGTGTCCACTCAGGTGCGGGGGCCGGGCACGACAAGCTGCCAGGAGTCGCCGAACCTCCGCCACTGTGAGCTCGATGGCCCCGGCTGTCCCACCTGTTCCGCCCTTTTTTCCCAGGACTGGTGTGCCGTGGCGGCCAGGAAGGCGTGCGCGAGCATGACCAAAGTGATGTGCCGATACCAGCCCACGTAACGGCGGACTTCGTACTGGTCCAGGCCACACTCGTTCTTCGCGGCCTGGAAGCACTCCTCGATCGCCCAGCGTGCCCCGGCGACCCGCACCAACTCCTGGACGGTGACCTGAAGGGGCGTGTAGGCGAGGTAGTAGGCGATCTCGTCGGGCCTGCTGATGCTGCGCCGGGCCAGTGCCCACCGCATCCGGTGGGGGACCTCGCCCTGATAGTCGAACTCGGCGACGGCCGGCAGCCGCACCGCTGCCCAGTGGTAGACGCGGGGCCCCTTCGCGCCGTCGCCGCAGGAGATCTTCTCCCATGCTTCGTTGGGGGCCTGCGCGAACAGAACCTCGATCCGCGAACAGCCCACGCTGAACTGGGACTTGGGTACGGCCAGCACGTAGCCGACACCCGACTGTTCCAGCAGCCGGCGGAATCGGTTGTCCTGGCCGTAGGCGGAATCCGCGGTGACCCAGGCGATGGGCAGCGGCGAGGCGAGGGCCCGCAGCACCATGTGCCGGGCCAGTTCGCCCTTGGTGGCGAACTCCCTCTCGTCGGGGACCCTTGCGGTGCGGCAGCGTTCCCGGTCCTCGGTCCACGACTTCGGGAGGTAGAGCTCGCGGTCGACCAGGGCCCGGCCACGGGCGGAGGCATAGGCGGCGAAAACGCCGATCTGGCAGTTCTCGGTCCGGCCGGCGGTACCGGAGTACTGGCGCTGGACCCCGGCCGAGGTGGTGCCCTTCTTGATGAACCCGGTGTCGTCGATGATCAGCATGCCGTCGGCCTCGCCGAGCTTGTCGGCGACGTATTCCTGCAGGTCGTCGCGGATGTCATCGGGCTCCCACTTCGCTCCGGCAAGGAAGTGCTGCAGGCCGTTGGGTGTGGGGTGGCCGGCCTGTTCGGCCAGCTGCCAGCTGTTCTTGCGGGCCACCGGGGCGAGCAGCCCGCGTACGTAGTCACGCATGCGGCGGCGGAGCTCGACTCGGCCGAAGCGGTGCCCGACGTTCAGGAAGAGATCGTCCAGTTCAAGGTCCCATTGCGCGGCGGCATACTCGGTGATCACCCCCGGAGGCTGCCCCGCCGCTGTCACTACCTGCGGCGTTGTCGCACGATCGAAGGGCGGTCTCCGTGAGACAGCCCCCGCACGACCGAAGTCCCGCTACACTCCAGCCGCCCAGCGAAACCCGCAGGTCAGACAGCAAAGTCCTGCTGGAGTATTAGAGCGTGTCTCTTTGACTCGGTAGTCAGTTGATCGGATGTGTCTGTCCGCTTAGTGATCACTGACGCGATGTGGGACCGGATCGAGCCGCTGATGCCGGCCGATCCGGTCCGCGGCCGGCGATGGGCCGACCACCGCCGCACCCTTGAGGCCATCGCGTGGAAGTACCGCACCTGCTCGCCCTGGCGGGACCTGCCGGACGAGCTGGGACCGTTTCAGACCGCCCACAAGCGACTGATCAGGTGGGCCGTCGACGGCACCTGGGAACGGATCCTGGCCGCGCTGCTGGCAGCGGCCGACGACGCTGACGACATCGGCTGGACCGTATCGGTGGACTCCACCGTCTGCCGTGCCCACCAGCACGCCGCTGGTGCCAGGAAAAGGGGGCGCCGAGCCGGGCCGAACCTGCCGACCATGCGCTCGGACGGTCCCGCGGCGGCCTGAGCACGAAGGTCCACCTCGCCAGTGACAGCAGTGCACGGCCTCTGGCTCTCCGCGTCACCGGAGGCCAGGCGGGTGATGCCCCGGCTTTCGAGACCGTCATGGCGGGTATCCGCGTTCCGCGCACCGGTCCCGGGAGACCGAGGACTCGGCCGGAGGCCGTGCTAGCTGACCGCGCGTACTCATCCCGCGCGATCCGAAAGCACCTCCGCCGCCGCGGGATCCGGGCTGTCATTCCTCAGCCATCCGACCAGGTCGGCCACCGTCTGAGGCAAGGCCGCACCGGCGGGCGCCCGCCCGCCTTCGATGCCGAGGCATACAAGCAACGCAACGCGGTCGAGCGATGCATCAACCGGTTCAAGCAATGGCGCGGCCTGGCCATGCGAACGGACAAGCTCGCCATCGCCTACCAGGCCGCACTCCACCTCGCCGCCATCCTTGTCTGGGCCCGGCGATAGCCCGTCCCCATGGCATTCAGCTGCGGGGATGCTTCACTTTCTGGACAACTGAGACTGTCGGGGAGGGTGTGTGGAAGAGCCAGGATTCCGAGTGCTGCTAACGGGACCAGGAGACAGGAAGACGGAGGCGCTCCGTGCGATCCGAACGATCACCGGCCTCAGCCTCTGGGACAGCAAGCTCCTGCTGGACAGTGCGCCCGTAGCGATCACAGAACCCGACTGGCTCGAAGCCGCCCAGAACGCGGCCGGTGTCCTTGAGGCCGCAGGTGCCCACGCAACAGTGCTCTGCGACTGGTGCGACCGCACCATCACGCGAGTGGCCAGCCCGGTTGACCCGGCCCCGTGTAGTGGGCCGTGGCCTCCCGAGACCTGTCGGGCGAGTTGCCCACCGGCAACGGACTGGGTGCGGCCACTGCTGACGGACTCAGAGCCAGATCTGAGAGACACGCTCTAGAGGTCCTACTGAGGTTTTCGGGTTGTCGTCGGGTGGTGACGGTTCATGATCCCCGCGGTATGCCGATGAGGTGAGGTATCCAG
>NZ_JBNGGC010000064.1:0-15287 GCF_049974565.1 Streptomyces sp. WG5 | reverse complement strand
TCGAACGGCTCCCCCGGCCGCGGGAACGCCACCGCCTGGCTGACCTCCTCGGCCGCGTCCTTGGTCCACTCCCCGGGTTCCGCCCACGGATGCGGAGCCAGGTTGAACGTGCCCCAGTGGATCGGCAGCAGCACCCCTCCCGGAGTGCCTCCCTGCAGGTCAAGGTGGGCCTGCACCCCCTGCGCAGGCGTCATATGAATGTCTGGCCACATGCCAGGCAGCGGCGTAAAGTCCGTGTGGTTCTTGGGCCACATGACGCTCTATCAGGCTTCAGGGCCGCGACCCCCTGCTGCATTGCATCAACCGAGTTGAGCTTCTGGAGCAGGTCCAATACCTGTGATCCTGCCGGACCCGGGGCGGTGGCGCGGACGCGTCCGCACAGGTGGATGCCAGCGATGGACAACGTCCGCATGATGCCGTTGGCTCGCTTCTCGTTGCCCCGCAAGCCGTTCGCGCAGAGCCCGGCGGACACTCGTGGGCAGCCGTGGGCGCTCCCAGAGTCGCCGTACACCTCGCAGTCGTTCATCGCCATCGACAGTCTTCTTGGTTCCTCCGAACCAAGCAGATTCAGTACCTGCGTGTGCAACGCTCAGGGCCGAGGCTCCGGACGAAGGAAGGTGGCGTTATGCGGGGCTACTGTAAACGCCTTGCTGCGGGACGGCTGCCGCAAGTCGTTCCAGGCCATGCCTCAATGCTGCCGGACGGCACCAAACAGAATGCTGCAGCAGCTCGTGAACCGGTCCACTTGGAACCGAGTGCTGGTACGCGACCGAGTCGGCCTTGAACTGCGGCAGCGGATGAGTCTTCATGACCACAAGATGTCCGTTCTCAGATCCTCATGATCCAGTGCCGGGTGTGTCCAGGATCGATGATCGACCCCTGTCACCTCCCCGTAATCTGGCTCAACTTGGTCGTGACAAGGCCCCTGGACTATGCAAGGCACCAGCGACAGGAGCTGCACCTGACATGCTTACGCGACCTTCGTATTGGAAACCCGCAGGTCATGCGATAACTTGACGGTTCGTTAGTCGACCGGGTTGGGGAACCGTAGGTGGTCGAGGGGGAGGGGGCCGGGACATGTCTTGTCCACGTCCAGTGAGTCGTCATGTGAGCATTTCCGGCAGCTGGGTACCGGTAAGCCTCCGGGCAGACACGTAAGCATGCAGCCCGAAGGCTTATTCGAGCGCGGCCAGAGAGTAAAAGTCCGAGCCGCCGGCGTGCCTGAGTTCGCCACGATCCGCTTCGCGCTGCCCGGAGACGAGCCCGGTTCATGGGACCTCATCCTCGTCGACGACGACGACCGACGCCACGAGGTGAATCTGGCGCCTGGAGACACCGAGACCGTGCGGCCTCTCGTCAGCGACGGCAAGGCCAACTCGGCCCGCGTGTTGGCCGCCATGTGGACCCAGTGGATGAACGCGGCGGCTACGAACGCCGAGTCCAGTGCAATGGCGGCAACGCCGCTGAAGCCGTACGCGCACCAGACCACCGCTGTCTACGGAGCGATGCTTCCGCAGCCCCTGCTGCGCTTCCTCCTGGCCGACGAGCCGGGCACCGGAAAGACGATCATGGCGGGCCTGTACCTCCGTGAGATGCAGCGACTCGGCTTGATCAAGCGGGCGATCATCGTCTGCCCAGCGAACCTCGCCACCAAGTGGGTGGACGACTTCCAGAGGCTCCTGGGCGGCGGACTGCGTCAGCTCACCTCGGCCACGGTGCGTGAGGACGCCGTGAACTCCAACGACCTGTGGGTGGTCTCTCTCGAGCTCGCAGCGGTGAACCCGGCAGTGCAGGACGCGATACGCCCGGACAAGGCCGGCTGGGATCTAGTCGTCTTCGACGAGGCCCACCGGCTGACTCCGACTGCTGCCGGCTTCCACCAGGTTGGACGGCTTCTGGCCAAGAACACCCCGCGGGCACTGCTAATGACGGCAACACCGCACCGGGGCAAGGAGTGGCTATTCCGACACCTGCTCCACTTAGTCGACCCCGAGATCTACCCGGATCCGGGCAGCGACCCCAACGTCGAGCTCAATGCACTGCGTCCCGGGCCCATCCACTTCCTGCGGCGGATGAAGGAGGACCTGGTCGACTACGACGGCACGACCCGGTTGTTCAAGGGGCGCACCGCGCACAACCACCGTGTCCCGCTGTCGCAGACCGAGTACGGCTTCTATCAGGCTGCGCTCGACATGGTCGACCGGTTCTTCCCTCCGGTGGCGCAGCCGCTTGCCCGCATGGTCTACGGCAAGCGAGCAGCCTCCAGCCTCTACGCGCTCGCCGAGACCCTGCGGCGGCGTCACGAGCACATGGGGGCGATGAGCGAGGCGGAGGCGGCGCTCATCGCCGATCGCGAGGACCACGGTGACGAGACCGAGGTCGATGAGGCGAAGGTGATTCACACGGTCTCGGCCTCGACCAGGGCTGAGCGGACCGCGATCAACGGCCTCCTGCAGCAGATCGAGGCAACGATCACTGATCCCCGCTGGCAACCGTCGAAGTGGAAGCGGCTCACCGACGACTGTTTGGCCGCCCACGGCATCCTGCCGGGAAACAGTGAGCAGGCCGTCATCTTCACCGAGTACGCGGACTCGGCTGAGTGGATTGCCCGGCGGCTCCAGGCCCAGGGGTACTCCGCCGAGCTGTACTCCGGCCGCCAGAGCAAGGTCGAGCGCGACGAGACCCGCAAGTCCTTCATGCGTGCCGAGTTCCAGGTGATCGTCACCACGGACGCCGGCAACGAGGGCATCGACCTGCAGGCCGCGCATGTGCTAGTGAATTACGACATCCCTTGGTCCCTGGTGCGCCTCGAACAGCGGATGGGACGCATTCACCGCGTCGGTCAGCAGCGTGATGTCTACCTGTACAACCTGGTCGCCGCGGACACCCGGGAGGGCGCGACCCTGCTCCGTCTCCTGGACAACTTCGTTACGGCCGCGAACGAGCTGCGCGGCCAGATGTTCGACAGCCTGTCGGCCGTCGCAGAGATCACGGGCGTCGACTACGACAAGTGGCTGTCGGACCTCTACGGCAATGACGAGGTGAAGAAGCAGCAGGCCATCGACGCAGCCCAGGCAGTCCAGGCCCAGGAACTCACCCGGGCGGCCCGGAAGGTACGGGACAACGAGCGCCGCCTTGCCAGCCAGGTGGACGCGGTCGCCGCACTGACGCTGCTCCAGCGTGACCTGTTCGCACGCATCAACCCTGCCATCGTTGAGGCATACCTCGACCGGCTCGCAGCCGCCGACGTGCTGGAGTCCGCACCGACTGCGGCCGGCCCCGGGTTCCGGCGGCTCACTGTGAACGGCAATACAAGTTTTCCTGTCACCCTGGGCGGACAGCACGAAGTTCACGTCGCGACCAGCGGCGACGCCGTACGCAACGCGTCCGAGAGCATCGACGTCGGAGGCACCGTTACCCTCGGCCCTGGCGAGCCCGGCTTCAGCGACCTGATCCACATGGCTGAGCATGCCCTGGCCGAAGACCTGTATCAGTCCGGTGCCTCAGCCGATCCCACCAGCCTTACGCCGTACGACCTGTACGCGTACGAGGCGACGATGACGGAGAGCAACGGCAACCGCGCCAGCGTGTGGGCCACCCTGATCAAGGTGGACGACAGCGGCAACGCACGGCCGGTCCGGTGGGAGTCCCTGGCCAATCTTGTCCCCGCCGAACAGTACGGCGGTGAACCACACCCTGCCCGGGAGGGCCACGCGCTCACAGCGGCCCGCGATGTTGCCGCCGCGACCGTCGCAGAGCACCGGAAGGTGCGCGCCGACTGGTTCGCCCAGGCCCGCCGCGACCTGAACAACCTGCCCCTGAGTCTGACGGACCGGATTGAGGACCGAGCTGCCCGCCTTGAGCTGCGGCGTCGGCTTCAGGCCCAGACCGCCCAGCGGCTCCAGGAACTGCAGCGGCTCGCGGACGTGCATCTGACCGAACCGAAGCAGATAGGTCGGATCCGCGTTCTGGCCACGGCGGACACCCGCGTACAGGCCGAGATCGATGCCGAACTGGTCTCCATGCGACACGTCCAGCAGCTTCTCGAGGACGACAGCTGGACAGTGGCCGACACTCACACAGAGGGCCGCGGATACGACCTGGAGGCCCGCCGCAACAGCCAGGTCCGCCATGTCGAGGTCAAGGGCGTGCTCGGCAGCGCGGCGAGCGACGGCATCCGCATGACCGGCAACGAAGTCCTCATCGCGACCCAGCACCGCAAGGAGTACTGGCTCTACGTCATCGACCACTGCGCCGACGGCAAAGGCCGCTTCTTCGGCGCCTACCAAGACCCCGCCACCCTCTTCGCGAACGTCATGACCGGGAACGCGGTGTTCCGCGTTCCCGGCAGCAGCCTCAAGAACGCCCCCGGGAGCAACGCATGACCCGAATGATCGAACGATGGTTTCCCAGCGCGGAGGTGTCGGCCAACAGCGACAAGGGATGGGGCTCTGGCAACAGCGAGATCTCCCTGTTCATGTGGTTTGCCAAGCGACCCACCGCACAGGCGAAGGCCGCCACAATATGCTCGCTCCTGCCGTGGCCAGACGACCCCGAAGAGCGGACGCGACTGCAGAACCTTGTCCGCGAGGCCATGAAGGGGCGCTACGCAGCCTGGGGTGAACTTCAGACCGAGATCACCAAGGCCAATCCTGATGAAGCGACCACGCTGGACCCGTTCTCGGGACGCGGCATGATTCCATTGGAGGCGGCCCGCCTGGGCGTCCGCGCCTTCGCCGTCGACTACAGCCCGGTAGCCGTACTCGCCAGCAACCTGCTCACGTCCGCGGCGTTCAGGGACTGGAGCGAGGAGCCCGAGCTCCCCTTCGGGAACAGCCGAGATCATCTGTTGATGTCTCGAACCGACCGACTGCTGGGCGACATCGAGTCACTCTTTGCGGAGATACAGACTCGCCACGCTGAAGCGATGAGCGATTTCTATCCCCGGCACAAGGGTTCCCTCCCCTGGGGGTACCTGTGGTCCGTAACCATCCCTTGCCAGGAATGCCACCACCGGTTTCCGCTCATCGGTTCCTACGAGCTGATGCCAGCCCGTGGGGACAGAGAGGCTATGTCGTTCCACATCGAGGCGGACAGGGCCTCTGGCAAGTGGGAAGCCGTCGTGACGCCAGGGAAGGCCACCCGAACGCCGTCGTTGACCAACACTGTTGCAGCCGGCAAGAAGATCGCGGGAAAGAGTGCGATCTGCGTGTTCTGCAACCACGTTCACCCACTTGCCGTGCACCGTCGACAAATGCAGGAGGGGCACGGCCTGGACGCATTGGTCCTCGCTGCAGACATCGGCCCTAAGGGCCAGAAGACCTTCCGCAGGCCTACAGATGCAGAGCGCGAGGCTGCCGCAGAAGCCGCACGAGCGTTGGTCGCAGAGGCCGCGTTCAGCCCGTTTCTGCCAGCAGTTCCGGATGAAGGCATCGCGCCAGGCAATAACAACATTATCGGTCCAAGCATCTACGGGGCCAAGACGTACGGCGACTTGATGGTCGACCGCCAGACCCTGTCGTACGTGCGGCTTGCCCGCGTCATCAATGAGGTCGGCGAGGAATTGGCCGCCGGCGGGCTGTCCGCGGAGTACGTGCGGGCACTGACCGGGTACGCGACCGCGGTCGTGGTGAAGAAACTGCGGCGCTCCACCCGCGGTGCCCGGTTCCAGAGCAAGGGCGGCGCGCAGGTTGGGGATCTATTCGTCAACGAAGGGTCGATCACCTTCTCCCACGACTTCTTCGAGGCAGGCATCGGCCATGGCCCGGGAACCTGGAAGTCGATCGCAGACAACGTCCTGGCCGCCTGCCGCAACCTGTTCTCCGATCTTCGCGGCAAGCCAGCTTCAGTGCAACGGGGAAGCGCCACAACCCTGGCCTTCCCGCCCCGCACGTTCGCCGCAGTCGTTACTGACCCACCGTACGACCAGATGATCGCGTACGCGGACGCTTCGGATCTCTTCTACGCATGGGTCAAGCGATGCCTCCACGGCACTTGGCCGGAACTCGTAGTCACAACCGATCCTCACGGTTGTCAGGACAAGAGCCAAGAAATCATTGTGAAGCGGGTACGCGGTGAAGCCCCAGACGAGCACCGCACGCGCGAGCACTACGACACCCTCATCACCGAGGCCTTCACGCAGATGCGGCAGGTAGTCCGGGACGATGGCGTCGTCACCATCGTCTTCGGCCACGGGGAACCCGAAGTGTGGCAGCGGCTGCTCCACTCGATCGAGCGAGCTGGGCTGGTAATGACCGGTTCCTGGCCAGCTAACACCGAGTCCGGTGGCCAACAGGGCAAGGCCAACATCGAGACGACCCTGACGATGGCATGCCGCCCCGCACCCACCGGCCGGCCGCCCGGCCGAAAGGGGGCAGTCGAGGCCGAGATCAAAGCTGAGATCAAGCAGCGCTATCCGGACTGGGAGCGGTGGGGCTTGGCCCCGGCCGACATGCTCATGGCGGCTGCCGGACCGGCGATGGAAGTTGTCGGCCGTTACAGCGAAATCCTCGATGCCAAGGGCGAGTCGGTCGACATCTACACGTTTCTTCCGCTCGCGCGAGCTGCCGTCCAGGAGGCGATGGCGGTCGAGATCGACCACCAGCCGCTGGAGACCTTCGACGCGCGCACCCGTTTCGCGTTGTGGTGGATCACGCTCTACAACCGACAGGTCCGGGCAAAGTCCGAACTACGCTGGCAGGCTCTGGCAGCCACGCTCGAGTTGGCTGCGATTCGTGATCTGGTGCCCGACGCGGACGGCGGTGTCCGGTTTATCGCCTCCCGCGACTTCAAGTGCAAGATCAGCGGAGAATCGGCCGTCATCGATATCGCCCTCGCGCTCGCAGCCGCCTCGGAGGAGGGCCTGCAGGCCATGGGTGAGGTGCTCGCGGCCGCGGAACACACGGCCGACGACACCTTCCTTTGGTCAGCCATCCAGTTCCTCGCGGACCGGCTGCCCGACAACGACCCGGATTCCGTCCGTTTCACCCGAGTGCTGCGCAACCGACCGGGCGTCATCGGGGCCGCCGAGGCCGCCGTCGCTGCGAACCCTTACGAGAATCCGCAGCTCGAACTGATCGAAGACTCCCAGTTGAGGCCTTCGCGATGAGGCTCCGCAGCATCCCCACGCCCCTTGATTCCACCAGCCCAGGAGAGCAGCAGTGACGACCAGCGTGACGCCTTGGTGGAAGGCACTCAAGCTCCGCCAAGAAATCCTCAACGCCTCTGGGCAGATCGACGACGTACAGATGTCGCTGTTCCGGGCCGTTCACGCGACCGGAGCCGATCGCCCGCCCTACGCCGACGCGGGCTACTACGGGGACATCACGCACCCGACCGAACTGCTCGTCGACCTGCTCACCGAGGTCGCGGTGCGTATCGGTGGCGGTGACGACTACTTGAAGGCCCGAGCGGTAACCCGACTTGCCCAGGGCATGGGCGGCGGCAAGTCGCACGCTTGCATAGGCGCCTACCACCTGGCCGCCAATCCAGCGGCACTGCTGGGTACCGAACTCGGCCAAAAGGTCGCTGAGCGGGCACAGGCCAGGATCGGGCACCCGCTGACCGACGACCTCGGGCGTCCGCACGTCGTCGTACTGCCCTGCGACAACATGACCCCGGGCGCCGGCGTGCAGGAGCTCGACGGCCCCGCCGTCACCCTCTACGAGCGTTTCCTGTGGCGCCTGTTCTCCAAGGACTACACCCTCTACGCACGCTATCGGCCTTTCTGGAGCGACAAGCACAAGATCGCTGAGGCCATCAGTGCGGTGAACCGACCCGTGCTGATCATCGTCGATGAAGTGCTCGATTACATCGGCAACGGACTGGACGGCGCGAACAAGACCGACCTGGCGGCGCAGGACATGGCGTTCCTGCGGGCAGTGCTCGATGTCGTCAACGATGTCCCTCACGTCGCGATGCTGGTCGTGATGATCGCCCCCGACGTCGACAAGACCTCACTGTCCGCCGCTGCGCAGGGTCGCCGTGATGACTTGAACAGCCAGCTCGACCGCAACGGCCTGCCGACCACTGTGACCGGCGTGGGCGACTTCGCCGACATCCTCCGCCGGCGGTTGTTCGACGCCGAGCCCGCCGGGGAGGTCCTTGCTGCGACTGCCGCACTGCACGAGAAAGTGCTGACGGACAAGTCTTGGGCGAAGCAGGTCTGGGACCCGATCAATGCCAACTGGCGTCGCAACTGGCGCACGGAGATGGCGACGTGCTACCCGTTTCACCCTATGCTCATCAAGCTGGCGCAGGATGAATGGGGCAAGATCACCGGATTCCAGCGGGTACGGTCCACGATCCGCATCTTCGCTGCCACGGTCTACGCTCTCCAGCAACGCGGCAAGGCCGGCGAGTGGGTGCCAGCCCTCATAGGCCCCGGAGACCTGCCGCTGTCGGACAACACCGTCCGAGAGGCGCTCCTGGGCAGCGGTCTGGTGGAGGACGACCGGACCATCGCCAATTACCGAAGCCTGGCCGAGATCGAAGTCGTCAACCACGACGCCTCGTCCGGGGCCGCGCGCCGCCAGGACCTCGATCGCCCGTCGAGCACCTGGTCCTCGCACAACCCCCGCGCGGCCGAACGAGCGGCCACCTTCATCCTCCTGGCCAGCGTCGTCGGCACCCTGCGGCCGGGGCGAGGCCGCGGGGCCAGTGCTCCCGAGGTCAAGGCGGCCACCAGCGTCCCGGAGACTACCTACACGATCACTGACGCCGACGGCGTGGTGGACGAGCTGGTCAACCCGAACCGAGGGATGAGCGCACTCGACATCACGCCTGGACAGGGCAACAACAAGCCGGCCCGCTACTTCCTGTCCACCCGGCTCACCCACCGCATGCTGGTCAAAAACATCCGGCGGACCATCACCGACACGGAGCGCGACCAGGTCCTCTTCGACTTCGCGAAGAGGCTGACCAGCAGCGGACCGTTCCGTGAGGTGAAATACGTCTCGGCGGACCTCCAGCGCAGCGCCGCCGACGTCCTCGCCACGGCCGGGCTGGACACCGCCCACACCATCCGGCTCATCGTGCTCGACCCCGCGCAGTTCAGTCTGCGCAACGGCATGGAGAAGCCGACCCTCGAGGCGCTCAACGTCGCCATGGGACTCGGGCAAGGTTCTCAGCAACTTCCCGTCCAATGGGCCAGCAGCGCGGTCTACGCCGTAGTGAACACGCAGCAGCGAGCCCTGGCACGCAACCTGGCGGTGGAGTACCTGGCCAGGCAAAAGGCTCTGCAGGCACCCGAGATCCAGAACGACGACGAGCTCAAGACCATCGGGGCGAAGGAGCTCAGCGAGGCCAAGACCCAGCTGGAGAGGCAGATCAAGCGGGCTTACCAGCATGTCGCCTTCCTGGCCCAGCCCGACCCGGATCGAGAGCGGTACCTGGACCAGCTCACGTTCGACAAGGACAACATCACGGCCCTCGACGGCTTACTCGTCTGGAAGGGCCTCGCCGACCGGGACAAGGTCTTCGACACCGGCCAGTTCAGCGCCAAGGCCCTCCTGCACAACCTCCGCGACAACGACTACGGCAAGACCCTCTCCGACATCCGGGCCGCCTTCTACAGTGCTCCCCGGCTGCCGCTGCTGTACGGCGGCGACCGCGATCTTCAGCAGGCGATCTTCGACGCCGTAGGCCAAGGGCTGCTGAGCATCGTCGACGGAACGGGAACCGAGGTGGCAGTCACGGCTCCCAGCCAGGTCAACCTCGCGAGCACGGGCCTGCGCCTCGCCAAACCGCAGACCAAGGCATGCTCCACGTGCGACCAGTCGGCCCACGAAGGCCCGTGCGCAGGCGGTGTCGGCGACACCGCGGGTGGTGCCTCGTCGCTCGCGTCCGGGGAGCTGGTGGGTGATGCGGCCGAGACCCCTCCGCAGCCGGCTGGCGGCGAGGAGCCGAATAGATCACCGAAGCCGGCACCCGTCAAGGAGCGGCAGGTTGCCTTCTCCTTCACCAAGAATCTTCTGGCCAACGCTGACAGCGCCGACGGCTTCGCCGCGCTCTTCCGGGCGTTCTACATGACCCTGGACGAAAGGCAGATCAGTTACCTGCAGGGCACCCTCCAGTTGGTGATGCAGGCTGACGCGGCAGAGGAAATCCAGCAGCGCCTTGAAGAACTCGGCATAAACGGGACGTTCAAGGAGATCTGACAGGCCACCTGCCACCGGCTGTGGCGGAGACTGCCCGGGGCGTCCGGCCCCGAGCAGTCGTGTGTCGGGGGCTGGCACGGCCCTGATACCACGGGACGTTTCATGTTCTGCCGCGAAAGGCAACAGCCCGGTGACAGAGACCATCTTGGAATGATGCTTCGATCCGTGGAACCAGAACTGATCAAAGCCGCGGCGAGCACGTTGTGCGGCACGGTATTGGATGCCGTACTCACGTGGTGGATGACCGCCCGGCCCAGCGGCGGTCGGCATGCGAATCCAGGCAGACTCCGTGGTCGTCCCGGTCGGAGAGAGGGCCCACCGGGCGCCCCGCCCTCGTCCGCGCCGCCCACAAGCTCGGCAAGGGCATACTGCTCCAGCGCGCCCCCAGCGCCGCTGCCCCGCTGGGCCAGGCCCTCCACGAGGGTGCATCGCCGTGGCCGCCGGCCTTCCGGGGCTGGCCGCATCTGACCTTGAACGCGCAGGGCCCCGGTCACCACCACGGCGACCGGGGTCCTGCGCTCACCGCACCGCGAGATCACTCAGGCTTCGTACGATCCACCGTCCCGACCTTCGCCGCCACGATGTCACTCAGCTTCCCGTTCTGGATCTCCGCCTCCAGGACGCCGATGTCGCCAGTGCTGGACTTGCCCGGCCCCAACCGGTCCGCCGTTACCCCGGTCTGCCCGAGGTGATCGCCGTCCTTGTCCACCAGGCGGATCTCCGCAAAATAGTTCGCTGCGTCGGCACCGGTGTTGGTGATCTCGTAGTGGACGACGTACGCGCCGTCTCCCCACACCTGGTGGTCCTCCACCCCCGCCTTGGTGATCTTGACGTCGCCGGACGCCGCCGGCGCCTTCGACGACTCCGCCGCCGGTGCGCTCTCGGAAGTGCTGTCGCTCTTGCCGTCCCCGCTCGCGGTGTCCTCCGTACCGCCGCACGACACCAGCGCCCCGGCCATGAGCACAGCGGCTGCCGCCAGTCCCAACCTGCGCATTGCTCCCGTTCCTCCCATTCGTAGCAAGGGAGCAGAACGTAGCGGAGCCCTCGCGCCCGCCGCCATGCGCGATCACCCCCACGGGGGGCGCTCGACCACCAGACCGGATCCCCTTACCCGACCGGCTCCCCCACCCGGGGGCCACCCCGCGCCACTCGATCAGTTCCGACGTCTCCAGGTGGACGTCGTCCAGGCCAGCCCTCCGCAAGAACTTCTCGACGTCTCGCGTCCCGTACGCCAGGCCGAGGATCTCTCCGTTCATGCGGACCCGCCTGCCGCCTGTCGGCGACGGCTGTCCCACGACTATCGGGCGACGCCCCATGCCTCCAGCATCAGCCCGGCCCCAAAAACGCGCACCCGCAACGCAAAGCTTCCTGTAGGCTCCCGTCCCGAGGCGGCCGCGCCCGCCGGACTCCCCGCGGACCAGCACCCACGCCCCGCAGGCGGACAAGGTTCCCCGAATCGCGCCCCTATCAGCTTCGAACTCCTCGCTTCGGCGTGGGCGTGGGCACGCCAGCAAGGAACCGTGATGACCCGTGACCGGCGCCGCAAGATGGACATTCGCTCCACCGCGCGCGGCAGGTACACCCACGCCCGCCGCCGGGCCCTTCCGTCGGCTGGACTGAGCATCGCCGACCACCCCGGGGAGCTCTACCTCTGCGGCACCTGCGGACAGCCCGCCTACCCCAGCGCAACCGGCCCCTGCCACTTCACCGAGCAGGGTGGCGGCGTCTACTGCCCCACTTTCCCGATGGCCGCCAACCTCCTGCGCATGGACTGGAGCCTCTCCCTGGGCCTCGACACCATCCGGGAGTTCTACCCCTGGCCGACGACCGGACCGGCGCATCGCACGCCCACCATGGGCCGGGAGTTCGGCCACTTCACCGGCACCGTCTACGTGTGCGCCAGCTGCGGCCAGCCCGCCCACAACACTAGCGACTACTGGGGACCGCAGCACTTCCACGACCAGTGGGACGGCGTCCACTGCGAATGGTTCCCCCTCGCGGGCAGGCTTCTGACCACGCGCCTGCACCCGCGATCCCTGGCTGACTGGAAAGGCGGCTACACCACCTGACCCACCGGTGGCGTGTCACCGCACTCGCGGTGCCGTCACAACCGCATACCGCGTCGTCCCGGCCAGCACCTCAACGAGCAGCCCCGTGGCCACGACGCTGTAGAACTCGCCCCCGGCCGCCTGTCCCTGGCCGGCCGGGGACAGGTCGATCAGAATCTCCGCGACCTGTGCAGCCACCAGCGGACCGAGCCGCTGCGACAGCGCGACCCGACCCCCGGCAGACGCACCGCCAGCGCCCGCGGGTGGCTCGCGGCCCGGTAAAGCCAACCACCTGGGCATTCTCACCGTCTGCGCATGCCGGATCATTTTCCGGGTGCACTGTCCGATGGAGGCCGTTTCCCGCGGTCCCACCGAACGCACCGTAGAACGGGCGACACTAAAGGCAACGGACTAGCGTCATCTGTCGCCCCTGGCGACGCGGAATCAAGTACGCCGCGTCGCTCGGCCTCTGGCCACCGCCGTCGTGGGCCAAACTCACAACAAAAGGGTCCGGTCACCCCTTCCTCATCGGCCACTTCGATGGCACACGATCAGGGTTCTGTGGCACAGGACAGCCGTAAATGAGTCCGCGTGGGGTGTCCTGCTTCGCTACCGTCAACGCATGACGCAGAGGAATCGGAAGTCGAGCAGTAAGAGGAAGCGGTCGGGGCCGACGGCACGCAACTCGCAGGCGCTGGCCGTGCGCTCCCCGAAGAAGTCCTTGCGGGCGGAGCTCGCGCTTCTGCGCGAGGTCGCGGTTGCGGCTGAGGGAGCGATCCGGGTGACTCCCGATGCCTCTGACCGGCTGGTTCGGTTTGATCTTGAAATATTGATGCGTGGGTCGAACAGCCTGAAGGCCATGATGGTGCTCCTGGAGCAGGGATATTGGGAGCATGCCGTCGCGATCGTCCGCCAGTTGTTCGAGTTGCTGGTGAATATGGAGCATCTGGCACAGCAGGAGGACCGTGAGGCGGGGGCTCTACTGTTTGCGCGGTACGGCATGCTTCAGATGATTCAGGCGCACCATCGCCGGCTGACGTATGAAAAGGACACGGGCCGGCAGGTGGATGAGGAACTTTTTGCGCAGCTTGGCTGGTGGTTGGAAAACGAGTTCACGGACTTCCGCGCGAAGACGAAGAACGACTCGGTGAAGTGGGTGTCAAGCTGGTGCCGACAGACGGCCCTCGACTTGGCGAAAGCGTCATCGGATTCGATGCGGGTAAATCAGTACAACATTCTGTACCGGGTGTGGTCGGAAGAAGTCCATGCAGCGCCTGGCGCCCTGATTTCTAATATGTTCCGAGATGTCGAGGATGGCTGGGTGGAGCGGACCGTTTCGGAGAATGAACGTCGCAGTCGAGAGGCTGCTTTTCTTGGAGTGGCTTTCTTCTTGGCTTTGTGGATGCAGTTGCCGCATGTTGAAAAGTCGGTGCAGCGGATTCAGGGGTGGTTGCAGCAAATGAGCCGGGCGTACGGCGGACCCGACCTTCCCGACCCTCCGAGTGTGTAGGCGGGCCCTCATGTGGGACAGGTCGACGAGCAGGCAGAGCATGTGAACCCTCACCTTCTGGCGCTCGCTGGACGCGGGTGGAAGGCGGCTCGACTCCGAGGGAATGTGTCATGAGCGCGTCTGGGGGTGGCTGTAAGCCACCGGCTAATCAACGCAACACTTCGGAAGATGTGACGCGAGTACTCGGCCTCACGGTCGATATCGAGCCATATCCAACCGCGTGCCCATGCCAGGTCCCTCACCTGCAATTTCTGGACAACGCACGTACTCTAAGAACCCAGGCTATAGGCCCATAACCTGCGGGTTCTGTCCGTGATCATGTGCGAACTGAGGATGCGTCACGCCGCCCAAGGATCAATCTGGCTGGCGGAAAACCTTCACGACGTTCGGGGGCTTTCCGTCGCTTAGCGTCTACCGCAACGGACAGAGGCCGCCCCGGGCAAGGGCGACCTCCTCCTGTCCGTACTCCCTCACAGCCGCAAGCAGTAGGGAATGGACGGCCCCATGGAACCACAGCCCTGGACGAATCTGGGCCTCGAATGGCGTCGCCCCGGCGTCGCGGTCGCCGGCGCCGTCTGGTATCTGCTCCACACTCAGCCGCAAGTCCACGAGGTGATCGCCGCCGCCGTGGCCCTCTTGGTCCTGCGCTGCGCCCGTCCGCTGGCCGGCCGACAACCACCAGTAGCCCTCCCCGTCGGACACAGCGCGGCCCCCTCGCCACCACGGTGAGGGGGCCGCGCGCGTAACGTCAGGGCGCCGTCGGCAATCCGGACCGGTCGGCCAGCATCCCAGCGCGGAAGGCATGTACATCTACGCCCACCGTGACGTTCTGATACTTGGCCGCCAGGCCGTTGAGTTGAGCCAGGCCCATCCACCCGCAGGGGTAGTCGGAGTCCCCGGTGAGCGTATAGAACCAGGCAACGGGGTTTTCTTTGGTGGCATTCAGCGGGACAACCAGGTACCACGCCGCGATGCTGGCACCCTGGGAGGCCGCGTACGCCACGCCTGCACCATCGGCTCCCCTGGCACGTTCAAGGAGTACACCGGCGACCGGGGAGTCTTGGCATCGAGCCAAGGGGACGCGGCAGACATGCGCCGCACTCTAGACCCGCCACCGACACCGGCCGGGAGTGTGGCCGAGCGCTGCCCAGCCGCCCCTTCCTGCAAGCTCAGCGCCGCACGAAGCGCGTTCGGACGACCACCCGAGACGGGCTCTCCAGGGACGGCAAGGGCCTGAAGCGCTGAGCTATGGCTTCGCGCTCCACGCGGGGCGCTCCGTCCAAGGCTCGCAGCAGCCGATGCCGTTCGTCAGCAGGGAGACGCTCCAGCATCTGGGCCATCTCCCCCATCTTGTCCCCGACCGGCCTCACCGCTCCCCCGCCAGGTCAAGATCACCCCTGCTCGTCCCAGCCACGCCTTCGACGATCCGGGGAGGCCGCCACGGGTGCCCGATCGGACCCGACACCGCCCGCCACCACGCCTCCACCGGCACCTTCCCCGCCGGCTCGAACGGCTCCCCCGGCCGCGGGAACGCCACCGCCTGGCTGACCTCCTCGGCCGCGTCCTTGGTCC
>NZ_JBNGGC010000063.1:0-16106 GCF_049974565.1 Streptomyces sp. WG5 | reverse complement strand
CCCGCGGAGCGGGTACCCCATCACTGCGCGATGGGCAAGCGAACCCCCGCGCTGCGCGCGGGGGTTGCGCTCCCGCTCCGCGGGAGCGCTGCTGCCCGCTGCGCGGGCAGCGCACCCGCCTTGCTGTGCAAGGCGGGTGATGCTCCGTCCGCTGCGCTCCCGGAGCTGCGGGGTCTGCGGCCCCGAGGTGGCCTCCGCTGCGCTCCAGCCACCCGGGGGTGCTGCGCACCCCCAAAGGCCGACCCCGCTGCGCGGGTCGGCCAACGGGCCTTCGGCCCGGGCAGCGAGAAGGGGAGGGGCTGGCGGGGGCCGGTGACTCGGAATCAGGTGATGCACGATGTAGCTTTGGCAGAACCAGCCAACCCCCTGTTTCAGACCGCGGGCCGGATCGTGTCTGGGGCCAGCCGGCACCCCCGATCCGCGTGGAGCGGGGGTGCTCCTCGCGCTGAGGTCCACCCTCGGCTGAAGGGATTCGCGCATGCCTCTTTCCTTGCCGTCTTGTTCTGAGGTCTAACCTGACCGGCTCGGGCTGACGCTCCAACAGGCAAGTCACCTCTAGGCGGCTGCATTTGGCAGGATGCCGCCGAGGGGGGGACTCATGGTCAAAGGGCCATACAGCCATGGAAAGACGCCGGAAGAAGTTGCCCGTGAGGTGAGAGTCCACATGACTCGGATCTGCCGGCGCCGCCAGCGCTTTCAAACTGCTGATCAGCATGCTCTGCACGATGTGCGGAGAAGGATCGCTGAGGCCGTCGCGGCAGGAATCAGTGCCGAGGAAGCCGCAGCTGTAACCGGTTACAAGTTCCAGACAGTTGCGCGGTGGCTGGTCAAGCGGAGAAGTGCGGTGCGGGCGGTTCCGGTCGAAAGGGCTCGCGAGCATCTTGATCGCATACGGGAGCGGCGCCGTCGTACTGCTCAGGAGGAGCTGAAGATCTCAGCGAGGGCTCGGGCGCTTGTGCGGAGAGCGATGGAGGTGGGCATAGAGGTGGAAGAGTTCGCCGAGGTGACCGGTTACTCCCTTAAGACCGTGAACAGGTGGTTCGACGGAGTTCGTCGTTCTTTGGAACGGGCGCAACGGCAACGGGAGATCGCATCTGCCCGCCGAGGTAAGAGGCGCCGGCCACCTCAACATCTGTCGCCCGCTGAGCGTGACCGGTGGCTTGCTGAGGCAGAGAGGAGGCGTAAGTGGGTTCTGCAGAGGCATGGGCTGCGGACGGGAGCGCCTGCTCGCCAGCTGAGGAAGCCTTCGATCGGTGGAGCTAAGAGGCACCGGAAGCGGCGCCAGAAGTGATCCCCGCCACACGCGCACACTCGCGCGCGTGGACGCGCGCACGCGTAGCGGACAGAGTATTTGCTACTCACTGGTAAGGGGGCTGTCTTTCAAACCCGGCTGACGAAGCGTTCGGGACTACTGTCGATGCACTCCCAGCGACTGGATGTCCGGATGGCTGAGCAGGCGCCAGGGGGCCCGTCTGGGGCGTGGCCTTCCATGCCCCTCGGTAGGCGGAGTCACAGCGGTACACCCTCGGCCCAACCGGTTGAGGAATGAGTCGGGGCCTGCCCGTCGGAATCTTGGCGGATCGTGGCGAGCAGGCCCCCAGACCCTGAAAGGGCCCATGTCCATGACGGTACACAGCGAAGGACAGCCCGCGCCTGCCGCCGACAGTGCGTTGGCGCACACCGCGGGCGCCTCAAGCCCCACGCAGCAGACTCGGTCCACTACGGTCAGGGTCCTGGCGGTGCTGCTCGCGGTGATGACCGGCATCGCTGCGGCCCTGGTGGCCTTTATCGCCGGCACCCACTTGGTCGAGGGAGCTGCCCAGCCGATTGTCTGGGGAGCCACCACCTTCATCGCGACCACCGGCCTGGTCATCCTCCTGGAAGAAAAAACCGGACTTATCGGGTAGATGCCTGGCATTCGATGTCTCGGGCCAAAACTGTGGAGGTCCTGTACGGCGATCTGACGGCCGAATAGGTCCGCCTCCCAGCAATGAGACGTCAGCGGGATGAAAGTCGCCGAGAGCGCCAAGTAGCGCTCTTGCTGCCCATTGTGTGCCCGGCCGTGGCCCTTGGGGTCACACGTCGGCGGGGTGCCTCGGAGATGGCCACCCCTCCGGCCTCGCTCGGGCTCAGCAAGGAGCCCGGCTCCAACCCTTCGTCAGCGGTCCGGGCAAGCGCCTGTGGATGATCCGGTTCAGCGGGGCTGCTGTCCCTCTGTAGAGGGACAGCAGCCCCGTCAGGTCACTCCATGACGGTGTGCAAGATGGTCACGGTGGTACCCACCGCACCGAGGGCCGCCAGCGGGCCACCAGCCATGAAGGCCATCACGCCCATCCCCGCAGCGGCGATCAGGATGACCGCCCACCTCTGCGGAAGCCGCTGCGGAGCCGGGGCGGAGTTTTCAGAAGTCGTGCGTCGTCGTATGTTGGTCAATGAGGACTTCCAATCGAAGAGTTCCTGTAGAGCGGCCCCGGATGCAGCCGGGGCCGTTCGCGTATCCGGCGAACGGCGATGCCGCCGGCCCCTCGTCTTGAGGGCCTACTTCTAAGTTTGAGGCCGCAGGGAGGCACCCGACCCGAAAATGATCAAGGCTTTGACCCGCACTTAGATGACTAGTAACTAGTAGTCTTATGTGCGGGTCAAAACGCTGGGATCAGAACGTTGGTCGGGGGAGCTGTGCCAGGAGAACTTGAAGTCGTGGCGCGCCGGGTGCGCCGCCTGGAGGAGCTGAGGAAAGGCCGGTACGTCGAGCGGGCGAACCGGGCCCTGCGGCGAGTGTGGGAGACAGGGAATCGACCAGCCACGATCGAGTTGCGCAAGGAATTGCTGATGTCCGATCCCAAGGAGCCGGCCCCCGCGCTCACCCAGCTCCTTCGCCCCCGAGGCGTGGCCCTGCGGTTCTACCTGCTCGCCGTGTTCGAGGCGCAGTGCCGGCTCATGGTCGGCGAGGAGTGGACGGGCAACGGCGGCCTGCCGCTCAAGGGGCCCGGTTCATGGGCGGACTTCATCGCCATCGACGGCGCCTTCGATCAGCCCGGCAACGGTTACATGCCTGACACGCGCATCGACCGGGACATCCAGACCCTGCGCCTTCAACAGATCCACGGAGCTCTACGGACCCTGGAGAGCCTCGGCGCGAATGATCAGCGAGCCCTCGTCGAGGTGCCCAGGACAAAGAGCGGCAGCAGGAAGTATGCGGAGTTCTCGCTCATGCAGGAAAGCGGCCGCGGCGACACGCAGACGCCCAGGCTCTACACCGTTCCACAAGCGCGCTGGAACACGACCTTTGCCGTGCCCGTCGACTTCTTTCTCCGCGGGTGGATCCAGCTCCTGCAGCCGTCGGAGGTGGCCACTTGGTTGGTCCTGAGGTGGTTGGCACAGACGATGCCGAAAAAGCACATCGAATCCGGCGTGTACCTGTACGCGAACGCACGCAACGACTATCTCCGGCTTCGCCGGGACTCGTACGAGGACGCCTGCAATCGGTTGCTTGAATTCGGGCTCGTCCGGTACGCGAGGCCGGGCACGGTAGACGGCGCCGAGCCTCAGTCCGCATCAAGCCTGAGCGCCGCGCTGACCACCGTGTTCCTCAACACACGGACCCGTGGTGACCGCTACGAGCCCGACCGCTACCAGGTGACCGACGAGGGCCTCACACAGAACGCCTTGGAGAAGTGCCTCAAGGAATCTCTCCTGCGAGAGAAAGGGCTCCGCCGGCGCCGGGAGCAGAACACCAAAACCACCACGTCAGGCTAGTACGACTGCGCGGACCCCGGACAGTGATGATCTGCCTCTACAGGTCGAACTCCACGTGCTCGACATCCGTGAACTCGACCTCCAAGCCTGCGGCACGGTGGCCGCCGTCGCAGAAGCAGACCTCGCCGAGCGCTTCGGCCGCCAGGGCCCGAAGCTGCTGTCCGCCGGTGCCCGCGTCCCACGTGGCGGGTCACGCTGCGGCTGCTGTGCCAGTCGATCCGAAGACCTCGTCGAAACGGTGCGCGCGCGCTGTGCCGACGAGGTGGTACACGCCGCTGCGGTGGCGCAGCGCGTGGACTGTGTAGTGGACGACTTCTGCCGGAGTGAGGACTTTGAGGTCGCCGAAAACGTAGTACAGGGGGGTGGGGGCGTGGGCCGCAGTGAAGAGGAGACCAGCGTTAACGGTGTCGGTGCTGACGGCGTAGCGGTCGGTGTCGGTGCTGGGCATGCGGTCTTTGGCGTCGATGGTGATCAGATCGGCGCCGCGGGCGGCTATCAGGTCAGGGAACTGCCGTAGGGCGGATCGGGTTCGGCGCAGGGCGTCGCGTACGGCGGGCGGGTAGGTGCCTTGTCCGCAGGGGTGGACGGTCCAGCCGCGTGCTCGTAGTGCAGCTGCCACTCGCTGTTCGTGCGCATCGCCTATCGCCTTGCGGTCCTGCCACTGGCTCACCGTGGTTCCTCTCGCGTAGGCCCCGAAAGTGTCTCCGTAGTACGAAGCAATCACTGTTCGTACTACCCATCTGCTAGCTATGATGCCCCTCATGGCGGCATACGTTGACCCACGCTTTCGTCCCACTCTTTGGCCCGGAACGCCCGTGCCCACACCAGAGTTGACGCCCCTTCAGGGGGCGAGGGCTGACGGTGAGTGGATCGTCTGGACCCCGCAGCTTCGGTCCGCCGCCAGCACGGTCCCTGTGCCGGAGGACTTCTACCTGCGCGAGTTCATGGAGCTCGACGCTACCGACCTGGAAGCGATAGCCGCTCTGATGGGCAGCTACGGGCATATCGGCGGCAGTATCAACACCGGGAGCTGGGACGAAGACGTCTACGAGCGCCTCAAGGAGCTCTCCGAGCGCGAGCACCCGCGCAGCGGGCCCTTCTCCATGCACGGTGAACTGGCCTCCCTCTACGTCACGGAGGCGCAGGCGGCAATCACCACCTGGCTGGCCCTGCGACGCAAGGGCGGGCTCGACGCGCTCGTCGAGCCCGAGGTCTGCGAGGAACAACTGGCCCAGTGGCGTGCCGACAACAGTCACCGGGAGGAGGTATGGCCGCGCGACCTGGACCACCTGCGCGAGCTCGCCCTGGAATTCAGGGTCATGCACTTGGAGAGTGAGCTGAACGCCGCACTGAAGCCGTTCAGTATCGGCATCGGCAGCCTGAACGACCGCTACCCCACCATCCTCTCCGTGGCGTTCCTGCAGCTCTACAACCACCTTGCCGAAGACGCCACGATCCGCGAATGCGCCAACGAGACCTGCCGCCGGAGCTTCGTTCGCCAACGCGGCCGTGCCGAGTACGGGCAGAACCGCACCAGTGGCATCAAGTACTGCACCCGCGAATGCGCCCGCGCCCAGGCACAGCGTGAGCTCCGCCGGCGTCGCAAACAGCAGCTGCCGTCGCCCTGTCAGACGCCAGCCGAGAGCCCGGTGCCACAAGACGCCCAGAGCCCGTCAGGCCGGCGGGAGACTCACGATGATTAGTCTGCGAGAACACCAGGCCGAAGCAGTCTCGCGAATCCGGAAGTGGGCCGGATTCCCCGTACGAACACCTGCGCCGCCCCAAGGGCTGCGTGGAACGGTTGTCTCCGCCACCGGTTCCGGAAAGACGATCACGGCCGCATGGGCCGCGCTGGAGTGCTTCCCAAAGGGGCGGATCCTGGTGACCGTTCCGACCCTGGACCTGCTCGCGCAGACCGCCCAGGCGTGGCGTGCGGTGGGCCACCGGGTGCCGATGGTCGCGGTGTGCTCGCTGGAGAACGACCCGGTGCTCACCTCGCTGGGGGTGCGCACCACCACGAACGCAATCCAGTTGGCGCTGTGGGCCGGGTCCGGGCCGGCGGTCGTGTTCGCCACGTACGCCTCCCTCGTGGACCGCGAGGACACCGATGCGCCGCTGGGCCAGCGGACGGTCCGCGGGCCGCTGGAAGCCGCCCTGGCGGGCGGGGAACGGCTGTACGGCCAGCATATGGCCCCGTTCGACCTCGCCGTCGTGGACGAAGCCCACTCAACCGCAGGTGATCTTGGTCGGCCGTGGGCGGCGATCCACGACAATACCCGCATCCCCGCCGACTTCCGGCTCTACCTCACCGCCACCCCGCGCATCCTCGCCTCACCCCGGCCACAGAAGGGCGCGGAGGGCCAGGAGCTGGAGCTCGCGTCGATGTGCCAGGACTCGCAGACCTACGGGCCGTGGCTGGCCGAGCTCGGGCTCTCGGAGGCGATCGAGCGGGGCATCCTCGCCGGGTTCGAGATCGACGTCCTGGAGATCCACGACCCCTCCCCTGTCCTCGGGGAGTCCGAGGAGGCGCAGCGGGGCCGGCGCCTGGCGCTCCTGCAGGCCGCGTTGTTGGAGCACGCCGCGGCGTGCAACTTGCGTACGGTCATGACGTTCCACCAGAAAGTGGAGGAGGCCGCCGCTTTCGCGGAGAAGATGCCGGAGACGGCCGCGCAGCTGTACGCCAACGACGCCTCGGACAATGACCTGGCGGCCGCGGAGGAGCTGTCGAAGTCGTCGATCGGCGCGGAGTTCTACGAGCTGGAGGCCGGCCGCCACGTCCCGCCGGACCGGGTGTGGTCGGCGTGGCTGTGCGGCGACCACCTCGTCACCGAGCGGCGCGAGGTGCTGCGCCAGTTCGCGAACGGCATCGACGCGGCCGGGCACCGGGTCCACCGCGCGTTCCTCGCCAGCTGCCGCGTCCTTGGGGAAGGCGTGGACATCACCGGGGAGCGGGGAGTCGAGGCCGTGTGCTTCGTCGACACCCGCGGCTCCCAGGTGGAGATCGTGCAGAACATCGGCCGGGCGCTCCGGCTCAACCGGGACGGCACCACGAAGGTCGCGCGGATCATCGTGCCCGTGTTCCTGGAGCCCGACGAGGACCCGACCGACATGATCGCCTCCGCCTCCTTCCGCCCTCTCGTAGCCGTACTCCAGGGCCTGCGCTCGCACGATGAGCGCCTGGTCGAGCAGCTCGCCTCCCGTGCCCTCACCAGCGGCAAGCGCAAGGTCCACCTCCGGCGCGACGAAGACGGGCGGATCATCGGGGCCGACGGCGAGGACCAGGAGCACGACGACACCCAGGCCGCTGCCGAGTCCGCGCTGCTCCACTTCTCCAGCCCGCGCGACGCCGCCACCATCGCAGCCTTCCTCCGCACCCGGGTCTACCGGCCCGAAAGCCTCGTCTGGTTGGAGGGTTACCAGGCGCTGCTCCGCTGGCGAGCAGAGAACGAGATCACCGGCCTGTACGCCGTGCCCTACGACGTCGAGGTCGAAGTGGGCGTGACCAAGAACTTTCCGCTGGGGCGCTGGGTGCACCAGCAGCGGAAGGCACTCCGGGCCGGAGAGCTCGATCCCCACCGCAAGGAACTGCTGGACGCACCAGAAGCCGGGATGGTCTGGGAACCCGGCGAAGAAGCCTGGGAGAACAAGCTCGCAGCACTGCGGTCCTACCAGCGGGCCACCGGGCACCTCGCCCCCCGGCAGGACGCAGTCTGGGGCGAGGGCGAAGCGATGGTGCCCATCGGGCAGCACATGGCCAACCTGCGCCGGAAAGGCGGCCTCGGGAAAAACCCGGAACGAGCGGCGGAGCGCGCGAAACAGCTGGCCGCGATCGACCCGGACTGGAACTGCCCCTGGCCACTGGACTGGCAACGCCACTACCGCATCCTCGCCGACCTAGTCGAAGCCGACGGCAGCCTGCCCGACATCCAGCCCGGCGTGCAATTCGAAGGCGACGACCTCGGGAAGTGGCTCCAGCGACAACGCCGCAGCTGGGCGGAACTCTCCGAAGAGCAGCAGCAGCGGCTCGCGCGGCTGGGGGTAACGCCCGCCGAGCAGCCCGCCCCAGCTCCGGCGGCCAAGAACGGCGGGAAGACGTCAGCCTTCCAGCGCGGTCTGGCCGCCCTCACCCAGTACATCCAGCGGGAAGGCAGAACCGTCGTTGGGCGAGCGCACGTTGAGGAGCTGCCGGACGGTTCGGCGATCAAGCTGGGTGTGTTTCTGAGTAACCAGAAAGCCAGGCGTGACCGGCTGAATGCGACACAGCGGGCCGCCCTGGCTGAGCTGGGCTATACCTGGGCTGCAGAACAGTCCGGGTGCAGCTGACGTTCGCCGATGGGCCGCGCGCACCCATTACCGGATGGGCCGATAAGCCGTTTAGTTCTGTATGCAGGATGCTGGGCGGGATGGAGCGAGGGTACGGCGGCCTGGAGTCGAGTCGGTGGATGTACTGTTCCGGGTTGCGGGCGGGGCGACGGAGTGTTCGAGGTGGTTGTCGGCCGCTGGCGAGGTGGTCTTCGAGAACTGTCCGCCGCTGAAGCCATTCCCAGTCCGCAAAGGCAAGCGGCTGGCACCGGGCTGGTGGTGGTCGGCCACCACCGGACGGCTGGTGCACTACGGGTCCGCGGCGATGCGGCTGCACGTGATGCTCCTCGACCGCGACCCGCGCGTCAGCGGCCTGGCCGCCCGGCCGCTTGAACTGCGGTGGCATGGGCCGAGCGGGGTGCGGTCGCATGCTCCTCAGCTGATGCTCCGGCTGGCCGATGGCCGGGGGGTGCTCGCCGACTGCACAGGGAGAGGAGAGCTGTCTCGGCGTCAGCGGTTTGTTGCTGCGGTGGTCGGAGAGATCTGTACGGCGGTGGGCTGGCGGTACTGGGTGCTCGGGCCTGTCGACCCGATCTACCGGCGCAACGTGACTTGGCTGGCCGGGTACCGGCACCCGCGGCATCTCGGGGGACGGCAGCTGGCCGCCGAGTTGCAGGAGGCGTTCGCCGAGCCAGCGCCGCTGTGGGAGGGCGTACGCGGGATCGGGGATCCGATGCTGGTGCTTCCCGCGCTGTTCCATGCCTTGTGGGCGGGACGGCTCGCGGCGGACCTGGGCATGCCGATGCATGAGCGGATGCCGGTGTGGGCGCAGGCGGCAGGGTGAGGACGCGCGGCGGGGTGCCGGGTGGGCCGGTGGTGGAGCTGGGATGCCGGGTGCGGTTCGAGGGGCGGACCTGGACGGTGGCCGCCCTCCTAGGCGGTCAAGTGCGGCTGGTCGCCGAGAACGGCGAGGTAGTGGCGCTGCTGCTGTCGCTGCTCGTCGCCGATGCGGGCTTCGAGGTCCTGGATGCGTCAAGACGGTCCAGGGTGCCGCCGCTGGGCTTGCTGGAGTCGCTGCCCGAGGCGGTGCGGGAGCGGGCGCTGGCCTGGGAGCGGCATGTGCGGGAGGTGGAGACCGGGCGGCCGGATGGAGGCGACTGCGTGGGGCGTCCGCGGGCGGAGTACGACCCGGACATGCGGACGTTGGCGCAGCGGGAGGAGGCGAAGGCGGCCGAGCTGTCGGCGGCGGGGATGCCCACCAGCGCGGTCACGGTGCGGCGGATGCGGGCCCGGTACCGCCAGGATGGGCTGTGGGGGCTGGTGGACCACCGGGCCACACGGCCGCGGACCACGCTGGGGCGTGCGGACGAGCGGGTGGTGGAGGCCCTGCAGGAGGTGCTGGAGGCCGGTCGGGAACGCTCCAGCGGGACGCTGGAGCGCCTTCGGGTGTACACCGAGCGGCTGCTGGCCGAGCGGCACGGGGACGGGGTCGTACCGCTGCCCTCGAGTGCGACATTCAATCGGCTGGTACACGCTCTCGCCGACGGGCGCGGGCTGCTGGGCACTGCGCGGCGGCGCCGCTGGCGTTCGGCACGCCCGGCTCCGCCGTTCGTGCCGACGACAGTAATGGCGCCGGGCGAGCTGGTGATGATGGACAGCACCCTGCTGGATGCCTTCGTGGTGCTGGACGACGGAGTGGTGGAACGCCCCGAGCTGACCATCGCACTGGACGTGGCGACCCGCAGTATCTGCGCGGCCGTGCTGCGCCCGAAGGGGACGCGCAGTGTGGATGCCGCGCAGTTGCTGGCGCAGATGATGGTCCCGGCGCCGATGCGGCCCACCTGGCCCAAGGCGCTGGCGATGGAAGCGTCGGTGGTCCCCTACGAGCGGCTGCTGAGCATGGACGCCCGGCTGGAAGGTGCCTCGGCACGGCCGGTGATTACCCCGCAGACCATCGTGGTCGACCAGGGGAACGTGTTCATCTCGTCCTCGTTCATCGCCGCGTGCGAGTCCCTGGGCATTTCCGTACAGCCCGCGCCGCCGGGCAACGGGCCGGCGAAGGGGCACGTGGAGCGCACCTTCTCCTCGATCAAGACGCTGTTCGTGCAGCACGTCGCCGGCTACACGGGCGCGCACACCGGTGAGCGCGGGCAGGGGGCGGAAGGCGAGGCGGTATGGACGCTTGCCCAGCTGGCCGAGATGTTCGATGAGTGGATCATCTGCGGGTGGCAGGAGCGGTCTCACGACGGGCTGCGGCACCCGATGATGCCGCACCAAGCTCTGTCGCCGAACGAGATGTGGGCTGCTCTAGTGGCCGTGTGCGGGTACGTTCCGGTGCCGCTGGGCCGCGAGGACTACATCGAGCTGATGCCCGTCAAGCGGCAGAAGATCAACGACTACGGGATCCGCATCGACTATCGCACCTACGACCACAAGGCCCTCAACCCCCACCGCGGCGAACGCTCGCTGGCAGGGGATGGACTGTGGGAGATCCACTACGACCCGCACGCACCCGGCCAGATCTGGGTACGCCTGCCCAACCCCGGCCAGGCCCAGCATGGGTGGAGCTGGGAGACGGTGCCATGGATCCACCACACCCTGGTCACCGCCCCGTTCACCGACTTCACCTGGCAGCACATCCGGCGCACCGTCGCCCGGCGCGGCAGCCGCGTCCAACACGAACACGACCTGGCCCTCGCCTTGCGCGAGTTGCTCGAGCGCGCCGCCGCGGGGCAGGGCAGCCACCGGGAAAAGGTCGTCACCGCCCGGGCCCGCGCCGGCGCCGCGAACAATGGCGGCGCGGTGTGGGGGATCCTGTACGGCCAGCAGCACGAGGCCAGGGCGCTCGAGCCTGCTGACGAGGACGTCTTCGACGCCAGCGAGGACGACGAGGAGCCCCTGACCGACGACGACGCCGTGGGCGCCTGGCCGGCTGAAGGCGCACAGCCGAGCGACTCCTCAACCGCTCCAGTGCAGGAAGCCGGCGTACCTGTCCCGCGCCGCGCCCAGGTCACGGTCTACGACCCCTTCGAGGAATCCCTGCGATGGTGAGCCCGATCTCCAACGATGCCGTCGGGTTCGCCCCGCTGGCCCCTCCGACCGTATGGCAGGGATGGGACGCCTTCGTCCACCGTCCCCCGGCGCCCGCACGCGACGCCGCCGATCCCGCCTGGTCCCAGGCGGAGCGCGAGGACTACCACTCCGAACTCGCCGTCATGCGCACCCCGGCGATGGACAGCGTTTTCACCGCCGTACGCCGGCTGCTGCTGGTCAATCGCCGCCAGCAGGTCGGCGCCCGCCGCGGTCTGATCATCTCCGGCCCGGCCACGACGGGTAAAACCACCACGATGATGGCGCTCGGGCGTTCCTTCCAGCTGGCCGACGCCCGCCAGCACCCAGGACAGGCAGAGCGCAGGCCCGTGCTGTTCATCAGCGTGCCGCCGGCCGCCACCCCGAAAATGCTCGTCAGCGAGTTCGCCCGGTTCCTCGGCATGCCCATCACCGACCGCCTCAACCAGACCCAGATCACCAGCGCCGTATGCGACCTTTTATGCGAACTGGGCACCCAACTGGTCCTCATCGACGACGTCCACCTCCTGGACACCCAGCGGCGCGCCGGCGCGGAAACCTCCGACCAGCTCAAGTACCTCGGCGAACGCATCCCCGCCACCTTCGTGTACTCCGCGATCGACATCGAGACCTCCTCACTGCTCAGCGGAGTACGCGGGGCGCAGATCGCCGGCCGCTTCAAGATCTTCCGCCACCGCCCGCTGGCGTATGCCACCGAGCAGGACCGGGCGGTCTGGGACGACCTCGTGCGGGCCATGGAAGACCTACTGCGGCTGCGCGCACACCGCCCCGGAACCCTCCTCAAGCACGCCGCCTACCTCCACGCCCGCACCGCAGGACGGATCGGCAGCCTCTCCCACCTCATCCGCGAAGCGGCCCTCATCGCCCTCACCGAAGGCACCGAACGCATCACCAAGCAACTCCTGAGCGAGGTCGAGCTCGACGCAGCCGCCGAAACCCAGGCCCGGCCGGCCCGCCCTCGGCGGTCCTGAAGCGCGCTGAGATGGCACACCAGCATCCACCCCGTGCGAGAGCCCGCAGCACGGCTGGCGGCGGGGAACGCACGGCAGGGTCCGGCGTCCTCGTCATGGCCCTGGCCAGCGGGGCGGCCGGACGCGTGGCACCGCTGCGCGGGGAGCTGACGCTGTCGTTCCTGAACCGGCTCGCCGCCCGCTACCACCTCGGCCTGCGCGACCTGCTCGCCGCTATCACCGAGACCGATGGCCGACAAAACGTCGCCGGGATGCTCCACCCGGACAGCGAGATCCACCTCAACGCCCAGGCACGCGAGCGCGTGGGTGTCCTCAGCCGCGTGGGAGCGGCAACGCTGCAGAGCGCTCTACCGGCGTGGACGCGGGCAGAACCGCACGCGCACTACCGCGGCGGCCCGGCCGGTCGGCTGACACGTGGTGAGGAAGCTGTCGCCCCCTGGGGGCCCACCTGCCCCGCCTGCACCGCCGCCCGTACCGGCCGCCACGTACCCGCCCGCCGGTACCTGGGGCCCGAGGAGCGGGTCTGCGCACGCCACCAGTACTGGCTGCTGTACCTGCCCCACGCCAGGGGCCTGCCCGTGCCCCTCGGCCGGTGCCCGGAGGTGGTCGAGGCCCAGCGGCGGCATGTCCGGCTGCTGCGCCGCTCCCCCGCCGGGGTGCAGGCTTTCGAGGTTGCTCGCGCCATCACGGGCTCCTGGTGGGACCAGCCCCGGTCCGTCGAGGAACGGGCGTGGCCAGCACGCCTCGAGGCCACGCGACCGGACGACGTCGATGCGAGCTGGTGGACAGTGGCCGCCCGCGACCTGATCACCTATCCCGAGACCGTCGCCCTCGCCCGTCTGCTGGCCAGCCGCCCTCTGCAGCAACGCACTGTCGCCGAATCGGGCGGCCATCTCCCCTACCGTCTCGGTGAGCTACCCGCCCTTGTGACTGAGGTCGCCCATGAGCTGCAGCGGCCGTGGCTCGTCCACCACCTCGCCGCCATCACCCACGGACCGCTGTTCACCTGGGCCCACTCCTGCGTGAGGACCCGCGCCTCTGGTGAGGCCGCCGCGCACAAGGCGCTGTGGAGGGTGCACTCGGCACACCGGCCTCGCCCTCTCAGCGACCTCCTGCCTCATGTTCCGGCCGCCGACGGCACCCCGACTGTCCCAAGGCCCGTCATGCGGCTGCGCGGCCACAGCCTCCAGGCCGAGCGCGCCTTCTCCCAAGGACTCGCCCATGCCCGCGCCTACTACAAGGAACACGGGCACCTCGCCGTACCCAAGGAAGACACTCCTGCCGGCTATCCGCTGGGCCAGTGGCTGGCTAACACCCGCGCTCGGCACACCCGCATGCCCGCCCGTCAAGCCACCGCCCTCACGGCGCTGTACCCGTGGTGGCACGCTCCCTGGAGCACGCTGTGGCAGCGCACCTGGCACCATGCCCGCGATCACGCCGAAAACCACGGCCCGCTCGAGCCCGCCAGCGGCTTTCCCACCACCAGCTACAGTCTGGGCGAATGGCTGTACCTGCAGTGCACCCGCTACCCCGCCCTCCATCCGGAACAGCAGCACCCCCTCACCCAGATCGGCATCGACGCCGCAGCTGCGGCCGCCGCCCGCCCCAGACGACGCAGTTATGCAGAACGCTTCCAGGTAGGGCTGGCGCATGCCCGCGCGTTCGCAGACGTCCACGGCAACCTCGCTGTCGTCGCCCATACGGCCGTGCACGACGGCTACCCACTGGGTCAGTGGCTGGCCAACCAGCGCAACCACCAGCGCTCCAACCGCCGGACCATGCCCGCCGACCGGGCTGATGCCCTTAAGGACATCGATCCCTGGTGGAACCCGCCTTGGCACCTGACGTGGCAGCGTCACTACTACCGCGCCCGCGACGCCGCAGCCGGCCGCCGCCTCCAGGCCGAGAACGGCTTCAATGACCTCGACGACTCCGGTGCGGCCGACTGGTTGTGGCGCCAGTGCTCCAAGTACGACGAGCTCAGCGGGGAGCAGCGGCAACTCCTCGCCGGCATCGGCATCACGTCCCATGTGGCCCGCACGGCCCTGGAACATGCACGTACAGCGCCGAAGAGACCGGCTGCGCCCTCAGCCGCGGATGTGGAAGACAAGACCAGCCAAGCCAGAAAGGCTGCAGATCCTGCGACTCCCACCGGTCCACGCCGCACGCGGCGTGTCATCGAGCCGAAGTGTCCCCGCGAGCCCCGCAGCCGCCTCGGACATCGCCCCGATCTGAGGTCGGGCTTCGAGACAGCCATGGCACACGCCCGTGCCTGGCACGCTGAGCACGGCCACCTCGCCGTCCCCCGCGACACCCGGCACGACGGCTACCCCCTGGGCACGTGGCTGTTCAGCCAACGCAACCGAGCCAAACAACGCGCCCGAGCCGGTATGCCGCCCTCACCCCACCTGGCCGAACTCGCCGCCATCGACCCCTGGTGGAACCCGCCCTGGGACCTGTACTGGCAGCGCAACTACTACCGAGCCCGCGACCACATAAAAGCGGGCCGCCCGTTCGACCCCGCCGGGCTGGTCCCCTCCCCCGGCACCGTCCTGGGGAGCTGGATCAGCCGGGCCTGCCTGAAGTACGACCAGCTCCATCCAGACCAGCAGCAGCTTCTAGCACTGATCGGCGTCACGCCCGAGGTCGCCCACGCGCGCACCCGCCGTGCATACCCCTGGCGCACCGCTGTCGAACACGCCAAGGCCTTCGCCGAGACCCACGGCCATCTGGCCATGCCCCACGACACCCTCCACGAGGGCTTCTCCCTGGGCCGATGGCTGATCAAACAGCGCTACCGCGCCAACAAGTCCAGCCCCTCCTTCCCCGCAGCCCGCGCCCTGACCGCCATCGACCCCTGGTGGAACCCGCCCTGGGGCATGGTCTGGCAACGCGCCTACCACCACGCCCGCACCCACCCCCGCCACCCAGCAGCCCGCCGCTGGACGCAGAAACAGCGGCGTTCCTGGCTGCTCCTCCACCCCCACCAACAACACCTCCTCACCACAGCCGGCCTGATCACCGCCTGAACCCTCTGGCTAGCGCCACCGACCTGGTCGGCCGACTCCTTCAGCCAGCCGCGATCGGGTAGAACTTCTGGCACTGATCTGCTTGAACAGGCCCCAGACGGTGCCGCGATGACCGATACTGGTGAGCAGGTCTGGCGTGCCCGCAAGAGGATGCACGAGACCAACGAGTAAGAGAAAGGCGGCGCGGAAAAGGTTAATGAACCGGCTTAAGGGCTTTATCAGCATTCTTTTTGTTACGAACGCTATATAGCCCACCCTGCCCAAAAAGCCGAAGAAAACATCCGCTAAAACCGCCGAACCAATCCTCCAAAACACCCCGCGGGACCAGCGAACCGGTCCCCCAAGGGGCTGACAGGCCTGCCGTAAAACACCACCGGCCCGCCCTACGGCGACGCCGGCCCTCGGCATGCCCTCACACCACGGCACACCTGTGCCGCCTCTCTCCGTCCCAGCCGTGCCCGCACGGCTCGTTCAGGCATGAGGCGGCCCAGCCGTCACGTGCTGGAAGGGCATCCACGCGATGAACTCGTCCTCCCTCGCCCCCATCGCCGGCCTTCTGGCCGGACTCCCCGCCGTCCTCGCCGGCGCCCTGGGCGGCGCACCCTGGTGGGCCGTAGGAGCGATCGTCATCGCGGCATACCTCGCCGTCCCCCTCACCAGCCTGATCCTCGAACACTCACGACAACGAAAAGGAACACTGGTCGATGAGAAATTCGCAGCCACACTCGACCAGATAACAGACCCTGAAAAAAGAATCCAAGCCATCATCAGCTACCGGCAAGCAACAGCCCTCGCCGCCACTCCACAGCCACCACCCGACCCACCACCAGGAGCCCTACCGCCCGCCGACCCGGCTGGCGCGGGCCAGACACCGGCCTCCGCCTAGAAGACTGATGAAGATCTTGCTGAGGGGCTGTCCGGCCGGAGGCCGGGCGGCCCCTTTGGTCATCCGGTGGCC
>NZ_JBNGGC010000062.1:0-18199 GCF_049974565.1 Streptomyces sp. WG5 | reverse complement strand
CCTCGTCGACGGCGAACTCGGCTCCAAGGTCCTCGCCGACGTCGCCGCGATCCTGGAGCAGCCGAAGCGGTTGATCAGCTGGGCGTGAAGGCCGCGCACCGAGCGGATGCATGACGGGAGGGGCGCCACGAGCCGGAGTCGTGGCGCCCCTTCCGCGGTCCGGGCGGCTCAGTTCAGCCTGGCGAAGCCGTAGTTCATCAGCTTCGTCGCGTCCTTGGCGCGCTGCGCCGAGGACGAGGAGGTCAGCACCGTGCCCACGACGGTCTTCCCCTTCCGGGTCGCGGCGAAGACCAGGCAGTACTTGGCCTCCTGGCCCGAGCCGGTCTTGACGCCGATCGCGCCGCTGTAACTACCGAGCAGCGTGTTGGTGTTGACCCAGGGCGCCATGGTGCGGGTGCCGCCCTTCCTCGTGACCGTCTTCGCCGTGTACTTCCTCGTCTTCACGATCGTGCGGAAGGTGGAGTTCTTCAGGGCGCTGCTCGCCAGCTTCGTCAGGTCGCGCGGCGTGGAGTAGTTCCCGCCGTTGCCGATGCCGTCGAACGAGTCGAAGCGGGTGTTCTTCAGGCCCAGCTTCTTCGCCTCCGCATTCATCTTGCCGATGAACGACTTCACGCGGGCCGCACGGGTCTTCCCCGTGCCGAACCTGTCGGCGAGGGCGTACGCGGCGTCGCAGCCCGACGGCAGCATCAGCCCGTACAGCAGCTGCCGGACCGTCACCTTGTCGCCGACGATGAGGCGGGCGGAGGACGCGTTCTTCGAGACGATGTAGTCGCTGTATGCCATCTGGACCGTGACCTTGGCGTCCAGGTTCAGCTTCGGCTGGGAGAGGACGACCTTGACGGTCATGATCTTGGTGGTGGAGCCGGTGGCGCGCCTGGTGTCCGCGGCCTTGGTGTAGAGCGCCCTGCCGTTCGCGTCGTTCATCACGAAGCCGCCCTTGGCGACGATCGAGGGCGCGGCGGCGGCCCGTGCGGGCGCGGCGGTGACCCGTCCGGGTGCGGCGGCGGCCTGCGCGGGTGCGGTGAGGGCTCCGGTCGCGAGTACGGCCCCGCCGGTCAGGGCGGCGGTGACGGCGGCGCGGAGGCGGATCCCCTGCATGACGTTCAACAAGTCGAGTACCCCGGTTTCGGTGAATTCCCCTGGCGCGCGGCCGAGTTGTGGTCGATGTGGTGCCGGCCGCGTCCGTGCGACATGTGAATAGCACGGATGGCCGCGCGGTGGCCGGGGCGGTTCACCGCGTCCCCCTGACGAGTGGCCGGACGTCCGCATGGTGGACCGTCGCATTCTTGCGTCCCTGTTGTATCTATCCTGTCGGCATGACCACGGCAGTGAAGCAACCCCCCGCGGCGGACCGCGTCTACACCCACGTCAAGCAGGGCGTCCTCGAGCGCCACTACGAGGGCGGGACCCTGCTCACCGAGGGTGAACTCGCCGAGGCCGTGGGCGTCTCCCGCACACCGGTGCGCGAGGCGCTGCTCCGGCTCGAGGCCGAGGGCCTGATCCGGCTGTATCCGAAGAAGGGGGCGCTGGTCCTGCCCGTCTCCGCCCAGGAGATCGCGGACGTGGTGGAGACCCGGCTGCTGGTCGAGGAACACGCGGCGCGCAAGGCCGTACCGGCCCCGCCCGCGCTCGTGGAGCGGCTGGCGGAACTGCTCGACCGGCAGAAGGAGCAGGCCGCCGCCGGCGACTTCGCCGCCGCCTCCGTCACCGACCGCTGCTTCCACGCCGAGATCGTCCGCAGCGGCGGCAACGAGATCCTCTCCCGCCTCTACGACCAGCTCCGCGACCGCCAGCTGCGCATGGGCGTCGCCGTCATGCACTCCCACCCCGACCGGATCGCCAAGACCCTCGCCGAGCACGAGGAGATCCTCGACGCCCTGCGCGCCGGGGACGCGGAGGCGGCAGTCGGCGTGGTCCACCGGCACGTGGGCTGGTTCTCGCACCTGGCCCGGGGGGAGGTCCGATGAGTTCGGCCACGTCGGCCGGGAAGGCGCTGCCCGGAGACCCTCCGGGCGGCCGGCGCGCGATCGCCGTCTGGGGCGTCGGCGTCTCCGTCTACTTCGTCGCCGTCATCTTCCGTACGTCCCTGGGGGTGGCCGGCCTCGACGCGGCCGACCGCTTCCACGTGAACGCCTCCGCCCTGTCCACCTTCTCCATCCTCCAGCTGCTGGTCTACGCCGGTATGCAGATACCCGTCGGCCTGCTGGTCGACCGGCTCGGCACGAAGAAGGTGCTGGGCATCGGTGTCGTCCTGTTCACGGTCGGGCAGCTGGGCTTCGCCTTCTCCCCCTCGTACGGCATGGCGCTCGCCTCGCGGGCGCTGCTCGGCTGCGGGGACGCGATGACCTTCATCAGCGTGCTGCGCCTCGGCACCCGCTGGTTCCCCGCCCGGCGGGGGCCGATGGTCGCCCAGCTCGCCGGCCTGGTCGGCATGGCGGGCAACCTGGTCTCCACCCTGGTCCTGGCCCGGCTGCTGCACGGCATCGGCTGGACGGCGGCGTTCGCGGGCAGCGCGCTGGCCGGTGTGGTCGTCTTCGTCCTGCTGCTGCTGTTCCTCAAGGACCACCCCGAGGGGCACGAGCCGGAGCCGCTGCCGCACCAGGGGGCCGCGTACGTACGGCGGCAGATCGCCATGTCCTGGCGGGAGCCGGGGACGCGGCTCGGGCTGTGGGTGCACTTCACCACCCAGTTCCCGGCGATGGTGTTCCTGCTGCTGTGGGGGATGCCGTTCCTGGTCGAGGCGCAGGGGCTGACCCGGGCGACGGCCGGCGGGCTGCTGACCCTCGTGGTGCTGTCCAACATGGCGGTCGGCCTGGTCTACGGCCAGATCATCGCCCGGCACCACGCGGCCCGGCTGCCGCTGGCGCTCGGCACGGTGGGCGCGACGGCGCTCCTGTGGGCGGCGACACTCGCCTATCCGGCCGACCGTGCGCCGATGTGGCTGCTCGTCGTGCTGTGCACGGTGCTCGGTGCCTGCGGGCCGGCGTCGATGATCGGTTTCGACTTCGCACGGCCGGCGAATCCGCCGGAGCGGCAGGGAACGGCGTCCGGGATCACGAACATGGGGGGTTTCGTGGCGTCGATGACCACCTTGTTCGCGGTCGGGGTGCTGCTGGACGCGACCGGTGACGACTACACCGTCGCCTTCTCGTCGGTGTTCGTGCTGCAGGCGCTGGGCGTGACGCAGATTCTGCGGCTGCGGAAGCGGGCGGCGCGCAGGGAGCGGGAGCGGTTGGTGGCCAGCCGGGTGGAGACGGTGCACGTGCCGGTGTAGGCGCGGGGACCGGTGCGGGCCTGGCCGGGGGCTTGCTGCCCCCAGGCCCCGCTCTCGGCCCGGACGGCCTCGTCCTCAGGCGTCGGACGGGGCGGTCCCGTTCCCCGGCGTCACTCTCCCCGGTGTCACTGGGTGACCACGAAGTTCCGCAGGATGGCCGTCGCCAGGTCCGGGTCGCCCTCCGTCTTGATGCGGTCCGCCGCCGCGTCGGGGCTCACCCGGCCGCAGGCCAGGCGGACGTAGGTCTCCCAGTCGAGGGTGAGGGTGGCGGCGGGGCCGAGGGCGGGGGCCGTCTCCAGGGTGCCGCGGCCCTGGATGTCGACGCGGATCGTGCGCAGGAACTCGACCGGGCCGTGGACGTCGAAGACGACGGCGGAACTGCGCGGCGCGTCGGCGCGTTCGGCGACGACGGCCGGCAGCGCGGCGAGCAGGACGTCGCGGGCGACGTGCGCGCCGGGGGAGTCCAGGTTGCCGGGACGGCCGAGGGCCGTGCGCAGGTCCTGCTCGTGCGCCCACACCTCGAAGGAGTGCCGGCGCATCGACTCCTCCAGGGTCAGCTCGGTGCCGAACGGGCCGCGCACCTTCGTGCCGGGGTCACGCGACTCGTTCCGCAGCTGCCGGTTGCGCCGGATGATCATGTACTCCAGCTCGGACGTCATCTCCGGCGCCGTGTGGTGGCGGCGGACGTCGACCTGCATCTCCATGTAGCGCTGGTGGTCGTTGGTGACGTGGAAGAGGTCGCGCGGGAGGGTGTGGATGGGGCGCGGGTCGCCGAGCATCTCGGAGTCCAGACCCATGACGTGGGAGACGACGTCGCGCACCGACCAGCCCGGGCAGGGGGTGCGGCGGTTCCACTCTGCTTCCACAAGCGGCTGGACCAGCTCGGTTATCGCCTCGATGGAGTGAGTCCAGGCGTCGGCGTAGGGCTGGAGGGTGGGATGCAGACTCACGGAACGGGACCCCTCGGCGGTCGGTACACGGGCGGTTGTCTCGGCGGCGGCGCCTGCGGGAGGTGGCGGCGGTCAGTGGGTGTGTCGAAACGCTAAGTTACGCTGCTGTGCGGCACCCCGGCAGTGCTTTCGTGTGACGATCGTAGGCCGTGTGGACACCCTTGGGGACGGCCCGAATGGCAGGACGGTGGTAGCGTGCGCGCCTCTTTGATCCAAATCGACGTGAACGGGGGCGAATCCGTCGAAGCGCGCCGTCGGCGGGCGGCCTCGCTGGTACGGGACGCGGCGGGCGCGGATCTCGTCGTACTCCCGGAGCTGTGGACCACGGGCGCCTTCGCCTTCGACGAGTTCGGCGCGGAGGCCGAGCCGCTCGAGGGCCCGACGTACGAGGCGATGGCGAAGGCGGCGAGTGACGCGGGTGTGTGGCTGCACGCGGGGTCCGTCCCCGAGCGTGCCGCCGACGGGCGGCTCTACAACACCTCTCTCGTCCTCTCCCCCTCCGGTGACCTGGCCGCCGCCTACCGCAAGATCCACCGGTTCGGCTTCGACCAGGGCGAGGCCGTACTGATGGGCGCGGGGCGCGAACTGGTGACGGTCCCTCTGCCCGGGACGACCCTTGGCGTGGCGACCTGCTACGACCTCCGCTTCCCCGAACTCTTCCGCGGCCTCGTCGACGCCGGTGCCGAGACGCTCGTCGTCCCGGCGGGCTGGCCGGAGCGCCGCCGGTCGCACTGGACGCTCCTCGCCCGGGCGCGTGCGGTGGAGAACCAGGCGTTCGTCCTCGCCTGCGCAACGGCCGGGACGCACGCCGGAGTTCCGCAGGCCGGTCACTCGGTCGTGGTCGATCCGTGGGGCGAGGTGCTGGCGGAGGCCGGCGCGGACGAGGAGGTGCTCACGGTGGAGTTCGACCCGGCGGAGGTGGCGCGGACCCGCGAACGGTTCCCGGCACTGAAGGACCGGGTGCTCGGGCTGGAGCCCCCTCGGCGGTAGGCCCGCCCGCGCGGCCCCGGTGAGCGGGGCCTGGTGAGCGGGACGTGGTGAGCGGGACGTGCTGAGCGGGACGTGCTGAGCGGGGCCCCTCGGCCCCGTCGGCGCCGCCGTGAGCGGCCCGTCCACCGGGCTGCGGGTAGGCCGGCACCCCGTACGACGACGACGGCTCCCGAGGCCGGAAGCAGGCCTCGGGAGCCGTCGTGACGCGTTGCTCGGGGTCAGGCGGGACTCACTTGGTGAAGTAGCCGGTGATGTCGGCGATCAGGTCGACCGTGCCGGCGTGGTTGTAGAAGTTCACCTTGCCGTTGACGACGGGGACCACCACGAGGTTCGGGATGGTCTGGCCGGCGGTGAAGTTCAGGTTGGACGCGGAGGTGCGGGTCGTGCCGTCCGGGTAGACCGAGACGTAGGAGGACGAGGTCGGGTTGGTGGCGGTCACGTTCAGGACCACCGCCGTGACGCCCTCGGCCGGGACGCCCTCGACGCCGGCGACGGGCAGCGTCACCTGGCCCCGGGGGCCGACGGCCGCCTTCGGCACGCCGATGCCGTAGCGGGTGTCCATCAGCCGCTTCGGACCGAGGTTGATGTGCGAGGCACCCTCGGTCCCCGAGGTGAAGTAGCCGGTGATGTCGGCGATCAGGTCGACCGTGCCGGCGTGGTTGTAGAAGTTCACCTTGCCGTTGACGACGGGGACCACCACGAGGTTCGGGATGGTCTGGCCGGCGGTGAAGTTCAGGTTGGACGCGGAGGTGCGGGTCGTGCCGTCCGGGTAGACCGAGACGTAGGAGGACGAGGTCGGGTTGGTGGCGGTCACGTTCAGGACCACCGCCGTGACGCCCTCGGCCGGGACGCCCTCGACGCCGGCGACGGGCAGCGTCACCTGGCCCCGGGGGCCGACGGCCGCCTTCGGCACGCCGATGCCGTAGCGGGTGTCCATCAGCCGCTTCGGACCGAGGTTGACGTGGGTCGAACCGTCGGTGCCCGTCGTGTAGTAGCCCGTGACGTCGGCGATCAGGTCGACCGTGCCCGCGTGGTTGTAGAACCGCACCTTGCCGTCGACGACCGGGACGACCACCAGGTTCGGGATGGTCCGGCCGGCGGTGAAGTTCAGGTTCGACGCGGACGTGCGCTCGGTGCCGTTCGGGTAGACCGAGACGTAGGAGGACGAGGTCGGGTTGGTCGCGGTGACGTTCAGGACGACCGCGCCGACGCCGGTGGACGGGACCACGCCGTTGCCGGTGACCTGCAGGACCACCTCGTCGCCGGAACCGACCTTGGCCTTCGCCACGCCCAGGCCGGACCGGGTGTCCATCAGCCGGGTCGGGGTGACCGGCTTGAAGGTCTTCGGGCCGGGCACGGTGACCGTGACCGGAGCGGACGTCGTCACCTTGCCCGAGGTGTGTGTGGCGCGGACGGCCACCGTGTGCGCGCCGTACCCCTCGATCGTGACGGACGACGTGCGGATGTGGCCCCAGCTCCAGCCGACGGCCTGGCCGTCGACCAGCACCTCGAACTTGTGGATCAGGCCGTTCTGGGTGGACGTGGTCCAGTTGACCGAGGCCTGGCCGGGCGTCTGGTAGCCGCTGCCCGCCTTGGTCGCCTCACCGCTCAGCGACGTGACGGCGAGTCCCGCCACGGTGCCGCTCGCGTAGCCCCGGATCGTGGGCAGCTGCGGGTACAGCATGGTGCCGGGGCACTCGGTGTTGTAGCCGTTGCGGTGCCCGGAGACGGCGTCGAAGGTGTAGTCCTGACCGGCGGTGAAGGACGTACGGAAGTAGTTCGTCTGCGTGGCGCCCGCGGTCAGCGTGGCCTTGCCCGCGGGGTTGACGCCGTACTGGCCGAGCTTGTACGCGATCACCCGCGACGCCGAGACCAGGGCCGCGTCGGGCGCGGTCTGCCGCGTGTAGTTGCCGATGAAGGCGACGCTCGTCGACTGGGAGTTCCAGCCGTAGGTGTGGGCTCCCATCACCGGCTGGTCGATGCCGCCCTGGCGGCCCTCGAAGATCTTGCCGCACTTGTCGACGAGGAAGTTGTACCCGAGGTCGCGCCAGCCGTTGGTCTTCACGTGGTAGACGTGGATCGCCCGGACCACCGCGGCGGACTCCGAGCAGTCGTACTCCGCGTCCGTCGTGTGGTGCACGAAGGCGGCACGTATCTTGCCGTCCGGCAGGTAGATGGGGCCCTCGTCGTTCAGGCTCTCGTCCGCGCCCCAGTCGGCGCGGGAGACGATGGCCGGCTGCGGCGCCGAGGACGCCGGGCCGGGCGTCGTGGGCGGCACGTCCTGCGCGAAGGCGGCGGGCTCGGCGTTCAGGGTCCCGGAGGCGCCGTCCGCCTCGGTGGTGCCCGGGTCGACCAGGTCGAGGCGCAGACCGGCCGGCAGGGTGCCGTTGGCGGCGCCGTCACTGATGCGGACTTCGGCGCCGTCGGAGGCTTCGACCCAGATCGGCTCGGTGGAACCGCGCGCGCCCGCGCGACGGCCGTCGAGCAGCGCCGGGTAGGGCTCGAGGTCCTTCCACTCGCCCCACTCACCCGTCTCGGCGTTCCTGGCCCGCGCCTGGATGGTCCCCTCGACCGTCGCCGCGGGGTCCGTCCAGGAGACACCCAGGAGGGCGAAGCGCTCGGTGTCCCGCCGGGACAGCACGGCCTCTCCCCGGCCCTTGTCGGCGAGCGCCAGCCTGTGCACCTCGCTCTTGACGGGCGCGGACTCCTGCCCGGCGGCGCTGTACACGCTCGGCTGGTGCGCCGTCGCGTTCCCGGTCCCGACAGCGGCGCCGCCCGCGACGCTCTGCAGACCCAGGACCGCGACGACACCGAGGGCGGAGCCCACGGCCGTACGGCGTACTCGACGTCTCAATCTCAAGTTGTTCCCACCCCTGTATGAACATGACACGAACGATCGACCGCATGGTACTGACCCGCGCGGGTACGCCATGTGCCGGGGCGTGCGGAGCGCCGTCCGCGACGCCGTGACCGGCCGGGGACCCGGGCGCCGCGCGGGCCGCGTACGCGTGCCGCGGGCGCTTTACCGGCGGGGCGCCTCACCGAGCGGAGCCGTACCTTCCGGGCGTCGGGGCCGTACCGTCCGGGCGCCGTCCCGGCGCCCTACGCTCGGACGCCGTACCGGCGGAGTGCCGCGGCAGCGGCACCGGCCCAGCCCTCCCGGCCGCTTCGTCGCGCACCGCCGTCAGTCGTTCCCCCGCTCCTTCTCCGCCAGGTGGATCACACACACCGTCAGCGCGATCAGCAGCGCCGGGTCCGCGTCGTCCCGGACGACGTCGACGCCGTAGGTGTCCCGGAGGGTCAGCCACCGCCGGGAGACGACGGCCAGCAGCTCACCGTCGTACTCGATGGCGAACTCCCGGTCGAGGACCTTGCCGCTGACGTCCAGCTCGGTGCCGTCGGCCAGGGAGACCAGGTAGTGGTTGCGCAGCAGCGACAGCCGCTTCCGCTTGATCCGGGCCAGGGGCTCGCCGCCCCGCTCGATCACCATCGTGTCGCGCAGGGTGAGCATCTTCTGGCGGATGTCGATGAGCACGTTCCCCTGGGTGTCCTTCAGCTCCCAGGTGTCCCGCAGCCGCATCGCCTTGCCGTCGACGAGGTACGCCTTGGCGCCCTTGTCGTCCTCGATCCAGTAGTCGTCACCGATGCCGAGGAGCCGGTCGTACACGAGGAATCTCATGACGTGATCGCTTCCCCCGCACCCGGGCCGAAACGCCGCCGGTAGGCCGACGGGCTGAGCCCCGTCTCGCGCCGCAGCCGGGCCCGCAGGTTCGCGGCGGTGCCCAGCCCGCTCCGCGCCGCGACCACGTCCAGCCGCTCCTCCCCGCGCTCCATCATCCGCCGGGCGAGGGTCACGCGCTCGGCCGTCAGCCAGGCGAGCGGCGTCGTCCCCAGCTGCGCCCGGAACCGCCGGTGCAGGGTCGCCGGTGACACCGCCGCGCGCTGCGCGAGGTCCGGCACGGTCAGGGGCTCGCCCAGCCGCTCCTGCGCCCACTCCAGCAGGGGCGCGAGCGACTCGTCGGGCACGTGCGGCACCGGTCGCTCCACGAACTGCCGCTGCCCGCCGTCCCGGTGCGTGGCGAACACCAGCCGCCGGGAGACGGCGTTGGCGGTCTCGGCGCCGTGGTCCTTGCGCCAGATGTGCAGCCCGAGGTCGAGCGCCGCCGCGCTGCCCGCGGCGGTGAGGATGTCGCCCTCGTCCACGAACAGCACGTCCGGCTCCAGCAGCACCCTCGGGTGCAGTCGGCGGAAGGAGTCCGCCCAGAGCCAGTGCGTGGCGGCCCGCCGCCCGTCCAGCAGCCCGGCCTCGGCGAGCGCGAAGCTGCCGGTGCAGAGGCTGACGACGCGTGCGCCCCGCGCGTGCGCGCGCCGGATGGCGTCCAGGACGGCCGGGCCGCGCGGTACGACGTTGTCCGGCCGGCCGGGGACGACGAGCGTGTCGGCCTCGTCGGCGATCTCCAGCCCGGGTACGCCGGCGAGCGTGAAGAACCCGTGGTTCATCCGGATCCCGGGGGCCGGCCCGCACAGCGACACCTCGTACAGCGGGTTGGCCGGCCCCAGCTCGGGCCGCGGCAGCCCGAACAGCTCGGTGGCGCAGCCCACCTCGAACGGATTGGTGCCTTCGTCGACGATCACGGCGACCCGGTGGGGTCGCGGCGGCTGAGAGGATCCTTGCGGCATGTGCGGTTTCTAGCACTCGTCCGCCGGGTGCGGCAGCCCGCACGATGACGTCATGTCACAGGAACCCGTCTCCCTCGCCTCCGCCCTCGCGTCCTTCACCGAGCAGTGGAGCCCCCGCATCGTCACCACCGTCAACGACTACGACGTCCGTATCGCCAAGGCCGAGGGCGAGCACGTCTGGCACGTGCACGACCACACCGACGAGTTCTTCCTGGTCCTCGACGGCGAACTCCGCATCGCGCTGCGCGAACCCGCCGGGGAACGCACGGTCGTCCTGCCCAAGGGCTCGGTCTTCACCGTCCCGCGCGGCACGGAGCACAAGCCGTACGCCCCCGTCCCCACCGAGATCCTGCTCCTCGAACCGACGGGGACGTCGACCGTGGGCGACCGGCACGACGAGGTGCCCGCCCACGTGGACGCGACGACGGGGCACGCGCTGACGTGAGCACCGGGCGCCGCCCCTGATCTCCGGGTGGGTCCCGCCTCCGGCCGGGCCCAGCTCAGGTACGGGGCCCAGGGACCCGCGCCTCAGCCCGTCCCCACAGCTCCTCGCCGTGTTCCGCGAATCGGTCGAACATGCCTCCGCTGCCGTGCCGACGCAGATGCAGCAGCGGGGAGTCGTGGCCCACCAGTCGCGCGAGATGGGGCGTCACCAGGGCGTCGTCGTCGAACCGGAACACGGACAGGCTGACGTGGTTGATGGCGTCCTCCGGTGCGGAGACGCGTGTCTCCACGCCTTCCACCGGCCCGAGGCGGTCCAGGTGTTCCAGCGTGATGCTGATGCGCGTCGAAACGGTCAAGGCGACGTCCTCGACGGTCTCTCGCTGCCGGGTCACTTCTCCGTTCGGATCCCCGAGCAGAAACCGCACGCGGCATCCCGCGTCCGCCTTGCGTCGGACCGTGTCGGCGAAGTGGGGAACCTGGGACCAGAAGAAGTAGTTCGTGTAGCCGGCGAGGAACAGGTCCACTTCCGCCGACTCCACGAGCTCGGTCCAGACCGTCGACGGGCACGCGGACCGGTACGGGTAGCTGTGGACCAGTTCGCGGTCGGTCCCCGTCTTCACGCGGTCTTGCACAGCCTTTGGCCACAACATCTCTTCGTCCACTCCCAGCGCCCGGCAGGCGTCCGCTCGGTTTCTCGCGTGTGGTGTGAGGTCAGGATTGCTCAGCCATCGTTCCACCTGCTTCGTCGATACCCCCGCCCGGTACGCGAGCTGCCGGGCGGACAAACCCGCGTTGTGCATCGCGCACTTGAGAGCATCGTTCAAGTCAACCCCCGCAACCGAACCTTTCGGGCTTTCTTCGAAGCTGGTGCTCAACGTTCCAACTGTCCGCTGTACGGCCGAGATACGTCCGCAAGGGTGGGCCACGATCCCGTCATGACCGAACCCACGCGATACAGCACGCCCCCCGTTGAACTGCCGCTGCGCCTGAACCAGGAACCGGCACCGGTCGAGGGATGCGCGGCGTGCGCCGAACTCACTGCCGTACGGGACCGTGCGCGATCCGTGGGCGACATGACGACCGTGACCGACTGCGACGTCTTCCTGCGGCGGCACCCCGAGGGGCACTGACGGGGCGCGCGGGCGCAGACCGGTCGGTCTCCGCGGTGGCTCACGGATCCGTGGAGGCGGCCCTGTTCACCGCCGGGCGGACTTGTGCCCGGACGCGCCGGACACCCGCGGCGGCGCTCAGGCGCCGTAGCCGTTGTTGTACCCGTCCCGCGTGTGGTGGTGGGGCCGGTCCTCGACGACCGGGGTCGTCGGCGGCATCACGACGCGGCGGCGCCGGGCGATGCTGCTGAACGTCGCGACACCGATCAGGCCGACGATCATGAAAATGACGCCGACCAGGTCGAGGTTGACGCCCTGCATGTCCCAGTCGGTCGCGAACGTGAGGATGGCTCCCACGGCGATGAGGATGATGCACCCGCCGAGGCCCATGAGTGTCGCCTCCCTGTAGAGCCGGTCGGTTCCGGTTTTCCGGCCGATCCGGTTCCGCTCGGGTACCCCCGGCCGGAACTCCCATGCGACGCACGGGCGTTCCGGCCGGAGCGGGCTCGAGGACTCAGCCCTCCAGGAACGCCACCAGGGCGTTCGCCAGCAGGTGCGGGTCGTCGGCGCCGCACAACTCCCGGGCGCTGTGCATCGAGAGGATGGCCGCGCCGATGTCGACGGTGCTGATGCCGTGCCGGGCCGCGGTGATCGGGCCGATGGTCGTGCCGCACGGCATGGAGTTGTTGGAGACGAAGGTCTGGAAGGGGACGTTCGCCTTCTCGCAGGCGGCGGCGAACACCGCGCGGCCCGAACCGTCCGTGGCGTAGCGGTTGTTGACGTTGACCTTGAGAATGGGGCCGGCGTTGACGCGCGGCTGGTGCGTCGGGTCGTGCCGTTCCGCGTAGTTGGGGTGGACGGCGTGGCCGGTGTCGGAGGAGAGGCAGACGGTGCCGGCGAAGGCGCGCGCCCGGTCCTCGTAGGAGCCGCCGCGCGCGAAGACCGAGCGCTCCAGCACGCTGCCGAGGAGCGGGCCGTCCGCGCCCGTGTCCGACTGGGAGCCGGTCTCCTCGTGGTCGAAGGCGGCCAGGACCGGGATGTACGGGAGGTCCGCGCCGGAGGTCGCGACGGCGGCCAGGGCGGCCACCCCGGCGTGCACGGACAGGAGGTTGTCCATGCGGGGACCGGCCACCAGCTCCTTGTCGCGGCCCAGGTACGCCGGGGGTTCCACGGAGTGGGTCATCAGGTCCCAGCCGGTGACCTCGCCGCGGGCGAGCCCCGCCTCGTCCTCCAGGAAGGCGATCAGGTCGCCGTCGCGGACGGTGTCGCCGAGGCCCCAGACGGGCTGGAGGTGGCGCTGCTTGTCGAGCTTGAGGCCCTCCGCGGACACGTTGCGGTCCATGTGGATGGCGAGTTGCGGGACGCGCAGCAGCGGGCGGTCGACGTTGACCAGGCGGGTGGTGCCGTCACGCAGGGTGAGGCGGCCGGCCAGGCCCAGGTCGCGGTCGAGCCAGGAGTTCATCAGGGGGCCGCCGTAGATCTCCACGGCGACCTGCCGCCAGCCGTGCGCCCCGGTGTCCGGGCGGGGCTTCACGCGCAGGTTGGGGGAGTCGGTGTGCGCGCCGACGATGCGGAAGGGGGTGTGCGGCGCGGCGCCCTCGGGGACGTACCACGCCACGATCGCACCGCCGCGCAGCACGTACTTGCCGCCGCTCGTCCCTTCCCAGGCGTCCGTCTCCGCGACCTGCCGGAAGCCCGCCTTCTCCAGCCGCTCGGCGGCGGCCGCCACGGCGTGGTACGGCGTGGGGCCGGCCGCGAGGAAGGACATGAGGTCGTCGGTGTGGCCGCGGTCGAAGCGGGAGGGTGCGCTCATGGGTTTACCTTAACGACGCGCGAGGGCCCGCTTCCGGTAGACCGGGAGCGGGCCCTCGTGAGGGTGTGAGGGGAGTGTGGAGACCGGACCCCGGTGGCTAGAAAGCCGCCTCGTCCAGCTCCATCAGGTCCAGCTCGACGCCCTGGGCGACCTTGCGGGCCAGGGTGACGCCGGGCAGGACGTTCGCGGCGAAGAACTTCGCGGCGGCGATCTTGCCGGTGTAGAAGGCCTTGTCCTTGGCGGAGGCCGTCGGCAGCTTCTCGGCGGCGATGGCGGCGCCCTTGAGGAGCAGGTAGCCGACGATCACGTCACCGGAGGCCATGAGGAGGCGGGTGGTGTTGAGGCCCACCTTGTAGATGTTCTTGACGTCCTGCTCGGTGGCGGCGAGGTCGGTGAGCATGACGCCGACGATGGCCTCCAGCTCGACGGCGGCCTTGGCCAGGTGCTCGCGGGCGCCGGACAGCTCCTCGCCGCCGGTGCCGAGGGCGAGGAACTCCTTGATGTCCTCGGCGAGCGAGTTCAGCGCGGCGCCCTGGTTGCGGACGATCTTCCGGAAGAAGTAGTCCTGGCCCTGGATCGCCGTGGTGCCCTCGTACAGGGTGTCGATCTTGGCGTCGCGGATGTACTGCTCGATCGGGTACTCCTGGAGGAACCCGGAGCCGCCGAAGGTCTGGAGCGACTGGGCGAGCTGCTCGTAGGCCTTCTCCGAGCCGTAGCCCTTGACGATCGGCAGGAGCAGGTCGTTGAGGGCGTGCTCGGTGGCGGCGTCCTCGCCGTTCGCCTCCTTGACCTGGATCTCGTCCTGGACGGAGGCCGTGTACATCACCAGCGCGCGCATGCCCTCGGCGTACGCCTTCTGCGTCATGAGGGAGCGGCGGACGTCCGGGTGGTGCGTGATGGTGACCTTGGGGGCCGACTTGTCCATGAAGTTGGCCAGGTCGGGGCCCTGGACGCGCTCCTTGGCGTACTCCAGGGCGTTGAGGTAGCCGGTGGAGAGGGTGGAGATCGCCTTCGTGCCGACCATCATGCGGGCGAACTCGATGATGCGGAACATCTGGCGGATGCCGTCGTGCTTGTCGCCGATCAGCCAGCCCTTGGCGGGGTGGCGGTCGCCGAAGGTCATCTCGCAGGTGTTGGAGGCCTTCAGGCCCATCTTGTGCTCGACGTTGGTGGCGTAGACGCCGTTGCGCTCGCCGAGCTCGCCGGTCTCGAAGTCGAACTCGTACTTCGGGACGAGGAAGAGGGACAGGCCCTTGGTGCCGGGGCCGGCGCCCTCGGGGCGGGCGAGGACGTAGTGGAGGATGTTCTCCGACATGTCGTGCTCGCCGGACGTGATGAAGCGCTTGACGCCCTCGATGTGCCAGGAGCCGTCCTCCTGCTGGACCGCCTTGGTGCGGCCGGCGCCGACGTCCGAGCCGGCGTCCGGCTCGGTGAGGACCATGGTGGAGCCCCACTGCTTCTCCACGGCGAAGGACGCGATGTGCTTCTGCACCTCGTTGCCCTCCTCGAAGAGGATGCCGGCGAACGCGGGGCCGGAGGAGTACATCCACACGGCCGGGTTGGCGCCGAGGATCAGCTCCGCGTAGGCCCAGATCAGGGAGCGCGGCGAGGTGGTGCCGCCGATCTCCTCGGGCAGGCCGAGCCGCCAGTACTCGGAGTCCATGAAGGCCTGGTAGCTCTTCTTGAAGGACGCCGGGACCGGCGCGGTGTTGGTCTCCGGGTCGAAGACCGGCGGGTTGCGGTCGGCGTCGGCGAAGGACTCGGCCAGCTCGTTCTCCGAGAGGCGGGTCAGCTCCTCCAGGACGCTCTTGGCGGTGTCCGTGTCCATCTCCGCGAACGGGCCGGTGCCGTAGACCTTGTCGCGGCCGAGCACCTCGAAGAGGTTGAACTCGATGTCCCGGAGATTCGGCTTGTAGTGCCCCATGGCGACGGCTCCGTTGAGAGATCGGCGAGGCACGTACTCCTCGCATCTGTACACATACCAACTACACGTACCGAGTAGTAGCTCCGATGATGCTACCCGCCGGTAATAAGAAGCAACCCCGAGCGGGGCATCTGTGACTCGTCACTCGCTACTCTTTGCGGCATGTACGGCTACGACCAGACCGCGGGCCAACAGCAGCAGCAGTACGCCCCGCCGCAGCAGCCGATGTCCGGCGGGATGTCCGGCGGATACGGGCAGCAGCCGCCGCTGTACCCCGAGCCGTCCCCGCCCTCGCTCGCGGACGCGGTGCGCGCCTTCACCACCGGCCAGATGTCCGCCGAGGACTTCCAGCAGATCTTCGCGACCTCGAAGGTCTACTGCCCGCGCGGTGACAACCCCGGTTTCCTCGCGCTGCACAACACCCAGCAGCCGGTGATCCCGATGTTCACCGGGCTCAAGGAGCTGCGCCGGTACGCGGGCAAGGAGTCCAAGTACTTCGTGATCACCGGCGCGGAGGTGATCGACCTGCTGCCGACCGGCTACGGCTTCGTCCTGGACATGGAGGGCGAGCACCGGATGGTGTTCGACGCCAAGGCTGTCGAACAGATGGTCGATTTTGCGATGCGCCGCATGTACGGCTGACGGATGCCGCCGCTGTGCAAGCCCGGAGGGAATGCCCTCCGGGCTCTCTCTGTTCAAGGTGGCAGAAAGTTCAACGCTCAACTAAAATGGGTGTACCCGAGGAGGTACCGACATGCCTGCAGTGACCGTCGAGAACCCGTTGACGCTGCCCCGCGTATCCGCACCCGCCGACGCCGTCGCACGTCCCGTGCTCACCGTCACGACCGCGCCCAGCGGTTTCGAGGGGGAGGGCTTCCCGGTGCGCCGCGCGTTCGCCGGGATCAACTACCGCCATCTCGACCCGTTCATCATGATGGACCAGATGGGCGAGGTGGACTATCAGCCTGGGGAGCCGAAAGGCACCCCGTGGCACCCGCACCGCGGCTTCGAGACCGTCACCTACATCGTCGACGGCATCTTCGACCACCAGGACAGCCAGGGCGGTGGCGGCACCATCACCAACGGCGACACCCAGTGGATGACGGCCGGTTCCGGTCTGCTGCACATCGAGGCGCCGCCGGAGCAGCTGGTCATGTCCGGCGGGCTGTTCCACGGGCTGCAGCTGTGGGTGAACCTGCCGGCCAAGGACAAGATGATGGCCCCGCGCTACCAGGACATCCGCAGCGGCAGCGTCCAGCTGCTCACCTCCCCGGACGGCGGCGCGCTGCTGCGTGTCATCGCCGGTGAGCTGGGCGGTCACGAGGGCCCCGGGATCACGCACACGCCGATCACGATGGTCCACGCGACGCTGGCGCCGGGCGCCGAGGTCACCCTGCCCTGGCGGGAGGACTTCAACGGTCTGGCGTACGTGATGGCCGGGCGCGGGTCGGTGGGTGCCGAGCGGCGGCCGGTCCACCTGGGGCAGACGGCGGTCTTCGGTGCCGGTGGCTCGCTGACCGTCCGTGCGGACGAGAAGCAGGACTCGCACACGCCCGACCTGGAGGTCGTGCTGCTGGGCGGGCAGCCGATCCGGGAGCCGATGGCGCACTACGGGCCGTTCGTCATGAACACCCGGGAAGAGCTCCAGCAGGCCTTCGAGGACTTCCAGAAGGGCCGGCTCGGCACCGTCCCGGCGGTGCACGGCATGTCGGAGGCCGGGCTGTAGGGCTCGCTGGAGCTACACGCGGACGAGCCCGCCCGGACACGGGAGGGCTCGTTCCGCGCTTGCTGCCGCCTTCTCGGTTCCCTCAACGGGTCGGGTCGGCAGCTCGATGAACCTGTGCACGTTTGTCGACGGCACCCGCATGTGAGCCGTGTACGAGCCACACCTACGGCGGCCCCGCCCGGTCTTGACGCGCGACGGCATCGAGGGCGGGGCCGTGCCCGCTGACGTGGGGTGCCGGGGGTGGTGTGCGGGCGGTGTGTGGGGTGCGTCAGTTGGCTTGGGGGGTGGCGGCGTCCGGGCTGGGGTACCAGTCGGTGATGGCTGACTCGCTCACGCTGTAGGTGCCCGGGAGTTCGACGACGGAGAAACCGTCGGAGTCTCCCTCGGCGACGGCGATATCCGCCGCGTCGGCTTCCATCGCGTCCTCGGCCCGGGTGGTGTTCGGTATGAGGGTGGCGTAGGCGGCCGTGGTGCCGGAGAGCTCGATCGCGTCCGGAGGGGTGAGCTTCATCAGTTCGGACGGGTAGGGCTTGGCACTCTCGGAGTCGTTGAAGACGACCAGGGGTGCACTGTGGTCCAGCCAGCAGGCGATGCCGTCCTGGGCCTTGGCGGTGACGACGACGTAGTCGCCTTCACCGGCGGTGAAGGAGAAGTCCACGTCGCTGGTGGTGCAGATATCACCGCGTTCCCATGCGGGCCGGTCATCGGCGCCCGAGCCGCCCGAGCTGTTCGAGCTGTTGGAGCCGCCTGAGCCGCCTGAGCCGCCTGAGCCGCCTGAGCCGCCCGAGTTGCCTGCCGCCGTGCCCGTGGAGCCGGTGGAGCCCGTGGTCGCGGCCGGGGACCCGGAGGAGCTCTTGGTGGGAGCCCCGGATCCGCCGGTGGTCGGGGACGAGGGTTGCGCCGAGCTCTGCCCCGCGGCCGCGGTGTCGTCGTCGGAGTCACAGGCGGTGAGGCTGCCGGCGAGGGCCACCGTGGCGGTGACGGCCAGGACCAGGCGAGTGGGTCGGGCGGCGAGGTGTGAACGCATAAGAATCTCCATCGACTTGTCGGGACAGGGGGCTCAGTGGCCGAAGCCGGTCGCCGCGCCCTTGTCAGGGGTCAGGGGGGCGGTCGGCGGCCATCGGGTGTTCAGCGGTGGCTGCGGCGCATGGGTGTCAGGTTGCCGCGCCGGTGGGCGGCGATGAGCATGGGGATCGCGATCAGCAGGCTGAGGATGACGGGCACGATCGACGCCTCGAGGCCGAAGTCTCCGCCGGTCACCAGGTCGGGGCCGGTCGGGGTGGTGGTCA
>NZ_JBNGGC010000061.1:0-18357 GCF_049974565.1 Streptomyces sp. WG5 | reverse complement strand
GCGCCGGGCGGGGGGGTGTGTGGGGGGGGCCCGGGGGGTGCCCGCCCATCCGCGGGGGGCCCCTTCTCTCTTGTTGTTTTTTGGCCGCCCGGGGCCCCGCCCTCACCTGTTGTCAGTGCGCGTCAGCAGGGTGGCTCAGAAGCTGGTGGTGCGCGCCTGGCCGTCCGCCGCGGCACCGCCGGGCGTCACCGAGGCGCCGAGAGCGCCGTTGACGGCGAACGGGCCGGCCTCCGCGTAGAGGCCCGCGCCGGCGGCACCGCCGACCGTGACGACGGCCGCGCCGGCGTCGATGCCGATCTGGCCGCCGGACACCTGGTCCAGGTCCGCGTCGGAGATTTCAGCCGTTTCGACCTGGGGGACGAGGTTCATGGCAGGTCTTTCCTTTCGTGTGCACGAATTCAGAGCGGCGAAGCACGCCTGGAATCCGGAGTGGGGATCCGGAACCGCTCACCGGCGTGCCGCGCACTGATCCAAGCACGCCGGTGAACTTCCGACCAGCCACGCACTGCCGGGATCTCCCACCCCGGCACCGCCGTATTCATCAGTGTGTGAATGCGGTTGTGGAAATGACCCGCGCCTTCACATTACCTGTCGGTAGTGGGTGCCCTTCGGACCCGCGGTGCGCAGGGTGGACCCGGTTCGCCTCCTCCACCCGCGTTCCGTGCGGCCGTGTGATGAACGGTGTGTGGGTCCGAGGGACGTTCTGGGTCGGACTCCGGCACGAGGGGGTGTGACACGACGGAAGGGGTGCGACCGTGGTCGAGCAGCCGCGCGGAGCCGTGCCGGAAGGCCCGGACGGTCGCGGACGGTCGCGGACGGCCCAGCGGAAGAGCCCGCCGGCAGGCCGGCGGGCTCTCGAAGGGCTGAGGTCAAGGCGCCATCAGGTCAGATGGTCGGCGTCTCGTCGATGACCTCTTTGTGCGGTTCGACGATGAACTTCCAGCCGTCGCTGGGCTCCATGAACCGCACTCGGGTCGGATAGATGTCCAGGGCGCGGCGGTCGCGGATCTGGCCGCTCGCGTTCTTCCGCGCCCGGGCCGGCTCCTCGAACAAGTCGACCTTGACGTCCGGCACCATGACGACTTGCTCGCTCCAGCGCTGGACGATTCCCGCGCCGAAGGCGTCCCGGGCCGCGGAGTAGAGCGACTCCAGGGATTCCTTGCTCCCGTGGGGAACGAAGAGGGCGAGGTTCAGGAGTACGCCGGCGTTCTGGAGGACCTCGATCTCCTCCCCGGTCTTGTCGGCAACCCATATCCCGGGCTCCTCGGCATTGTCCGGGAGAACACGGATTTCCTGACCGAATACCGTCCTCGCGGTGAAGGAGCCCCCCTCGAAATTCTTACCCGGCTCCGTCAGAGAGGCCGGGGCGTAGCAGTCGAGAGGAAGGCCGTCCATCTCTGCCGAGACGAAGATTTCGTCCTGGGGACTCAATCCCGCAAGCTCTTCGGCCGTGAGACGTCGAGCCGTGACCTTCTCGGTGTTCACACCATTCCCCTTTTTTCGCGGCGTTCTGCGAATTCATCGAAACTCTACCACGAAAACGATCACTCAAGTCTCGTGCAATTCCGCCTGGAATAACGAGCGAACACAGCCGAATGGGAACAAGGAGACAGAACCGCGCCATCCGCGCCAGGGCACTGCCGCCGAAAGCCCAGCCTTCCATTCAGTGGGGAGGAGGCCGGTCCGACCTGTCCCTACAGCACCGGCAGCGACTTCCGCAGCTCGAACGCCGTCACCTGCGACCGGTACTCCTCCCACTCCTGCCGCTTGTTGCGCAGGAAGAAGTCGAAGACGTGCTCGCCGAGGGTCTCGGCGACCAGGTCGCTGCGTTCCATCAGGGCGAGGGCCTCACCGAGGTTCTGGGGGAGGGGTTCGATGCCCAGTGCGCGGCGCTCCGAGTCGGACAGGGCCCAGACGTCGTCCTCGGCGCCCGGCGGGAGTTCGTAGCCCTCCTCGATGCCCTTCAGCCCGGCGGCCAGCAGGACGGCGTAGGTCAGGTACGGGTTGGCGCCGGAGTCGATGGAGCGGACCTCGACGCGGGCCGAGCCGGTCTTGCCGGGCTTGTACATGGGGACGCGGACCAGGGCCGAGCGGTTGTTGTGGCCCCAGCAGATGTAGGAGGGGGCCTCGCCGCCCGCGCCGGCCGTGCGCTCGGAGCCGCCCCAGATGCGCTTGTACGAGTTCACCCACTGGTTGGTGACGGCGGAGATCTCCGCCGCGTGCCGCAGCAGGCCCGCGATGAAGGAGCGGCCGACCTTGGAGAGCTGGTACTCGGCGCCCGACTCGTAGAACGCGTTGCGGTCGCCCTCGAAAAGGGAGAGGTGGGTGTGCATGCCCGAGCCCGGGTACTCCGAGAACGGCTTCGGCATGAAGGTGGCCTGCAGGCCCTGCTCCAGCGCGACCTGCTTCATGACCAGGCGGAAGGTCATGATGTTGTCGGCCGTGGAGAGCGCGTCGGCGTAGCGCAGGTCGATCTCCTGCTGGCCGGGGGCGCCCTCGTGGTGGGAGAACTCCACCGAGATGCCCATCGACTCCAGCATGGTGATCGCCTGGCGGCGGAAGTCCATGCCGATGTTCTGCGGGGTGTGGTCGAAGTACCCGGAGTTGTCGGCCGGGGTCGGCACCGAGCCGTCGACGGGCTTGTCCTTCAGCAGGAAGAACTCGATCTCCGGGTGGGTGTAGAAGGTGAATCCCAGGTCGGAGGTGCGGGCCAGGGCGCGCTTGAGGACGTAGCGGGGGTCGGCGAAGGACGGGGAGCCGTCCGGCATGAGGATGTCGCAGAACATGCGGGCCGTGCCGGGGGCCTCCGCGCGCCAGGGCAGGACCTGGAACGTCGACGGGTCCGGCTTGGCGATCATGTCGGACTCGTAGACCCGGGCGAAGCCCTCGATCGCGGAGCCGTCGAAGCCGATGCCCTCGTCGAAGGCCTGCTCCAGCTCGGCCGGGGCCACGGCGACGGACTTGAGGAAGCCCAGTACGTCCGTGAACCACAGGCGTACGAACCGGATGTCGCGCTCCTCCAGCGTCCGGATCACGAACTCCTGCTGCTTGTCCATCTTCCGCTTCCCCATCCTCGCTGGTCAGGCCGCCTGTCTCCGGTACGGCGGGAGGCGGCCCTGCACCCGAGCATCACACCACAGCACGGTTTCGTACGCGTTGCGGACCTCGATCGGCCCACCGGCCCTCCCCGCAGCGTAGAGGCCACCTGTTCGATCGGGCCATTCCTGGGCTCCCAGGGCAACGGATCCTGTGATCACCCTACGAATCAACCCTCCACCGCCCTTACGATCAGCGGACTCCACCGCCCCCCTTTCCCAGAAGGGCACACCTCATGGGTTCCGCGAAGAAGACCAGCAACACGGCGAGACAGACACGCATAGCCGAGATGCGGCGCGCCGAGGAGGCCCGCGACCGCCGGAACCGGATCCTCACCATCGCGGTCAGCACCGTGGTCGTCGCAGGCCTCGTCGTCGGCGGCGTCGTCCTCGTCCAGTCGCAGTCCGGCGACTCCTCCTCCGACACGGCGTCCGACGGCAAGACCTCCGGCAAGTTCGTCGCCGGCGAGGACGGGGTGCAGACCTGGAAGGGCACGCTCGGCCGCAACCACGTCACCGAAGAGGTGTCCTACCCGGCCGAGCCCCCGGTCGGCGGTGACCACGACCAGGCCTGGATGAACTGCGACGGCGACGTCTACACCAAGCCGCTGAAGAACGAGAACGCCGTGCACTCGCTGGAGCACGGCGCCGTCTGGGTGACGTACACCGACAAGGCGCCGAAGGCCGACGTGGAGAAGCTCGAGGCGAAGGTGAAGAAGACGCCGTACTCCCTGATGAGCCCGGACGACAAGCAGAAGGACCCGATCATGCTCACCGCCTGGGGCCACCAGCGCACGGTGACGGGCGCCGACGACCCGAACGTGGACAAGTTCTTCGAGAAGTTCGTCCAGGGCGAGCAGACCCCCGAGCCGGGCGCCGCCTGCACGAACGGACTGTCCGAGTGACACCGAAACAGGCCGGCTGGATCGCGGGGGCCGCCGCGGCGGTCCTCGTCCTGGCCGGCGGGATCACCTACGCCGTCGCCGGGGACGACGGTGCGGGCCGCGTCCCGTCCGCCGACTCGGCGGACGCCGGCTTCGCGCGGGACATGGCGGTGCACCACCAGCAGGCCGTGGAGATGTCGTACCTCGTGCGCGACCGCACCGAGGACGAGGAGGTGCGCCGGCTCGCGTACGACATCGCGCAGACGCAGGCCAACCAGCGCGGCATGATGATCGGCTGGCTCGACCTGTGGGGGCTGCCGAAGGTGTCGTCCGACCCGCCGATGACCTGGATGGGCATGGGCGGCGCGCCCTCCGCCGGCGAGGGCTCGCTGATGCCGGGGATGGCCACCGACGCCGAGATGGAGAAGCTGGCGACGCTCGACGGCAGGCAGGCGGAGGTCCACTACCTCCAGCTCATGACCGAGCACCACAAGGGCGGCGTCCACATGGCCGAGGGATGCGCCGACCGGTGCACGGTCGGCGTGGAGAAGCGGCTGGCCCGGGGCATGGTGGAGTCGCAGGAGTCGGAGATCCGGCTGATGGCGGACCTGCTGGCGGAGCGGGGCGCGACGCCGCGGGCGTGAGGCGGTCAGGCGGTACTCGCGCCGGCCTGCCCGGTCGCGGTCAGCCGACGCGGATGACGTGCTTGCCGCGTACGCCCCCGCGTTCCAGCGCCCGGTGGGCGGCGGCGATCTCGGCCAGCGGGTGCACCGTGTCCACCACGGGACGCAGGGCGCCGCTCTCCGCCAGGGCCGTCAGTTCGGTGAACAGGGCGCGGGTGGGGTTGCCGCTGAAGAACCGTACGCGGCGCGAGCCGAACGCCGTCGATGCCAGCAGGTAGGCGATCGACGTGGCCGGGTGCGCCAAGTCGAAGGCGATCGCCACCATGCGGCCCCCGGGGGCCAGCAGCCGGCGGTAGGCGCGCAGTCCGGTGCCGACCGCGTCGAAGACGACGTCGAACCGGCCGAGACCGGCCGCACCGGTGGTGGCGTGGTCGAAGGCCTCGTCGGCGCCGAGGTCACGGACGAAGTCGAGGTTCCGGGCCCCCGCCAGAGCCGTGACGTGGGCCCCGTAGGCCCGGCCGAGCTGGACGGCGACGCTGCCGACCCCTCCGGCGGCCCCGCGGACCAGGAGCCGCTCACCCGCCCGGAGGCGGGCCTTGTCCCGCAGGGCGGTGAGGGCCGTCGTGCCTCCGGCGGGCAGGGACACGGCCTGGACCGGATCGAGGGCGGAGGGGGCGAGGGCCACGTGCTCCGGAGGTACGGCCACGAACTCCGCGGCGCTGCCGAACATACGGCGGCGGGGCAGCAACCCCCACACCCGGTCGCCCGCCGCGACCCCGGACCCGGGCGGCCCCGGGGTCACGACCTCGCCGACGAAGTCCATGCCGGTCCGCTTGGGGAAGCCCCGTGCCGTCAGTCCGGTCACCAGCCTGACCTTCCCCGCCCGTCCGGCCGGTTCACCGCCGTTGACACTGGCGGCGAGGACCCGCACCAGGATCTCGCCCGGTGCGGCGACCGGCCTGGGCACGGTGCCCTCGTACAGGACCTCGGGAGGGCCGTACCTGTCGTACAGCGCCGCGCGCATCTCACTCATGTCCCGGACGCTAGACCCGTAACCGGACGGGGTCATCCACTTCGGCTAATGTGAGAGACATGGCCGCTGCTTCTTCTCGGATGCCGTCCGGACTGCGCGCGGACGCGAGCCACAACCGCGACCGCATCCTGGAGGCCGCCCGCGGCCTGTTCGCCGCCCGGGGCCTGGACGTGCCGATGGCCGCCGTGGCCCGCCGGGCCGGTGTCGGGGTCGCCACGCTCTACCGGCGTTTCCCCACCCGCGAGTCGCTCGTCACGACGGTCTTCGCCGACCAGCTCACGGCCTGCGCGGGCACCATCGACGAAGCGCTCGCCGACCCCGACCCCTGGGCGGGCTTCTGCGGGGTCGTCGAGAAGGTGTGCGCGCTGAACATCCTGGACCGGGGATTCGCCGCGGCGTTCCTCACGGAGTTCGCGGACACGTCCGAGTTCGAGGAGACCCGGGTGCGCGCCGAGGAGGGCTTCGCGGTGCTGGCCCGGCGGGCGAAGGAGGCCGGGCGGCTGCGCGCCGACTTCGACCGGAGTGACCTCACGCTCGTGTTCATGGCCAACAACGGCATCGAGGCCCGGTCGACGGAAGCCGCCCTCGCGGCGTCCCGCCGGCTCGTGGCCCTGCTGCTGAACTCCTTCCGGGCGGACCGGGCCGGCGCGGGGGAGGCCCCCCTGCCGCCCCCGGCGCCGCTCGGCCTCTACCACCTGCCGTGGCCCAGGAAGACGGCCACCTGACCGGGGGCCCGCCCGTCGACCGGCCCCCTAGCGCTGCCGCTTGAGGTCCGCCAGCAGCTGGTGCAGCGGCTCCGTTTCCCGGCGCCGGTACTCCTGGACCGCCCAGCCGTTGCCGTCGGGGTCCTTGAAGTACATGAACGTGGCGCCGTCGTCCGGGGAGTACTGCACCGGCTCGGAGACGTCCAGGCCACGCCCCACCAGCTCGGCGTGGGCCGCCTTGATGTCGGCGACGCACAACTGCAGGCCCTGGTACGTGCCGGGGGCCGGCGCGGTCTGCCCCTGCGCCATGTCCCAGATGGCGTCGCCGAGGGCGATCGAGCAGCCCGAGCCCGGCGGCGTCAGCTGGACGATGCGCATCCCCGGCATGACCTCCTGGTCGATGTCGACGTGGAAGCCGACCTTGTCCCGGTAGAAGTCCCGGGCGCGGTCGATGTCGGTCACGGGCAGCGGGATCACTTCGAGGGTGAAGTCCATGGCCTGGCTCCTTCGGTGTCCTTGCCGAGCACGATGTCAGTTTCAGTTGTCAGTGTCAGTGTCAGTGTCAGTGTCAGTGTCAGTGTCAGCGTCGGTTGCCGGTTGCCGGTTGCCGGTTGTCTTGTCGGTCTTCGCTGTCAGTAGTGGTATCGCGCCTGGACGATGACCAGCTGGCCGTCGACCGGCTTGTACACCAGGCGATGCGTGTCGTCGATGCGCCGTGACCAGTAGCCCGACAGGTCGCCCTTCAGCGGCTCAGGCTTGCCGATGCCCTTGAACGGGTCACGTGTGATGTCGGTGATCAGTTTGTTGATCCGCTTGGTCACCTTCCGGTCGCTCTCGGCCCAGTGGACGTAGTCCTCCCAGCCGTGCGACGTGAAAGTGATCTTCACGGGCGCTCCGTGTCCGGATCGATCAGTTCACGCCGCCGCGCACCGCCGGATTCGGCCTCGGCGATGGAGTCGAGCAGGCGGCGGGCGTTCCTGGGGGAACGCAGGAGATGGACCGTCTCCGTCCAGGCCGTGAAGTCCTCTTCGGACATGAGTACGGCGTTCCCCTTGCGGGAGGTGATGTGTACCGGGGCATGGTCTTCGTTGACCTGCTCTATCAGAGGGAACAGGTTCTGACGGGCCTCACTCGCGGTAATGGACATACCGGTGCCTCCCTTCACGGCTTGTACAAGATATCGTACGAGTGTGGAGCGGTCTACCGGAACGGTCACCGGAGACCGAGACCGAGACCGGTACGCCCCGGCGCCCGCGCACGCCTTCCCGGTTACGCTCAGGCGTACGACCTTGATCCGACGGTTCGAAGGTCCGACAGTCCGTGGAGCCGTGGAGCCGTGGAGCCGTGGGTCCGACGAAACGCCAGTCCGACAGGAGGCCGGGATGACGGCGCCGGGGCGCAGGAGCAGTACCTTCACGCGGCTGCTGCGGCACGGCTTCACCGATCCCTCGGCCGCCGAGCGGCTGCTGGACGGCGTGGAGCTGGCCCCGGTCCGCGACGACCCGGTCCTGCTGGAGGCGCTCGGCGCCACCGCCGACCCGGACCTCGCCCTGCACGGCCTGGTCCGGCTCCTGGAGGCGCAGCCGGACCCCACCGCCCGCCGGGAGCTGCTGGACACCCTGATAGCGGCCAAGCCGCTGCGCGACCGTCTCCTCGGCGTGCTCGGCGCCTCCGAGGCGCTCGCCGACCACCTCGCCCGGCACGCCGGCGACTGGCAGGCCCTGGTCACCTACGAGCCGCGGGACCTGCACCGCGGGGTGGCGGAGTTCGAGCGCGGCCTCGCCGAGGCCACCGACCCCGTCTCCCTGCGCGTCGCCTACCGGCGCTGCCTGCTGTCCATCGCCGCCCGCGACGTGTGCGGCACCATCGATGTCGCCGAGACCGCCGCCGAGCTGGCCGACCTCGCCACCGCCACCCTGCGTGCCGCCCTCGCCCTCGCCGAGGCCGACGCGCCCGAGGACGCGGCGCTGTGCCGGCTGGCGGTGATCGCGATGGGCAAGTGCGGCGGACACGAGCTGAACTACGTCTCCGACGTCGACGTCATCTTCGTCGGCGAGGCGGCGCAGGGCGTCGACGAGCCCCGGGCGCTGCGGGCCGCGACCGCACTCGCCTCGCACCTGATGCGGATCTGCTCCGAGACGACCGTCGAGGGCTCCATCTGGCCCGTCGACGCCAACCTCCGCCCGGAGGGACGCAACGGCCCGCTGGTGCGCACCCTCAGCAGCCACCTCGCCTACTACCAGCGCTGGGCCAAGACCTGGGAGTTCCAGGCGCTGCTCAAGGCCCGCCCGGTGGCCGGCGACCCCGGCCTCGGCGCCGAGTACGTCGCCGCCCTCCAGCCCCTGGTGTGGCAGGCCGCCGACCGGGAGAACTTCGTCCCGGACGTGCAGAAGATGCGCCGCCGGGTGGTGGAGACCATCCCCGTCGCCGAGGTCGACCGGCAGCTGAAACTGGGTCCCGGCGGGCTCAGGGACGTCGAGTTCGCCGTGCAGCTGCTCCAGCTGGTGCACGGGCGGTCCGACACCTCCCTGCACAGCGGCACCACGCTGGACGCGCTGGAGGCGCTGGCCGCGGGCGGGTACGTCGGCCGGGCCGACGCCGCCCAGCTCGACGAGGCGTACCGCTTCCTGCGCTCCATGGAGCACCGCATCCAGCTCCACCGGCTGCGGCGCACCCACCTGGTGCCCGAGGACGAGCCCGACCTGCGGCGCCTCGGCCGCTCCCTCGGCCTGCGCAACGACCCGGTCACCGGGCTGCTGCGGGTGTGGAGGCGGCACGCCTCCGTCGTACGCCGGCTGCACGAGAAGCTGTTCTACCGGCCGCTGCTCGACGCCGTCGCCCAGCTGGCGCCGGGCGAGGCCCGGCTCAGCGCGGAGGCGGCGCGCGAACGCCTGGTCGCCCTCGGATACGCCGACCCGGCCGCCGCGCTCCGGCACCTGGAGGCGCTGGCGTCCGGCGTCACCCGCAAGGCGGCCATCCAGCGGACCCTGCTGCCCGTGCTCCTCGGCTGGTTCGCCGACTCCGCCGACCCGGACACCGGCCTGCTCAACTTCCGCAAGGTCTCCGACGCGCTCGGCGCGACGCCCTGGTACCTGCGGCTGCTGCGGGACGAGGGAGCCGCGGCCGAGAACCTCGCCCGCGTGCTCTCCGCCGGGCGGCTCGCCCCCGACCTGCTGATGCGGGCGCCCGAGGCCGTCGCGCTGCTCGGGGACGGCAACGCCGGCGGGCTGGAGCCGCGCGGGCGGCTCCAGCTGGAGCAGGAGGCACTCGCCGCGGTACGCCGCGCGGACGGCGCGGTACAGGCGGTCACGGCGGTGCGCGGAATCCGGCGCCGGGAACTGTTCCGCACGGCCGCCGCGGACATCGTCGGCTCCTACGGCACCGACGCGCAGCCCGTCGAGGCCGACCAGGGCGCCCTGGTGGACCGGGTCGGCGCCGCCGTCTCCGACCTGACGGCGGCGACACTGGCCGGGACGCTCCGGGCGGTCGTCCGGGAGGGCTGGGGCGACACCCTGCCGACCCGGTTCGCGATCATCGGCATGGGCCGGTTCGGCGGGCACGAGCTGGGCTACGGCTCGGACGCGGACGTGCTGTTCGTGCACGAGCCGCAGGACGGTGCCGACGAGCGGGAGGCGGCGGACGCGGCGAACAGGGTCGTCTCCGAGATGCGCCGCCTCCTCCAGGTGCCGAGCGCCGACCCGCCGCTGCTCATCGACGCCGGCCTGCGGCCCGAGGGCAAGTCCGGGCCGCTGGTGCGGACCCTGAAGTCGTACGAGACCTACTACCGGCGCTGGTCGCTGGTGTGGGAGCGGCACGCGCTGCTGCGGGCCGGGTTCGTCGCCGGCGACGCGGATCTGGGGCGGCGGTTCACCGAGCTGGTCGATCCGCTGCGGTACCCGGCGGGCGGGCTCGGGGAGGACGCCGTACGGGAGATCCGGCGGCTCAAGGCCCGGATGGAGTCCGAGCGGCTGCCGCGCGGCGCGGACCCCAAGCTGCACGCCAAACTGGGGCCGGGCGGACTGTCCGACGTCGAGTGGACCGTGCAGCTGCTCCAGCTGCGGCACGGCCACGCCGAGGCGGGGCTGCGGACCACCCGGACGCGCCGGGCCCTGGCCGCCGCGTGCGACGCCGGCCTCGTCTCGGCGGAGAACGCCGGGACGCTCGACGAGGCGTGGGTCCTGGCGACGCGCGTCCGCAACGCGGTGATGCTGGTGCGCGGACGGGCCGGGGACACGTTCCCGAGCGACCCCCGCGAACTGGCGGCGGTGGGCCGCTACCTGGGGCACGGCCCCGGGCACGCCGGCGACATGCTCGACGAGTACCGCCGCACGGCCCGCCGGGCCAGAGCGGTGATGGAGGACCTGTTCTACGCCTAGTCCGACGCCCGGGCTCCGGTACTGCGGTGCCCCGTGGCCGGGCCCCGGTACTCCGGTGCCCCGTGCCGGGGCACCGGACGCCGTGAGCGCCCTTGCCGGGCCGTGCCGCCGCGCGGGGAGCGGTTCAGACGATGATGACCCGGCGCCCGCGCGTGTGACCGGCCCGGCTGTCGATGTGCGCCGCCGCGGCCTCGGCGAGCGGGTACGACTTCTCCACCGGGATGTGGAGCCGTCCCCGTGAGATGAGGTCGGCGGCCTCGGCGAGCGCGTCGGGCACGCTCCCGGCCACGCCGGAGAACCGGACACCGTACTCCGGCGCACCGAGATCGGCGATGGACACCACCCTGTGAGGATCCCCGGTCAGCTCGACGAGCTCGCGGATCACCCCCGAGCCGGCCAGATCGAGAGCCGCGTCGACCCGGCCGAGCTGCCGCACCCGCTCGACCCAGCCCTCCCCGTACGTCGTGGGCAGGGCGCCCAGGCCGCGCAGGTAGTCCTGGTTGGCGGCCCCGGCCGTGCCGATCACCGTGATGCCGCGGTCGCGGGCGATCTGCAGCACCGCCGACCCGACTCCCCCGGAAGCACCGCTGACCAGCAGCGTCTGCCCGGGCCGCACACCGACCTCGCGGATGACGCGCAGCGCGGTCTCCACGACGGAGGGGTACCCGGCCGCCTCGTCGAACGTCAGCCCCTCGGGCATCCGGGCCCAGGCCCCCAGCACGGCGAACTCGGCGTAGGTGCTCGCCCCTTCGCCGAAGACGTGGTCGCCCACCTCGATCCCTTCGACGCCCTCACCGATCTCGTCCACCACCCCCGCGGCGTCCAGCCCGACGCCGGCGGGCAACCGGACGGGGTGGGCGCCCAGGACCTGGCCCTCCCGGACCCTCCAGTCGACGGGGTTCACACCCGCCGCCCGCACGGCGATGCGTATCTGGCCGGGGCCCGCGTGGGGCTCCTCGGCGTCGACGAGTCGCAGGACGTCGGGACCGCCGAACTCGGCGAAGATCACTTTTCTCATGCGGCGACCGTAACACTAACGGTTAGGGTTTCGGAACGGTTGCAGTTTCGTATTTGGTAGTGTCAGGCGCATGACCGTGCAGTCCGGACGCCGCGAGCGCAAGAAGGCCGCGACCCGCCAGAAGATCGCCGACACCGCCCTGCGGCTCTTCCTGGAACGCGGCTATGACGCGGTGGGCATCCGGGACGTGGCCGCCGAGGCCGACGTGGCCGTCACCACCCTCTTCTCCCATTTCGTCTCGAAAGAGGCCCTGGTGTTCGAGCAGGACCAGGACTTCGAGCGACGCCTCACGCAGGCGGTCACCGGCCGTGCGCCGCACGAGTCGCTCGTCCCCGCACTGCGCCGCGAGGTCCTGGCGCTGGTGCGGCACTGCACGGCGGACGGCGCCGCGCCGATCCGGCGCATGATCGACGGATCACCCGCCCTGCGGAAGTACGAGGAGTCGATGAGGCTGCGCCATGCGGAGTCGCTGGCGGCGGCCCTCGCCGCCGACCCCCGCCTGCCGCAGACCACGACGGCCTGCCGGGCGATCGCGAGGTTCGCGGTCGACGCCTATTCGCTCGCCCGGGAGGCGGCCGATCCGGAAGCCGCGGTGGACGAGGTCTTCCGGATGATCGAGGCGGCCTGGGAGGTCACCCGCCCTCCCGGGAACGCCTGAGGGACCGGCCCGTCGGAAAGGGCGCGGCGGGGGAGGGGGCGGAGGCGGTCGGTCCTACGCCCGTGTGGGCGAAGGCATCGCGGCCCGCCGCCCCACCACCGTCCGCGGCAAGGCGTGCGGCAGACGCCCGTACCAGGCGGCCGCCACCGCGTACCCGAACCCCAGGCACAGCACCCCGCCCACCGCGTCCAGCCAGAAGTGGTTGGCGGTGGCGACGATCACCACCAGGGTGAGCACCGGATACACCAGCCCCAGCACCCGCACCCACGGGACCGAGGCCAGGGCGAAGATCGTCAGCCCGCACCACACCGACCACCCGATGTGCATCGACGGCATCGCCGCGTACTGGTTCGACATGTTCTTCAGGTCGCCGGACGCCATCGACCCCCACGTCTCGTGGACCATCACGGTGTCGATGAAGTGCTCGCCGTTCATCAGGCGGGGCGGGGCGAGCGGATACAGGTAGTAACCGACCAGGGCGACGCCCGTCGTCGCGAAGAGCACGAGCCGGGTCGCCGCGTAGCGGCCGGGATGGCTGCGGTACAGCCACACCAGCACGCCCAGGGTCACCACGAAGTGCAGTGTGGCGTAGTAGTAGTTCATGCCGATGATGAGCCAAGTCACCGAGTTCACGGCGTGGTTGACCGACTCCTCGACGGCGATGCCGATGTGCTGCTCGACGCGCCAGATCCAGTCGGCGTTGCGCAGCGCCTGTGTCCGTTGCTCGGGTACCGCGTTGCGGATGAGGGAGTACGTCCAGTAACTGAGCGCGATCAGCAGGATCTCGAACCACAGGCGGGGCCGGCGCGGCGCGCGGAGCCGGCGCAGGAGATCCCGCCCCGTCTCCTCCGTGACGGGGTGCGGAACGGCCTCTTCCTGGCGTTCCGTGGTCCTCACGGTCGTGTCACCCATAGGCATGAAGTCTGCCAGAAAAGCCTTCTCCCCCCGATCATCCCCCCGGCGGATCCCGGTCGCATCCGGCCAAACCGCGGGAGGACTCAGGGCCGGTGGCGCTCTCCGGGCGCCGACGCCGTCGAGCCGCGCACGACCAGCTCCGGCATGAACACGAACTCACTGTGTGGCGCGGGCGTCCCGCCGATCTCCTCCAGCAACGTGCGCACCGCGGCCTGCCCCATCGCGGGCACCGGCTTGCGGACGGTCGTCAGCGGCGGGTCCGTGAAGGCGATCAGCGGCGAGTCGTCGAAGCCGACGACCGAGAAGTCCCGGGGCACCTCCAGGCCCCGCTGCCGGGCCGCCCGTATCGCGCCCAGCGCCATCATGTCGCTGGCGCAGACCACCGCGGTGCAGCTCCGCTCCATGAGCGCGGTGGCCGCCGCCTGGCCGCCCTCCAGGGTGTAGAGGGAGTGCTGGACGAGTTCCTTCTCCACGGTCTCGGCGTCCATGCCCAGTTGGTCCTGGACGGTGCGCACGAAACCCTCGATCTTGCGCTGCACCGGCACGAACCGCTTCGGACCGAGGGCCAGTCCGATGCGGGTGTGCCCCAGCGAGACGAGGTGCGTGACCGCGAGGCTCATCGCGGCGCGGTCGTCGGGGGAGATGAACGGCGCCTGCACCTTCGACGAGAAACCGTCGACGAGGACGAAGGGCACGCCCTGTGCGCGCAGCCGCTCGTAGCGCTGCGTGTCGGCGGTGGTGTCGGCGTGCAGACCGGAGACGTAGATGATCCCGGCGACCCCCCGGTCGACCAGCATCTCCGTCAGTTCGTCCTCCGTGGAGCCGCCCGGGGTCTGGGTGGCGAGGACCGGGGTGTAGCCCTGGCGGGTCAGCGCCTGGCCGATGACCTGGGCCAGCGCCGGGAATATCGGGTTCTCCAGCTCCGGGGTGATCAGGCCCACCAGGCCCTCGCTGCGCTGCCGCAGCCGCACGGGGCGCTCGTAACCCAGCACGTCGAGAGCGGCGAGTACGGACTGGCGGGTGGTGGCGGCGACGCCCGGCTTGCCGTTGAGGACGCGGCTGACGGTCGCTTCGCTCACCCCCGCCTGGGCGGCGATGTCGGCAAGCCGTGTGGTCACAGGTGTGGACTGTACCTGCCGGCCGCTGCCTTGCCCACCGATCGGGCGTCGTGGGCGGCCTGTTGGGCGGCCTGCTGGACGGCCCGTCGGACGGCCCGGCGCGGGCTGCTGCGTCATCGCGCTCCCTCAGGAAAAGTGACGGCAAGAGCTTGCAGAGTCTTGCACAACCGGCCCGATACCGCTCGATCCCCGTAATCAAGCGTCTCACGACGGTCGCCGGGAGGTCACGCGCGGATAACTTCAGCGACTTCTTGCACTTTTTTGCTGCAAGACCTTTCCGTCGAGCTTGCGGCGCTGTTACGTTCACGTCGCCCGACGGCGGCAAAGGCGCGGTCGGCAGTCGGCAGGAGCGGCGGACGGGCCCGCACCCTGCACCACTCGGGCTTTCACCCTCAAGGAGAACTCATGCGGCGTGGCATAGCGGCCACCGCTCTGGTGGCGTCCCTCGCCCTCACGGCGACGGCGTGCGGCGGGGACGGCGACAGCGACAGCGAGTCCGGCGGACCGGTCACCATCACGTACTGGGACACCTCGAACGCGACCAACGAGGCGCCGACCTACAAGGCCTTGGTCAAGGAGTTCGAGGCCGCCCACAAGGACATCAAGGTCAAGTACGTCAACGTCCCCTTCGACCAGGCGCAGAACAAGTTCGACACCGCCGCCGGTGCCTCGGGCGCCCCGGACGTGCTGCGCACGGACGTCGGCTGGACCGCCGCCTTCGCCAAGAAGGGCTTCTTCCTGCCGCTGGACGGCACCGAGGCCCTCGCCGAGCAGGACAAGTTCCAGCCCAAACTGATCGAGCAGGCCACGTACGAGGGCAAGACCTACGGCGTCCCGCTGGTCACCGACACCCTCGCCTTCGTCTACAACAAGGAACTGTTCGCGAAGGCCGGCGTCGAGGCCCCCAAGACCTGGGACGACCTGAAGAAGGCCGCCGCCACCATCAAGGACAAGACCGGCGTCGACGGTTACTGGGCCTCCACGGCCGGCTACTACGCGCAGCCGTTCCTGTACGGCGAGGGCACCGACACGGTCGACGTCGAGGGCAAGAAGATCACCGTCAAGTCGCCCGAGGCGAAGAAGGCGTACGGCACCTGGCTGAGCCTGTTCGACGGCAAGGGCCTGCACAAGGCCGACACCACCGCCGACGCCTACGCCCACATCCAGGAGGCGTTCGTCAGCGGCAAGGTCGCCTCGATCATCCAGGGCCCGTGGGAGATCACCAACTTCTACAAGGGCACCGCCTTCAAGGACAAGAACAACCTCGGCATCGCCACCGTCCCGGCCGGCTCCACCGGCAAGGCGGGCGCACCGACCGGCGGCCACAACCTCTCGGTGTACGCCGGTTCGGACAAGGCGCACCAGGAGGCGTCGCTGAAGTTCGTGAACTTCATGACCTCCGCGAAGGCGCAGGAGACCGTCGCCCTGAAGAACTCCACGCTGCCGACCCGCGACGACGCCTACACCGACAAGGTCAAGACCGACCCGGGCATCGCCGGCTACCAGACGGTCCTGCCCTCCGCCCAGCCGCGCCCGGCGCTGCCGGAGTACAGCTCCCTGCTGACCCCGCTCGACGACGAGCTGCCGCAGATCGCCGGCGGCAAGAAGTCCCTGGACGAGGGCCTGGGCGACGCGGAGACCGCGATCGCCAAGCTGGTGCCGGACTTCAGCAAGTAGGTCCGTGACGCCGCCGGGTCCCCCGCCGTGGGGGGAGGGGACCCGGCGGCCACCGGCCTGCGCGCCGTGGCCCTCGGCGCCGTACCCCTTGATCGTCCCGCTCGTCCCGATGCTCCCGAAGGTGTCGAACCATGACAGTCGCCATCGACCGCGCGACCGGCAAGCGCCGCGGTGACCGCACCCCGCGGCCCGGCCTTGGCCGGCGTCTGAAAGACGGCTACCAGAAGCACTGGTACGCCTACGCCATGATCGCGCCGGTGGCCGTCGTGATCGGCGTCCTCGTGCTGTACCCGCTCGGGTACGGCCTCTACCTCACCCTCACCGACGCCAACAGCCTCAACACAGGGCGCACGATCGGTGTCAACGAGATCGAGGCCACCTACACGTTCGTCGGCCTGGACAACTACGCCGACATCCTGTGGGGTCCGACCGCGTACGACCGTTTCTGGTCGCACTTCATCTGGACCATCGTGTGGACGGCGGTCTGCGTCGGACTGCACTTCTTCATCGGCCTCGGCCTCGCCCTGCTGCTCAACCAGAAGCTGCGCGGCCGCACCTTCTACCGGCTGATCCTGGTCCTGCCGTGGGCGGTGCCCACCTTCGTCACCGTCTTCGGCTGGCGCTTCATGCTCGCCGACCAGGGCATCATCAACTCCGGCCTGGACTGGCTGCACCTGCCGACGCCCGCGTGGCTGGAGGACACCTTCTGGCAGCGCTTCGCCGCGATCATGGTCAACACCTGGTGCGGTGTGCCGTTCATGATGGTCTCCCTCCTCGGCGGCCTGCAGTCCATCGACAACAGCCTGTACGAGGCCGCCGAGATGGACGGCGCGAACGCCTGGCAGCGGTTCCGCTACGTCACCCTGCCCGGCCTCAGGTCCGTCAGCTCCACCGTCGTCCTGCTCGGCATCATCTGGACCTTCAACCAGTTCGCCGTGATCTTCCTGCTGTTCGGCAACACCGCCCCCGAGGCCCAGATCCTCGTCACCTGGGCGTACCAGCTCGGCTTCGGACAGCAACCCCGTGACTTCGCGCAGTCCGCGGCCTACGGCATCCTGCTGCTGGCCATCCTGATCGTCTTCACCTCCTTCTACCGCCGCTGGCTGAACCGCAATGAGCAGCAGCTCGCGAACTGAGGCAGGAGCCGCCATGAGTACAACCACCGCGCCCACCAAGGCTCCGGCGGAGCAGGTCACCGCGTCCCCGGAGCCGCCGCGCCCGGGGCGTGGCCGCGGCGAACGCAGCCGGGCCGCGTCCCTCGCCTCCCACGGCATCCTGACCGTCGCGAGCCTCATCGCGCTCTTCCCGGTCGCCTGGCTGGTCTACCTGTCGCTGGGCCCGGACAAGAACGACTACCTGCACCCCGAGCGCATCTGGTCGAAGATGACCTTCGACAACTACGCGTACGTGCTCCAGCACACGCAGTTCTTCGACTGGCTGAAGAGCTCGCTGATCGTGTCGCTGGGCACCACGGTCATCGGCGTGATGGTCGCCGCCACCACCGGCTACGCGGTCTCGCGGATGCGTTTCCCCGGCTACAAGAAGCTGATGTGGGTCCTGCTGGTCACCCAGATGTTCCCCATCGCCGTGCTGATCGTGCCGATGTACCAGATCCTGTCCGAGCTCCAGCTCGTCGACAGCTACCTCGGTCTCGTCCTCGTCTACTGCTCGACCGCGGTGCCGTACTGCGCGTGGCTGCTCAAGGGCTACTTCGACACCATCCCGTTCGAGATCGACGAGGCCGGGCGCGTCGACGGGCTGACTCCCTTCGGCACCTTCTTCCGGCTGATCCTGCCGCTCGCCCGGCCGGGCCTCGCCGTCGCCGGCTTCTACAGCTTCATCACCGCCTTCGGCGAGGTCGCCTTCGCCTCGACGTTCATGCTGAGCGACACGAAGTACACCTTCGCGGTCGGCCTGCAGAGCTTCGTCAGCGAGCACGACGCGCAGCGCCATCTGATGGCCGCCACCGCCGTACTCGTCGCGATACCCGTCTCCGCGTTCTTCTACCTCGTGCAGAAGAACCTGGTGACCGGCCTGACCGCCGGCGGGACCAAGGGCTGACGCCCGCCCGGGAAAACGTCCGGCCGCGGTGCCCATCCGACCCCGCAGCACCGCGGCCGGCCGCCTCGCTCCCCCCCACCCGCACCCCAGTGTCCCAGACCGGCACACCCTGCCCTCACCAGGACGGCATGAGCCCCCCGCACACCGCCGCACCCGCCCCCACCACCCCCCGCGCCCCCCTCGCAGGGCGCCGTG
>NZ_JBNGGC010000060.1:0-18888 GCF_049974565.1 Streptomyces sp. WG5 | reverse complement strand
GGTGTCCGGGTGCGTCGTGTCGAGGTGGATTACGCGTCGCATTCCTCGCATGTGGAGGAGATCCGTGAGGGGTTGCTTGCGGATCTGGAGGGCATCGTCCCGCGTTCGGGTTCGGTGCCGTTCTTTTCGACGGTGACGGGTGGCTGGCTGGATACGGAGGGCCTGGATGCCGGGTACTGGTACCGGAATCTGCGGGAGACGGTGGAGTTCGGGAAGGCGACGGAGACGCTGTTGGGGGAGGGTTTCCGGTTCTTCGTCGAGGTCAGCCCGCACCCCGTGCTCACCTTCGGTGTCCAGCAGACCGCCGACAAGGCCGACACCGCCGGCTCCGCCCAGGGCCCCGCCGTGGTCGTCGGCACGCTGCGACGCGGCGAGAGCGGCCTCGACCGCTTCCTGACGTCCCTGGGAGAGGCCCACGCGGGCGGTCTGTCGCCCGACTGGGACCGGGTGTTCGCCGGACACCGTCCGGACGGCGTCTCCCTGCCCACCTACCCCTTCCAGCGCCGCCCGTACTGGCTGGAGGACACCGGCCCGGCGGCCGGCGGCCCTTCCGGGGCGTCATCGGAGGGCGACGACTTCTGGGATGCCTTGGGCGGGGGCGACCTGGACCGGTTCACCAGGACCCTCGGAGTGGCCCCCGAGGACCCGCTGAACGTGGTACTCCCCGCGCTCGCCACCTGGCGCACCGAACGCACCGAGCGTTCGGTGGTCGACTCCTGGCGCTACCGGGTGACCTGGCGAGCCCTGCCCGAGGGCCCCCCGGCCGCACTGGACGGCAGCTGGCTCGTACTGTCGTCGGACGGTCAGCCCGAGGACGGTGCGCGCCGGTCGGAGGAGACCGTCCACGTCATGGAGCAGGCCGGGGCGTCGGTGGTCCACGTACGGCTCACCGATGCGGAGGCCGACCGCGCCGTGCTGGCCGACCGGGTCCGCGCCTCCCTCGGCGCGCTGCCCGGCCCGGTGACGGGAGTGCTGTCGCTGCTGGGCCTCGACGAGCGCCCGCACTCCGCGCACCCCTCCGTCCCGCTGGGCACCGCCCTCAACCTGGCCCTGGTGCAGTCCCTCGGCGACGCCGGGATCGACGCGCCCCTGTGGTGGGCGACCCGGGGGGCGGTGTCGGTCGGGGGCACGGACACCGGGAGCGCGGTGAGCGCCGCGCAGAGTCTGATCTGGGGGCTGGGCCGGGTCGCCGCGCTGGAGTTCCCGCAGCGCTGGGGCGGACTGATGGACCTGCCGGAGGTCCTGGACGCGGACACCGCCCCCCGGCTGTGCCGGGTGCTGGCCGGCCGGGCCGGAGACGAGGACCAGGTGGCCGTACGGGCTACCGGCTGCCACGGCCGGCGGCTGGTCCGGTCCGCCCTGGGAGACACCGCGCCGCGGCGGAGCTGGCGGCCCGAGGGCACCGTGCTGATCACCGGCGGTACCGGTGGGATCGGCGCGCAGATCGCGCGCTGGCTGGCCCGGCGGGGCGCCGGGCACCTGGTGCTGGTCAGCCGGCGCGGCGCGGACGCGCCGGGTGCGCCGGAGCTCTCCGAGGAGCTGGCCGCCCTCGGCGCCCGGACCACCCTGGCCTCGTGCGACGTCGGCGACCTGGAGGCCCTGCGCGCACTGAAGGACGGCCTCGAACAGGACGGCCACCGGATCAGCACCGTCTTCCACGCGGCGGGGGCCGGGCTGCTGGTGCCCCTGCCCGCCACCGACGTGGACGAGTTCGCCGACACCCTGCACGCCAAGGCCGGCGGGGCCAGGAACCTGGACCTGCTCTTCGACCGGGACACGCTCGACGCGTTCGTGCTGTTCTCCTCCATCTCCGGGGTGTGGGGCAGCGCCGTCCACGGCGCCTACGCCGCCGCCAACGCCTGTCTCGACGGCCTCGCCGAGGACCGCAGGAGCCGTGGCCTGGCCGCGACCTCCGTGGTGTGGGGGATCTGGAACCCCGAGGGCGGGGCCGGGATGGCGGCCGAACTGGTGGAGGAGACCCTGCGCGGCCACGGCGTCCTCTTCATGCCGCCCGCCGTCGCGATCACCGGACTCCAGCAGGTCCTGGACCAGGACGAGACGGTGGTCGTGATCGCCGACATCGACTGGGACCGCTTCGCGACGGTGTTCACCTCGGCGCGCCCCAGCCCCCTTATCGGCGAACTCCCCGAGGTGCGTGCCGCGTTGGCCGCCGAACCGGCGAGCGCCGGGACCGGGGCCGAGGAGACGGCCTCGGCGCTGCGCGACAGGCTGGAGCCCCTTCCCGCGGCCGAGCGGACCCGGGTGCTGGTCGACCTGGTCCGGACCCACGCGGCCGCCGTCCTCGGCCACGACTCGCCGGACGCGGTCGCCCCCGGCCGTGCCTTCCGCGACCTGGGTTTCGACTCACTGACCGCCGTGGACATGCGCAACCGGCTCAACACCGCCACCGGCCTGCGGCTCCCGGTCACCGTCGTCTTCGACTACGTATCGGCGACCGCGCTCGCCCGGCACCTGGAGACCGGACTGCTGGGCGGCCCCGAGGAGCCCGCCACCGTCCGGCAGCCCCCGCCGGCCGCACCCGCCGCGGACGACGACCCCATCGTGATCGTCTCCATGAGCTGCCGCTACCCCGGCGGCGTACGCACCCCCGAGGACCTGTGGCGCCTGGTCGCCGACGGGCGCGACGCCGTCTCCGGGCTGCCGTCGGACCGGGGCTGGGACCTCGACGCGCTGTACGACGCGGACCCCGACCGGCCCGGCAGGAGCTACGCCGCCGCAGGCGGATTCGTCCGGGACGCGGACCGGTTCGACCCCGGCTTCTTCGGGATCTCACCGCGAGAGGCCCTGGCCATGGACCCGCAGCAGAGGTTGCTGCTCGAAACCTCCTGGGAGGCGATCGAGCGAGCCGGTATCGACCCGACGTCCCTGCACGGCACCCCGACCGGGGTCTTCGCCGGCGCCTCCTACCAGGGCTACGGCGGCACCCTGCGCGACGTCCCCGAGGAACTGGAGGGCCTGTTCATCGCGGGCATCTCCACCAGTGTCCTGTCCGGCAGGGTCGCCTACCAACTCGGCCTCCAGGGGCCCGCCGTGACCGTGGACACGGCCTGCTCCTCGTCACTGGTGGCGGTCCACCTCGCCGCGCAGTCCCTGCGTTCGGGCGAATGCGCGCTGGCGCTGGCGGGCGGCGCCACGGTGATGGGCACCCCGCTGTCGTTCACCGGCTTCAGCCGGCAGCGGGGGCTCGCCGAGGACGGGCGCTGCAAGTCCTTCGCAGCCTCGGCGGACGGCTTCGGCATGGCCGAGGGCGTGGGCCTGCTGGTCCTGGAACGCCTCTCGGACGCCCGCCGCAACGGCCACCCGGTGCTCGCGGTGCTGCGCGGCTCGGCGATCAACCAGGACGGCGCGAGCAACGGGCTGACCGCTCCCAGCGGCCTGGCCCAGCAGCGGGTGATCCGCGACGCGCTGGCCAACGCCCGGCTGACGGCCGCCGACGTGGACGCCGTCGAGGCGCACGGCACCGGTACCCGGCTGGGCGACCCGATCGAGGCCGACGCGCTGCTGGCCACCTACGGACAGGACCGGCCGGCCGACAGGCCGGTATGGCTCGGGTCGCTGAAGTCGAACATCGGGCACACCCAGGCCGCCGCCGGGGTCGGCGGCATCATCAAGATGGTGCTGGCCATGGGGCACGGCGAGCTGCCGCGGACCCTGCACATCGACCGGCCGTCCCCGAACGTCGACTGGACGGCAGGCGCCGTCGCGCTACTGACCGAGGCCACACCGTGGCCCGAGACCGGCCGGCCGCGCCGGGCCGGAGTGTCCTCGTTCGGCCTGAGCGGCACCAACGCCCATGTCGTCATCGAGCAGCCGCCCGCCGAGCCCGCCCTCCCGCTGCCCGCCGTGCCGGCCGGGCCCGTACCCGCCGTCGTGTCCGACGCGCCCGCCGTACCCGTCCTCACCGCCGGGTCCGGCGCGGCGGACGAGGGCGCTGCGCGGGCCGCCGTCCCGTGGGTCCTGTCCGGGCGGACCGCCGAGGCGGTGAAAGCCCAGGCGCAGCGGCTGCACACGTACCTGACGGAGCATCCGGAGCTGTCGTCCGTCGACGTCGGTTACTCCCTGGCCACCACCAGGACCGCCTTCGAGCACCGCGCGGCCGTCGTCGGTGACGACCGTACGACCCTGCTGGACGGCCTGGCCGCGCTGGCCGCCGGAGATCGCGCACCCGGCCTGGTCGAAGGCACCGTCGCCCGATCGTCCAGGACCGTCTTCGTCTTCCCCGGCCAGGGCTCCCAGTGGGCCGGCATGGCCCGGGAACTGCTCGACCACGCCCCGGCCTTCGCCGACCGGATCGCGGCCTGTGAACGCGCCCTCGCCCCGCACCTGGACTGGTCGCCGCTCGCGGTCCTGCGGGAGGAGCCCGACGCGCCCCCGCTGGACCGGGTGGACGTGGTGCAGCCGGTGCTGTTCGCCGTGATGGTGTCGCTGGCCGAGCTGTGGCAGACGTACGGGATCGTCCCCGACGCCGTGGTCGGCCACTCCCAGGGGGAGATCGCCGCGGCCTGCGTGGCCGGCGCGCTCTCGCTGGACGACGCGGCCCGGATCGTCGCCCTGCGCAGCCGGGCCCTGCCGGCCCTGACCGGACGCGGCGGCATGCTGTTCGTGCCGCAGCCGGCCGAAGCCGTGCGCGCAGCACTGTCCGCCCACGACGGGGCACTCGACATCGCCGCGGTCAACGGGCCCACGTCGGTGACGGTCTCCGGCGACCCGGCGGCACTGGAACGACTGAGCGAGCGCTACGCCCAGGAGGGCGTCCTGACCTGGCCGGTCCCCGGCGTGGACTTCGCCGGGCACTCGCCCCAGGTGGAGGAGCTCCGGGAGGAACTGCTCACCCTCCTCGGCGGTACCGCGCCGCGGACGTCCGACATCCCGTTCTACTCCACGGTCAGCGGCGGCCCCTTGGACACCCTGGGCCTGGACGCCGCGTACTGGTACGAGAACCTGCGCCGGCCCGTGGAGTTCGCCAAGGCGGTCGACGCGCTCATCGCCGACGGACACCACACCTTCGTCGAGTGCAGCACCCACCCCGCGTTGACCGTCTGGCTCCAGCAGGCCGTCGAGGCGGTCGGGACCGGCGACGGAACCGTCGTCGGCACCCTGCGCCGCGCCGAGGGCGGCCCCGGCCGCTTCCTCGCCGCGCTCACCGAACTCCAGGTACGTGGACTGGCGGTGGACTGGGACACCGTCTTCGCCGGAACCGGCGCCCGCAAGCGACCCCTGCCCACCTACGCCTTCCAGCAGCAGCGCTACTGGCTGGACACCACCGCCCCCGACCGGCCCGCCACCGCCACGACCGGCACCGGCCCGGCCGACTCCGGCTTCTGGGAGGCGGTCGACCACGGGGACCTGGACACCCTCGCCACCACCCTGCGGGTCGAGGACGGGGAACTGAGGGCCTCCCTGGCCTCCCTGGTACCCACCCTCGCCGAGTGGGCGCGCGGCCGGGCCGACGACCGGACCGCCGACAGCTGGCGCTACCGCGTCGCCTGGAAACCCCTGCCGGCACCCGAGCGGCCCCGGCTCACCGGCAGCTGGCTCGTCGTCGCCCCGGCCGGCGCCGCCGACGATCCGGCCGTCACCTTCGCCGTGGACTCCCTGCGCGGACACGGCGCCACCCCCGTCCTGGTCGAAGCAGGTCACGACGCCATCGACCGGACACGGTTCGCCCCACTGCTCCGCGACGCCCACGACCACACCGACGGGCCGCCCGCCGGGCTCCTGTCGCTGCTCGCCCTGGCCGAAGAACCCCACGGGGAGGGCTCGGCGCTTCCCCGCGGCCTCACCCTGACCGTCGCACTCCTCCAGGCCCTGGGCGACCTCGGCACCGACGCCCCGCTCTGGTGCGCGACCCGCGGCGCGGTGTCCGTCGGCCGCTCCGACCGGATCGACAGCACGCTCCAGGCCCTGGTCTGGGGGATCGGCGGGGTCGCCGGAGTCGAGTACCCCCAGCGGTGGGCCGGGCTGGTCGACCTGCCGCGACGGCTCGACGACCGGGCCGCGACCCGGCTCGCCGAAGCGCTGACGGGCCGCGACGGCGAGGACCAGCTGGCGGTACGCGCCACCGGCCTCTACGGCCGCAGGGTCGTCCACGCCGGACTCGGCGACACCGCCCCCGTACGCGACTGGACACCCGAGGGCACGGTCCTGATCACCGGCGGCACCGGCGGCCTCGGCGCCCAGATCGCCCGATGGCTCGCCCGCACCGGCACCGCACACCTGCTGCTCACCAGCCGACGCGGCGCACAGGCCCCGGGCGCCGATGCCCTGCTGGCCGAACTGCGCGGACTCGGCGCCGCCGTCACCGCGGTGGCCTGCGACGTCGCGGACCGCGACGCACTGGCGGAACTGCTCGCCGGCATTCCGGCCGAGCGCCCGCTGCGCGCCGTGCTGCACACCGCGGGTGTCCTCGACGACGGGGTGATCGACTCGATCACCCCCGAACGCGCGGCCGGGGTCCTGCGCCCGAAGCTCGACGGCGCACGCAACCTCGACGCGCTCACCCGGGAACTCGACATCACCGCCTTCGTGCTGTTCTCCTCGCTCGCCGGCACGCTCGGCGGCACCGGCCAGGGCAGCTACGCCGCCGCCAACGCCTACCTCGACGCCCTGGCCCGGCAGCGCCGCGACCTCGGACTGCCCGGCACCTCGGTGGCCTGGGGCCTGTGGGGCGGCGACAGCCTCGCCTCCGGAGCGGTCGCCGAACGGCTGATCCGCGACGGCCTGCCCGCCATGGACCCCGCCACGGCCACGGTCGCGCTGCGCCAGGCCCTCGACCACGACGACACCGCCGTCCTCGTCGCCGACTTCGCCTGGGACCGCTTCACCCGGGCGTTCACCACGCTCCGGCCCAGCCCCGCCCTCGGGGACCTGCCCGAGGTACGGGAGGTACTCGCCGCCCCGGGCGGGCCCCGGAGCACGGCCGACGGCGCCGAGCCGCCGGCCCTGCGGCTGGCCGCACTGCCCCCGGCGGAACGGGACCGGGCCCTGCTGGAGCTGGTCCGCCGCGAGGTCGCCGCCGTGCTCGGCCACCCCGGGCCCGAGGCGGTGGGACCCGACCAGGCCTTCAAGGACATCGGCTTCGACTCGCTGACCACCGTCGAACTGCGCAACCGGATCGCCGCGGCCACCGGCCTGCGCCTGTCCGTGACCCTGGCTTTCGACTACCCCACGGCCACGGACCTGGCCGGGCACCTGAGCACCGAACTGCCGGGGGCGCCCGCCGCGGAGACGTCCGACGCTCCCGGGCAGGTGCCCGAGGCCGTCGCGGTGCCCGAGGACGAGGCGATCGCCGTGGTCGCCATGAGCTGCCGCTACCCCGGCGGCGTCAGCACCCCCGAGGAGCTGTGGGAGCTCGTCGCGGGCGGGCAGGACGCGATCACCGGCTTCCCCACCGGCCGGGGCTGGGACCTGGACGGCCTCTACGACCCGGACCCGGACCGGGTCGGCAGTACGTACGCGCGGGAAGGCGGCTTCCTCCACGACGCCGACCGCTTCGACCCGGCCTTCTTCGGGATCTCCCCGCGTGAGGCGCTGACCATCGACCCCCAGCAGCGGCTGCTGCTGGAACTCTCCTGGGAGGCGTTCGAGCGGGCCGGTATCGACCCGCTGTCACTCAAGGGCAGCGCGAGCGGCGTCTTCGTCGGATGCAGCCACCACGACTACGGGTCGCGCGTCACCGAACCCTCCGAGGAGTTCGAGGGCTACCTCGGCGTCGGCAGCGCGGGCAGCGTGGCGTCCGGGCGGATCTCCTACAGCCTCGGCCTCGAAGGGCCCGCGGTGACCGTCGACACGGCGTGCTCCTCGTCGCTGGTCGCGGTCCACCTCGCGGCCCGGTCGCTGCGGTCCGGCGAATGCTCGCTGGCGCTCGCCGGCGGGGTGACCGTGATGTCGACACCGGGCGCGTTCGTGGAGTTCAGCCGGCAGCGGGTGCTCGCCGAGGACGGCCGCTGCAAACCGTTCGCCGCCGCCGCCGACGGCACCTCCTGGGCCGAGGGCGCCGGACTGCTGGTCCTCGAACGCCTCTCGGACGCCCGGCGCAACGGGCACCCGGTGCTCGCCCTCGTACGCGGCTCCGCCGTGAACCAGGACGGCGCCAGCAACGGCCTGACCGCTCCCAACGGACCCTCCCAGCAGCGGGTCATCCGGGCGGCCCTCGCCGACGCCGGACTGACGGCGTCCGAGGTCGACGCGGTGGAGGCGCACGGCACCGGGACCCGGCTGGGCGACCCGATCGAGGCCCAGGCACTGCTGGCCACGTACGGCCGCGAACGCGACGCGCGCCGGCCGCTGTGGCTGGGGTCGCTGAAGTCGAACATCGGCCACAGCCAAGCCGCCGCCGGAGTCGCCGGCATCATCAAGATGGTGCAGGCCATGCGGCACGGGGCGCTGCCGCGCACCCTGCACGTCGACACGCCGACACCCCACGTGGACTGGTCGGCCGGCGCGGTCCGGCTGCTCACCGACGACACCCCGTGGCCCGAGACCGGGCGCCCCCGGCGGGCCGCCGTGTCCTCGTTCGGCGTCAGCGGAACCAACGCCCACACCATCCTCGAACAGCCCAGCGAACCGGCCCGGGCCGCCGCCCCCGTCATCCCCGACGCATCCGAACCGGCGCAGGACGCCACACCTGCCGTTCCCGATGCGTCCGAACCGGTGCAGGCCGCCGCCCCCGCCGTTCCCGACGCGTCCGAACCGGCCGAGGCCATCGCCCCCGCCGTTCCCGACGCGTCCGGCCAGGCCCGGCCCGCCGGCCCCGCGCCGACCCCGGCGACCACCCCCGCCGCGCCTGCCGCGCCCGCCCTGCCCTGGCTGCTCTCCGCCCGCAGCCCGGACGCGCTGCGGGAGCAGGCCGCCCGGCTGCTGCGGCACGTGGAGCACGACCCGACCCTCACCGTCGCGGACCTGGGCCGCTCCCTGGCGCTGAACCGCAGCGCCTTCGAGTACCGAGCCGCCCTCACCGGCACGGACCGGCAGGCCCTGCTCCAGGGGCTCACCGCCCTCGCCGCCGGCGAGCCGTCGGCGGACCTGGTGAGCGGGGTCACCGGCCCCGCCGCGAAGACCGCCTTCCTTTTCCCCGGGCAGGGCAGCCAGCGCACCGGCATGGGCGCCGAACTGTACGCGCGGTTCCCGGTCTTCGCCGACGCCTTCGACGCGGTCTGCGCGGAGATCGACCCGCTGCTCGACCTCCCGCTGCGGGAAGTGATCGACGCGCGCCCCGGCGACCGGGGCCACGGCCTGCTGGACCGCACCGAGTACACCCAGCCCGCCCTGTTCGCCCTCGGCGTCGCCCTGTTCCGGCTCGTCGAGCACTGGGGCGTACGTCCCGACCGGCTGCTCGGCCACTCCGTGGGAGAGCTGGCCGCCGCCCACGTCGCCGGAGTGTTCACCCTGCCCGACGCCGCGGAGCTGGTGGTCGCGCGGGGACGGCTGATGCAGGCCCTCCCGGCGGGCGGCGCGATGGTCGCCCTCGCCGCCCCGGAGGAGGAAGTACTGCCGCTGCTCGCGGACCGCGGGAGCGTCGTCGGCCTCGCCGCTGTCAACGGCCCGGCCTCGACCGTGATCTCCGGGGACGCGGCGGCGGTGGACGAGATCGCCGCCGTGCTCGCCGCGCGCGGGCGCAAGACCCGACGGCTGCGCGTCTCCCACGCCTTCCATTCGCCCCTCATGGAGCCCATGCTCGCCGAGTTCCGCGAGGTCGCGGCACGGACCGTCCCGGGTGAGGCCACCGTCCCCGTCCTCTCCGACCTGACCGGCGAGCCGGCCACCTCCGAGCAACTCGGCTCCCCGGACTACTGGGTGGAGCACGTGCGCGGCACCGTCCGCTTCCAGGACGGCGTACGCCATCTCGAACGCGACGGCGTCACCGCGTTCCTGGAACTCGGCCCCGACGGCGCGCTCACCGCCATGGGCCAGGACTGCCTGACCGGCTCCACCGACACCACCGACACCACCGGTGCCACCGGCAGCCCCCTGCTGCTGCCTCTGCTGCGCAAGGACCGGCCCGAAGCACCCGCGGCGACGGCCGCCCTGGCCCGGCTGCACGTCGCGGGCGTCCCCGTGGACTGGAGCGCCGTCCACTCCGGTGGCCCGTCCCGCTCCGCCGTCGACCTGCCGACCTACGCCTTCCAGCGCGGCAGCTACTGGCTGGAGGCCGGCCCGGCCACCCCGGACCTGCCCGCGGCCGGACTCCAGAGGGTCGACCACCCGCTGCTCGGCGCCGGAACGCAGCTCGCGGACGCCGACGGCTTCCTCTTCACCGGCAGGTTCTCGGTCCGCAGCCACCCCTGGCTGGCCGACCACGGCGTCTACGAGGGCGTGCTGTTCCCCGCCACCGCCTTCCTGGAACTCGCGGTCCGCGCGGGCGACCAGGTCGGCTGCGACCAGGTCGAGGAACTGACCCTGGAGGCACCGCTGGTGCTCCCGGCGGGCGGAGCCGTCGCCCTTCAGCTCACCGTCGGAAGCCCGGACGCCTCCGGGAACCGCCCGCTGAGCGTCCACGCCCGGGCCGCCGACGACGGCCCCGACGCCCCCTGGACCCGGCACGCGAGCGGCCTGCTCACCTCCGCCGAGCGCCCCGGCCCGGCGGACCCGCCCGACTCGGCGGGCCCCGCGGCCTGGCCGCCGCCCGGAGCCGTCCCCCTCGACACGGAGGGCCTGTACGACCGCTTCGCGGACGGCGGATTCGCCTACGGCCCCGCGTTCCAGGGCCTGCGCGCGGCCTGGCGGCTCGACGACGAGGTGTACGCCGTCGCGAGCCTGCCGGAGGAGCAGCGGTCGGCCGCCGCCGCGTTCGGCCTGCATCCGGCCCTGCTGGACGCCGCCCTGCACGCGCTGGTGTTCGACGTACTGGAAGGCCCCGCGCAGGGCTGGCTGCCGTTCTCCTGGAACGGGGTGCGCCTGCACGCCTCCGGCGCCACCGAGCTCAGGCTGCGGCTGACCCCCACCGGCCGCGACGCCGTCGCCGTACGGGCGACCGACGCCACCGGGCGGCCGGTGGTCTCGGCCCGCTCCCTCGTCCTGCGGCCCGTCTCGCCCGACCGCTTCCGGGCCGCGCGCGCCGGACACCACGAAGAACTGTTCCGCCCCGAGTGGCACGCCCTGCCCGAGCGCGCCGGGACCGCGGCGGGCACCGTCGTCGGCCCGGAGTCCTGGACCGTGCTCGGCGCCGGGACCTCCCTGCCTTCCGGCGCCGCGCCGCTCCCCGGCCGTACGGTCACCGACCTCGCCGCGCTGTCCGCACTGCTCGACACGGGCGCCCCGCCGCCCCGGCTGGTCCTGGCAGCCTGCCCGCCCGCCCCGCAGGCGCCGCCCGGCACCCTCCGCGACGCGGTCCACGACGGCCTCCGCACGGTCCTCGCCCTGCTGCGCGACTGGCTGGCCGACGAGCGCCTGACCGGCTCCCAGCTGGTCCTGGTCACCGCGGGCGCGGTCCCGGTGACCGGCGACGACGTCCCGGACCCCGCCCTGGCCGCGCTCTGGGGCCTGGTCCGCTCGGCGCAGACCGAGAACCCCGGCCGCTTCGTCCTGCTGGACCTGGACGCCCACGAGACCCCGCCCGCCGTACTCGCCGAAGCCCTCGCGTCCGGGGAACCCCAGCTCGCGATCCGGGCCGGGGCCGTCCACGTCGCCCGGCTGGCCCGCGTACCGCTGGCCGCCACCGGCCGCACCCCCGGCTGGGACGGCGACGGAACCGTTCTGATCACCGGCGGCACCGGCGCCATCGGCGCCCATGTCGCCCGCCACCTGGTCGCCGAGCACGGCGTCCGGTACCTGCTGCTGACCAGCCGCAGCGGCCCCGCCTCCGACGGAGCGGCGGAACTCCTCGCCGAACTCGCCGACCTGGGCGCGCACGCCGAGATCACCGCCTGCGACGCCGCCGACCGCGACGCCCTCGCGGCCGTGCTGGCCGCCCTGCCTCCCGCTCACCCCTTGACCGGGGTGGTGCACGCGGCGGGCGTCCTGGCCGACGGCGTCGTCGCCACCATGACGCCCGAGCAGCTGGATCTCGTCCTGCGCCCCAAGGTGGACGCGGCGATCAACCTGCACGAACTCACCGCCGGCCTGGACCTGTCCGAGTTCGTCCTGTTCTCGTCCATCGCCGGAGTCTTCGGCGGCATGGGCCAGGGCAACTACGCCGCCGCCAACGCCTTCCTGGACGCACTGGCCCACCGGCGCCGCGCTGACGGGCTGCCCGGCCGTTCCCTCGCCTGGGGCCTGTGGGCCAACAGCACCGGGATGACCGGTGGCCTCACGGAGGCAGACCTGCGACGGATCGCCCGGGGCGGGATCGTCGCCTTCGACCCGGCCCAGGGGCTGGCGCTGTTCGACACGGCCGGCACCCTCGACGAGCCGGTCGTCCTCCCGCTGCGGCTCGACACCGCGGCCGTCCGCGCCCAGGCCGCCACCGCCGAAGTCCCGGCCCTGCTGCGCGGCCTGGTGCGCCCCGCCCCCCGGCGCGGCGTCGCGGGCCCCGCCGCCGGCACCGGCCCCGACGGGCCCGAAGCGCTGAAGCAGCGCCTCGGCTCCCTCGACGAGACCCGGCGCGGCCGGGTCCTCCTCGACCTGGTCCGCTCCCACGCCGCCCTGGTCCTCGGCCACAGCGGCCCGGCCGCGGTCGAGCCGGGACGCGGTCTGCTGGAGGTCGGCTTCGACTCGCTGACCGCGGTGGAACTGCGCAACCGGCTGCGCGCCGCCACCGGCCACCCCCTGCCGGCCACCCTGCTCTTCGACCACCCCACCCCGGCCGCGATCGCCGGACACCTCGCCACCGAACTGGTCCCCGACGCCGGGCCCGGCCCGGTCCCCGGCCTCGCCGAACTGGACCGCCTGGAAGACGCCCTCCACGGCGGTGTCGACGACCCGGCGGACCGTGAACGGCTCGCCGACCGGCTCCGGGAACTCCTGGGCCGCCTCGACCCGGCGGCCACCGCGGCCGACGGCGACGGTACGGCGGCCGACTCCCTCGAGGACCGCATGGACGGCGCCAGCGACGACGAACTCTTCGACCTCATCGACAACGAGCTCGGCCTGTCATGACACCGACCCGACACGCGAACCAGGACGGCGGCTCCCGATGGTGAACGACGACAAGCTGAGGGACTACCTCAAGCGCGTGACGGCGGACCTGCACCGCACCCGCCGGCGCCTGACCGAAGCGGAGGAGGCGGGCCGTGAGCCCATCGCGGTCGTCGCGATGAGCTGCCGCTACCCCGGCGGCGTACGGTCCCCCGAGGACCTGTGGCGCCTGGTCACCGACGGCACCGACGCCATCACCGGCTTCCCTCGCGACCGGGGCTGGGACCTCGACCACCTGGACGACCCGGAACAGCTGCGCGAGGGCACCAGCCACACCGCCCTGGGCGGCTTCCTCGACGACGTCGGGCACTTCGACCCCGGGTTCTTCGGGATCTCCCCGCGCGAGGCGCTCGCGATGGACCCGCAGCAGCGGCTCCTCCTGGAAACCACCTGGGAGGCGTTCGAACGGGCCGGCATCGACCCCGCGACCCTGCGGGGCAGCAGGACCGGTGTCTTCGCCGGAGTGATGTACCAGGACTACGCGGTACGGCTGCGCCAGGTCCCCGACGACGTGTCCGGCTACGTCGGCAGCGGCAGCTCCGACAGCGTCGCGTCGGGCCGCGTCGCCTACACCTTCGGTCTGGAGGGCCCGGCGGTCAGCATCGACACCGCCTGCTCCTCCTCGCTGGTCGCCATCCACCTCGCCGCCCAGGCCCTGCGGTCCGGCGACTGCACCCTGGCCCTGGCCGGCGGCGCGATGGTCATGTCGACACCCGTCCCGTTCGTGGAGATGAGCCGCCAGGGCGGCCTGGCCCGGGACGGCCGCTGCAAGTCCTTCGCCGCCGCAGCCGACGGCACCGGCTGGGGCGAGGGCGTCGGCATCCTCCTGCTGGAGCGCCTCTCCGACGCCCGGCGCAACGGCCACCCGGTCCTCGCCCTGATCCGCGGCACCGCCGTCAACCAGGACGGCGCCAGCAGCAGGCTCACCGCCCCCAACGGTCCCGCCCAGCAGCGCGTCATCCGCCACGCCCTGGCCAACGCCGGACTCACCCCCGCCGACGTGGACGTGGTCGAGGCGCACGGCACCGGCACCCCGCTGGGCGACCCGATCGAGGCCCAGGCCCTGCTGGCCACCTACGGGCAGGACCGCGCGGACGGCCGGCCGCTGCTGCTCGGCTCGCTGAAGTCGAACATCGGGCACACCCAGGCGGCGGCCGGTGTCGGCGGCGTCATCAAGACCGTCCTCGCCATGCGGCACGGCACCGTCCCGCCCACCCTGCACGCGCAGGACCCGTCGCCGCAGATCGACTGGACGGCGGGGGCGGTACGCCTGGTCACCGCGAACACCCCCTGGCCCGAGACCGGACGGCCGCGCCGGGCGGCGGTCTCCTCCTTCGGCGTCAGCGGTACCAACGGACATGTCGTCCTGGAACAGGCGGACGAACCCCGGGGCCCCGCAGACCCCGCAGACCACCCTGCCGAGCAAGGGGAACCGGCCGTTCCGGCCGACCCCGCGGAGCCGGGAGAACCGGACCCCGCAAAAGCCGAAGCCCCCGTCGGCCAGGACGCGGTCCGGCACACCCCGGACCCGGACGGCACACCCCCACCCGTTGTCCCCTGGGTGCTCTCCGGCCGCACCGCCGAAGCGCTGCGCGCCCAGGCCGCACGGCTCCGCGACCACCTCGGCGCCCACCCCGGGCCCGGCCCGGCCGAGGTCGGCCACGCCCTCGCGACGACCCGCGCCGCGCACGAGCACCGGGCGGTCCTGATCGGGGCCCACCGCGACGAGTTCCTGGGCGGCCTCGACGCCCTGGCGGCCGGCCGCACCGCCCCCGGCCTGGTCAGCGGCACCGCGGGGACCGGCGGACAGGTCGCCCTCGTGTTCCCCGGACAGGGGTCCCAATGGGCCGGCATGGCCGTCGAACTCCTCGACTCCGCCCCCGCCTTCGCCGCCCGCGTCGCGGACTGCGAGCGCGCCCTGGCCCCCTTCGTCGACTGGTCCCTGGAAGCCGTCCTGCGCGGCGCCCCCGGCACCCCGCCGGCCGAACGCGTCGACGTGGTGCAGCCGGCGCTGTGGGCCGTCATGGTCTCCCTGGCCGAACTGTGGCGCTCCTACGGCATCACCCCCGGCGCCGTCATCGGCCACTCCCAGGGCGAGATCGCCGCGGCGTGCGTCGCCGGTGCCCTCTCCCTGGACGACGCCGCGCGGATCGTCGCCCTGCGCAGCCGGGCGATCCGCGCCCTGGCCGGCCGCGGCGGCATGGCCTCGGTGGCCCTGCCCGCCGAACAGGTCGCCGAACACCTCGGCCCCTGGGACGGCCGGCTCTCCGTCGCCGCCGTCAACGGACCCGCCTCCACGGTCGTCTCCGGCGACAGCGACGCGCTCGACGCGTTCCTCGACCGGACGACGGCCCTGGACATCCGCAGCCGACGCGTCCCCGTCGACTACGCGTCGCACAGCGCCCACGTCGAGGACATCCGTACGGAACTGCTCGCCCGGTTGGACGGAGTGACCCCGCGCCCGTCCGCCGTCCCGTTCTACTCCACGGTCAGCGGCGCCCTGCTGGAGGACACCTCTGTCCTGGACGCCGACTACTGGTACCGGAACCTGCGCGGGACCGTCCGCTTCGAACAGGCGACCCGCGCCCTGCTCGCGGACGGCTACCAGGTCCTGCTGGAGAGCAGCCCGCACCCGGTCCTCACCGTCGGGATGCTGGAGACCGTCGAGGACGCGGGCGCCGACGCCACCGCCGTGGGCACTCTGCGCCGCGACGACGGCGGTCCGCGCCGGTTCACCGAGTCCCTGGCCGAACTCCACCTGCGCGGAGTCTCCCCGGACTGGGACACCGTCTTCGCCGGCCGCCGCCCCGGCCGGGTGGAACTGCCCACCTACGCCTTCCAACGCGCCCCGTACTGGCTGGAGGACGGCGCCGCGCCCGCCGCCGACGTCACCGCCGCCGGACTGACCCCCGCGGACCACCCTCTGCTGGGCGCCGTCGTGGTCCTCGCCGACAGCGACGGCCTGCTCCTCACCGGACGCCTGTCGGCCCGCACCCACCCGTGGCTCGCCGACCACGCCGTCGGCGGCCGGGCACTGCTTCCGGGCACCGCCTTCCTGGAACTCGCGCTCCAGGCCGGGGCCCGTGTCGGCTGTCCCCGGGTCGAGGAATTCACCCTTGAAGCCCCTCTGGTGCTGCCCGAGGACGGCGGCACCGTGCTGCGCCTCACCGTGGGCGCCCCCGACTCCCTGGGCCACCGCCCGCTCAGCCTGCACTCCCGGCCGGACACACCCGCCGACGGCGACCCCGACGACGAGTGGACCAGGCACGCCGAAGGCGTCCTGGCCCGGGACGGCGAGGAGCACACCGAGGCCGACGGGCCGATGCCCTGGCCGCCGCCCGGCGCCGAGCCCCTCGCCCTCGACGGACTGTACGACCGCTTCGCGGCGGGCGGATTCTCCTACGGCCCCGCCTTCCAGGGCCTGCGCGCGGCCTGGCGGCGCGGCGACGAACTGTTCGCGGAGGCCGTCCTGCCCGCCCCCGACGCTGCCCGCTTCGGCCTGCACCCGGCCCTGCTGGACGCGGCCCTGCACGCCACGGGCGTGCCCGGCGCCCCCGGCGCGGACGCCCACCCCGAGGGGCGGCTGCCGTTCTCCTGGAACGGTGTGACCCTGCACGCCACCGGTGCCGGCGCGATCCGCATCCGGCTCACCCCGGCCGGAGCCGACGCGGTGAAGGTCGCCGTCGCCGACGTGACCGGTGCCCCCGTGGCGACCGTGGACGCGCTGGCCCTGCGGCCCGCCGGCACCGTCAGCCTCGGTGACGGCCCCGCCCCCCACGGCCGCCGCCACCGGGACCTCTACGCGACGGAGTGGGTCACCACCCGCCCGAGCGGCAGCGGCGGACCCGTCCACCGCACCGCGGACCTGGCCACGCTGCGGGCCGCCGTCGACGCCGGAGCCCCGGTGCCCGAAACGGTCCTGCTCGCCTGCGTGGAGCCCGCGGACCCGGCCGGACCGGCCGAGGCGGTCCGCGCGGCCGTCCACCAGGCCCTCAGCGACGTCCGGACCTGGCTCGCCGACGACCGCTTCGCCGGCTCGCGCTTGGTGTTCGCCACCCGGGGCGCGGTCAGTACGGGGGAGGGGGAGGACGTACGCGACCCCGCGCACAGCGCGCTCTGGGGGCTCGTCCGCTCGGCCCGATCCGAACACCCCGGGCGCTTCGCCCTTCTCGACCTCGACGCCGACGACGGGCACGGCACCTCCGCGGGCGTCGCCGCGGCCCTCGCCTCGCGGGAACCGGAGTCCGCGGTCCGCGGCGACGACGTCCGCGTACCCCGGCTGGTCCGGGTCCTCAGGAACGGCCCGGACCTCCCGGACGACGCGGCGGGGTCCCCGAGGGCCTTCGACCCGGACGGCACGGTCCTCATCACCGGCGGCACCGGCCTGCTCGGCGCCCACGTCGCCCGCCGCCTGGTCACCGGGCACGGCGTCCGGCACCTGCTGCTGATCTCCCGCAGTGGCCCGGCCGCCGCCGGAGCCGAGGAACTGCGGGCCGAACTCGCCGCGCTGGGGGCCGAGACCACCGTCGTCGCCTGCGACGCCGCCGACCGGGCCGCCCTGGCCGCCCTGGTCGCGGACCTCCCGCCCGCGCACCCGCTGACCGCCGTGGTCCACACCGCGGGCGCCCTCGACGACGGCGTCGTCACCGCACTCACCCCCGAACGCGTGGACGCCGTACTGCGCCCCAAGGTCGACGCCGCCCTCCACCTGCACGAACTGACCCGCGACCTCGACCTCACGCACTTCGTGCTCTTCTCCTCGGCCTCGGGCACCTTCGGCGGCCCCGGACAGGCCAACTACGCCGCCGCCAACTCCTTCCTCGACGCCCTCGCCGCCCAGCGCCGGGCGGCCGGACTGGCCGGCCAGTCCCTGGCCTGGACCCTGTGGGAGCAGCCCAGCGCCCTCACCGGACACCTGGACGAGGACGACGTACGACGCCTCGCCAGGTCCGGGATGCCGCCACTGCCCACCGAGCGGGGACTCGCGCTCTTCGACGCCGCCCTCACCGTGGACCGGGCCGCCCTGGTCCCGATGCGCCTCGACACCGCCGCCCTGCGGTCCGCGGCCGCGGACGGCACCCTGCCGCCGCTGCTGCGCGGCCTGGTGCGCACACCGCCGCGCCGGGCGGCCACGGCCGGGGAGGCCGCGGCCGACGACAACGCCCTGCGTCGGCGCCTCGCGGCCCTCGACGCCGGCGGACGGACCCGACTGCTCGTCGAGCTCGTCCGCACCCACGCGGCGGCCGTCCTCGGCCACACCTCCCCCGACACCCTCGATCCCGGACGGGCCTTCCGCGAACTGGGCTTCGACTCGCTGGCCTCGGTGGAACTGCGCAACCGGCTGAACGCCGCCACCGGCCTGCGTCTCCCCGCCGGCCTGGTGTTCGACCACCCGACCCCGGCGGCGCTCGCGGACTTCCTGGGCGCCGGACTCACGGACCCGGCAGACACGGGCGCCAGGCCCTCCCTACCCGCGAGGCCGGCCGACCGGAACCAGGACGCGGACGACGACCGGATCGCGATCGTCTCCGCGGCCTGCCGTCTCCCCGGCGGTGTCCGCACACCCGAGGACCTGTGGCGGATGCTGGCCGAGGGCCGCGACGGCATCTCCGGGTTCCCCACCGACCGGGGCTGGAGCCTGGACACGCTCTACGACCCCGATCCCGACCGCGTCGGCACCTCCGTCACCCGCGAGGGCGGCTTCCTCCACGACGCGGCCGATTTCGACGCGGAGTTCTTCGGCATCTCGCCGCGCGAGGCCCTGGCCATGGACCCGCAGCAGCGGCTGCTCCT
>NZ_JBNGGC010000059.1:0-19777 GCF_049974565.1 Streptomyces sp. WG5 | reverse complement strand
CTCGACGTGGTTCCCGTCAGTCCGAACCCGGCGGCCCCGGCACCCGCCTCACCCAGCCGCGGACCGTACTCCTGGGCCATGACCCCGGCGAACACCCCTGTCTGGGTGCCGCGCAGGGAGTCCGGTGCGATCGCCGCCCGTTCCAGGGCCTCCCAGCACACTTCGAGGAAGGCACGCTGCTGCGGGTCCATCGCCAGCGCCTCGCGCGGCGATATCCCGAACAGCTCGGCGTCGAACTCCGCGGCGCCTTCGAGGAAGCCACCGTTGCGCACATAGGTGGTGCCCACGTGGTCCGGGTCGGGGTGGTAGAGGCCGTCGAGGTCCCAGCCGCGGTCGGCCGGGAAACCCGAGATCACATCGCGCTGCTCGGCGACGACCCGCCACAGCGCCTCCGGCGAGTCCACCCCACCGGGGAAACGGCACCCCATACCGACGATCACGATGGGGTCGTCCTGCTCCGAGCGGGCCTCGGGGGCCGCCGCCTCGTGCTGCGCGTCGGCGAGCAGCGCGGCCAGCTCGGTGGGGCTGGGGTGGTCGTACACCACCGTGGTGGGGAGCTTGCGCCCGGTGGCGGTGACGAGCCGGTCGCGCAGCTCGACGACCATCGCCGAGTCGATGCCCAGCTCCTTGAACGTCCGCCGCGGTGCGACCTCGGCGGCGGAGTCGTGGCCGAGCACGGCGGCGGTGTGCGCCCGTACCAGCTCCAGGGCGGCCGGACCGGTCAGCGAGCGGTTCGGCTCGGTCCGGTGTCCGTCCGCGGCGTCCTCCGGGAGCGCCGCCGCCTGCGGCGCCGGCGCGGTCCCCGCCGACGGCACCTCCCGGGCGCCGTCGGGCTGTCCGGAGATCCAGTGGCGGCGTCGCTGGAAGGCGTACGTCGGCAGCTCGGCGCGGGTGGTGCCGGCGGGCAGTACGGCGGACCAGTCCACGTCCGCGCCCTGGCAGAACGCCTCGCCGAACGCGAGCAGCAGGCGCTGCGTACCGCCCTCCCCACGGCGCAGTGTGCCCAGCGCGGCGACCGGCAGGTCCGCGGCCTCGGCGGTCTGCTGGACGGCGAGCGACAGCACGGGGTGCGGGCTCATCTCGATGAACAGCTCGTGCCCCGCGTCGAGCAGTGTCCGCACGGCGGGCGCGAACTGCACGGGTTCCCGCAGGTTGCGGTACCAGTAGTCGGCGTCCAGCTCGGAGCCGTCCAGCGCCTCGGTGGTCACGGTGGAGTGCAGTGGCACGTTCCCAGTGCGCGGAGCGATGCCGGCGATCTCGGACAGCAGCGTGTCGTGTACGACGTCGACGTGCGAGCTGTGCGAGGCGTAGGCGACCGGGACGCGCCGGGTGCGGACCCCCTCGCCGTAGTGGGCGGCCAGTGCGTCCAGGTCGGCCCCGTCACCGGCCACCACGGTCATGCCGGGCGAGTTGACGGCGGCCACGCTCAACCGCGGGTACGCGGCGAGGTCGTCGCGTACCCGGTCGGCGGGCAGCGACACGGTGAGCATGCCGCCACCGCGCTCGGCCAGCGCGCCGAGGGCGGTGCTGCGTACGGCGATCAGCAGGGCCGCGTCGTCCAGGGTGAGGGCGCCGCTGACGGTGGCGGCGGCGATCTCGCCCTGGGAGTGGCCGACGACCGCGGCCGGTTCGACACCTGCCGCCCGCCACAGTGCGGCCAGCCCGACCATCACGGCCCACAGAACGGGTTGCACGACGTCGTCGCGGTCGAGGGCGGGCGCGCCGGGGCGTTCGCGCAGCACATCGGTCAGCGACCAGTCGCGATACGGGCGCAGCGCGCGCTCGCAGTCCTCGATGACCTCGGCGAACGCGGGGACGGTGTCGAGGAGTTCCGCCGCCATGCCGGCCCACTGGGAGCCCTGGCCGGGGAAGACGAACACGGCCTCACGGCCGGCCCGGTGGGTGCTGCCCTCGACCGCGGCCGGGGTGACCCGGGCCTCGGCGACCGCGTCCAGGGCGGTCAGCAGGGCGTTGCGGTCGGAGCCGACCAGAACGGCCCGGTGGGAGAAGGCGGTGCGGTCGTGAGCGAGGGCCCGGGCGATCTCGGCGGCACCGGAATCCTGGTGCGCGGCGAGGTGTGTCCGCAGCCGGTCCGCCTGGGCGCGCAGCGCCTTGTCACCGCGTCCGGACAGCACCCAGGCGAGGGAATCGTATGCGACCGATTCCTTTGGCTGCTCTGGCTTGTTTCCGGCGGCCGCGGCGGCGTCTCCCTGCCACTCGCTGAGCACCAGATGACAGTTGGTGCCCCCCATGCCGACCGATGTCACACCCGCGACGAGCGGACCGTCGGTATTCCGCCACGGTCCGGTTTCGGTGACGGCGGCGAGCCGCAGCTCGTCGAACGGTATCTGCGGATTGGGAGTCCGGTAGTTCAAGGTCGGGACGAGTTCCCGCGCTTTGAGGCAGAGAATGGTCTTGATGAGTCCGGCTATGCCCGCGGCCCCCTCGAGGTGGCCGATGTTCGTCTTGACGGAGCCGACCCTGAGGGGGTTTCCGGGAGTGCGGGACGAGGCGAAAACAGCACCCAGGGCCGAGGCTTCTATGGGGTCGCCGACCCGGGTGCCCGATCCGTGGATTTCGACGTACTGGGCTTGTTCCAGCGGTATACGCGCGTTTTCCCAGGCGTCGCGTATGACGCGTTCCTGAGCACTTCCGCGGGGGGTGGGAAGGGTGTCGCTCGCGCCGTCGCTGCCGATGGCGCCCCCGTTCAGCAGGCAGTGGACGCGGTCCCCGTCGGCCAGGGCGCGGCTGAGGAGTTTGAGCGCCACCACACCGCCGCCCTCACCCCGGACGTAGCCGTTCGCCCGGGCATCGAGTGCGAAGCACCGGTGGTCGGGGGAGAGGCTGCCGAAGGCTGCCAGGGCGTGGGTGCTCTCCGGCGCGAGGTTGAGGTTGACACCGCCGGCCAGGGCCACGACGGACTCGCCGCGGCGCAGGCTCTCGCAGGCCAGTTGCACCGCCACCAGTGACGAGGACTGCGCGGTGTCGACCACCATGCTGGGGCCCTGCAGGCCGAGGACGTAGGAGACCCGGTTGGCGATGATGCCGCGGTGCAATCCGGTCACCGTGTGGGCGGAGGTGGCGCCGGGACCGGCCGCGTGGGTGAGGGTCGCGTAGTCGTCGGCGATCGCACCGACGAAGACGCCGGTGGCGGTGTCGGCGAGCGTGGCCGGGACGATGCCGGCGTCCTCCAGCGCCTCCCAGGCGAGTTCGAGCGCGAGCCGCTGCTGCGGGTCCGTCGCGGCGGCTTCGCGCGGGGATATGCCGAAGAACTCGGCGTCGAAGGTGTCGACGCGGGGCAGGAAACCGCCGGGGCGCGGCGATCCATCGCCTGAAGAGGCAAGATGTGCGCGATCCGCGGGTGGTTCCGCTATCGCGTCGCGGCCGTTCCTGAGGAGGTCCCAGAATTCTGCGGGGCTTGCTCCACCGGGAAAGCGGCAGGAAAGTCCGACGACGGCGACTGTCCGGTCGTCGACCTGATCGGGCGTCTGCTGCGACTGCCCATCCGAGGCCGACTGTTCCAGATTTTCCGCTGCACCGCCTGACGGGCTTCCTGCCGCACTGTCTGATGGCGGTGCTGCCACCTGAGTCCGGGCATGGCGGATCATGGTTCTCTTACTCCCCCCGCGAAGCACAATCAACGGCGCTGCCGACTCGGCGGCCCAGTCTGATTCGATTTGGAGCCTAGCATCGAGCCTGGCGCTCCGTAAACCAATGACCAAGGCATGGAGTTGGTATGCGAAATCAATAGGGCGGATAACGGGGGTGCCGGCATCCCTTGTAAGCGTCTTGTTAATAACGCGGAAACAGCGTGTACTCGCGGTGGGTTGTTGATCACGACCCCGTGGTCCGCGCCTTCGCGTTGCGGAACGTGGTGTCACGCGGTCGCTGCCGAAGCGTGCCCACCGTCCTCGGCGTTCGTGCCCGGGCCGGCGGTCGACCGACGCCTCCCCGCCCGGCGGCACCAGCCCACGAGATCGGTCGACAGGAGGGCGGGGGCCGAGCCGGGCCAGGAGGCCGGAGATCCGGGGCCGCGGCCGCGGAGGCACCGCCGGGGCGGGCGCTCGCGGGCCGTGGCCCGATCACCGGAAGACGGCCGGGGCCTGATGCTGTGCCGGTTCCTCCGCGGCCTTCTCGGCCGGGTGCGCCTTGGTCAGCGTGCAGACGCCGTCCACACACTCACGCTCCAGACGGCCGCGGGAGATGGTCTGCACCAGACCGACCATCCAGCAGGTGGGACAGCCGCGGAAGGCGACCAGGGCCAACGGTGCCGCCAGCAGGGCGGCCGGGCCGACGACGGGCACCATGGCGATCGAGCCGACGATCACTCCGAATCCGATGACGCCGCGCGCCAGATGGCGCGGGAGGGACTTGCTGGAGTAGTCCGGCCCGGACGCCGCGGTCTGCGCGGCCCGGCCCTTCGCGTCCTGTGCGGGCTTCATGGTGTTCACGGTCGTGAGTCTCCTCCGGCTGGTCGGTCGTTGGCTTGATCAGGTGCCTGGTCGGTCACGGCTAGCGAGTGACGCAGTGCCGCGCGCGCTCTGTGCAGCCGGGATTTCATCGCGGCGGTGCTCAGACCGAGCGAACGGGCAACGGTCTTGCCGGGCAGGCCCTGTACGTCCCGCATGATCAGGACCTGCCGCTGGTCACGGGGAAGGGCGCTGACTGCGGCCGCGATCCGCTCCACCTCCAGACTGTGCAGCACCGCCTCCTCGGCGGACGGTTCCGGTTCGGCCGATGCCTCGCTGCTCCGTGAGACGAGGAGCCGTACCTGCCGGAGGCATTCGTTCCGCACGATCCGGAACATCCATGAAGCGAGCGCGCCGGTGGCCCGCAGGGTGCCGATCTTCCGGTACAGGATGATCAGCGCCTCCTGCGCGGCGTCCTCCGCGTCCTGCGGCGAGGCGCACAGCGAGATGGCGAACTTGCGCACATGAGGCTGCGATTCCATGACGACGGTGGTGAGCGAAGTGACGTCGCCGTCCTGAGCGGCCTTGATCAGCCGCTCGTCCGGCCAGGAGAAGCGTTGGTTCATGTGCTACTCATACCCGTGTGGCGCCCCGCGCGCAGGGCGCTGGTCAGCCTCGGCTCTTGTAGCGCCGCATCAGGTGCCAGCTGCACGCGCCCACGAGCAGGGCTCCGATCACTACGAGGCCAGTGACCATCATTGGTTCTCCTCCTGGTTCTGTCGGCCCGTTCGGCCGGTACACAGACAAGAGACGAGAAGGTCCGGAAAGGATTCACCTTCCGCCGAAGTTTTTTCTCCGGACCGTGCGTGGCCCCGCTCGCGCAGCCGCGGCCGGCGGCCCGCGACACTTTGGGCCAACGCCGCGCCGTCACGACCTCCTGGAGCCCTGACCAGTGCCTTCCCACCCGACACCCGGGTCCGCTCGGAGGTCCGCTCGTCCCCCTGCCCCAGGTCGCACCGCGGCAACGGAACCTCCGCGCAGATCACCCCCGGCTCGATCGGCACCGCCGAGGGACCCGCCGGCCGGTTCACCGGTGACACCGGTCCGGAGGGCACGTCAGGGACGTCTCGGGATCGGGGAGGGAACATCCCCGATCCGTGCCCGGGGGGCCCGGGACGGATGGGCGATGGCCCTGGTGGACGGCCCGTCCTCGGCGCGCGAGTCCAGGCGGAGCCGGTGCGCGTCCTTCAGCAGGTGCGCGGCCGTGTCCCTGTGACCCCGGGCGAAGGCGATCTTGGCCGCCAGGCGGTGGGCGTAGCTGAGGGTGGCCGGATCTTCCGTCCCCGAGAGGCGTTCGAGTGCTTCATGAGCATGCCGGCCCGCCTCCGTCAGGTCGCCGGACTTCCGCAGGGCCTCGGCCGCGGTCATGTGCGCGTGCGCGGCGCCCTCCCTGTCGGCCTGGCCCTCCAGCAGTCCGGCGGCCTCCGCGGCCAGCTCGGCCGCGCGTGGCAGGTCTCCCGTGTACAGACGCAGGGCGGCCTCGCCCACCAAGCAGTCCGCGAGCAGCGGGTCACCGGCCTCCTCGAGGCAGGTGGCGGCTTCGTCCCGCAGGGCCAGTGCGTCCTCGGTCAGCCGGGCCGCCAGCGCCCGGTCGGCGAGCGTCATCAGCAGTCGGCCCCGGTGTCCCAGGCTGTCCGACGACGTCCGCAGGTCCCGGGCCCGTTCGTGGAGTTCCGTTGCCAGCTTCTCCCGCACCGCGGCTGCCGGCCCCCCTTCCGGCGGCCGCGGGCGACCGGTGCGGTCCGCTGCGCCCAGCTGGGCCAGGCAGCCTCGCGCCCGAGCCATGCCCATGCCGTCCCGTCGCACGGCCGCGTACTGGTGGGCGGCGTCCGTCTGCTCCCGCGCCTCCTCGAACCGGCCCTCCTCGCGCAGCGCGTCGGCCACCGCGCAGGTCAGTTCGGCCGCGAGGGCCCAGCCCTCGTTCCGCGCGCTGAGCGCCGCCGCCTTCAGCTCGGGCAGCGCGCCGGCCCGCCACCGCTTGCCGATGTCGTCGGGGCCGTCCCGCCGGGCGTTCCACAGACGCTCCCGCAGGTGCCGGTAGAGCCAGGTGCGCTGCAGCGGCTCCGCACCGGGCTTCGCGCGGCAGTAGGCGCGATAGAGATCGTGGAACGCGTAGCGGCCGTCCGTGCGCTGGAGGAGACCGGCGTCCACCAGTTCCTCCAGCATCAGACCGCAGATCCCGGAGGACATCCGGCTCAGCGCCGCAGCCGAGTGGCGGTCGAAGTCCGGCCCGGGGTGGCCCGCGCAGTCGCGCAGTACCCGCCGCTGCGGCTCGCTGAGCGTCTCGTACGCCAGCGTGAACGCGGCGCGCACGCGGTGGTCGTCGGAGCGCAGGTGCTGGAGCGGGTGGTCCGACTCCCGCATGGCCTCGAGCAACAGGTCCGGCGGGGTGCGGCGCAGGCGGGCGGCGACCGGACGCAGGGCGAACGGGAGACAGCTCAGCATCCTGGCGATCTCCGAGAGTTCGCGCTCGTGGCCGGTGAGTCCGCTCAGGTACTGCATCAGTTCCACGGCGTGCTCGACGGTGAGCGGACCGAGCCGGTAGCGGCGGACGGGGAGGGGGACGCCGGTGAGTGCCGAATGACTGGTCATCAGGACGAGTGCGTCGGGCCGGACGTCGGCGGCGTCGGGCAGCCAGTCGGGGGTCACCGCTTCGGTGAACCGTACGACCGGGAATCCGACGTGGGGAAACCCCGGGGTGCGGTGCACGAGGTGCCGCTGCAGCTCCGCGGCCAGTGCCGTCTTGCCCACGCCGGGCGGCCCGTGGACGAGAAGCACGCCAGGGCCCCGGGCGGCCTCCTCGGCCAGCTCCCGCAGCTCGCGGTCCCGGCCGATCAGCCGGTCGTGGGCGGACGGTACTCCGCGCCCGGGAACGTCGTCGGCCGGTTCCCGTACCGCGTGCGCCGGGTTGCGGAAGACGGCGATGCGTTCGCCCGAGTTGTGGGCGCCGAGCTGGGGGTGCTGAGGACGTTCACGGGTGCTCAGCACCCGCCGCAGTCCGGCGTGCAGGGTGCCGAAGTCGAGCACGGGTCCGGCGCCGGGAACGCCCTTGCGCACCAGGTCGAGCAGGGTGCCGGTGAAGGCTGACAGGGTGTCGCCCGGCGGCGACCAGGCGCGTTCGGTGGCGGCGCTGGAGGTGAGCACGCACACGCCGTCGATGTCGGCGACCTTGTTGAGCAGCGTCTCGGGATGGCTCATGCCGCCCTCGACGGCGGCTCCGCTGAAGCAGCAGTCGAGGATGACGGCGCACTTCAGACGCCGCTGCCGGTGCGCCGCCCGGACCTCGTCGCGGATGTGCGCGTACGGCAGGGACCGCCACATCTGGTGCTCGTTCGAGTCATGCAGGGCGAGGTGCAGTTCGGTGGGACGGTCGGGGTGCAGCAGTCCGTGTCCCGCGTAGTAGACCAGGAGGGTGTCGGTGGCCTCCCGCACCGCCGCGTCGATGGCCTGCATGACGGTCTCCGGGCCGGACCTGGGGCCGAGGACCCGGCAGTCCGACTCGGCCAGACCCCACACCGTCTCGTCGCACAGCGTCGCCTGCAGGGCCGCGACGTTCCGTTCGACGGCGGGCAGCTGGCTGAGCCCGCCGCCCGCGGCGTAGTCGTGGACACCGATGAGCACCGCCCGCGACGCGCCGCGATCGGAGAGCCGCGCCTTCATACCGTGCCCTGCCCCCGTCCCTGCTCCTGTCCCGGGTCTCGCTCCGGCTCCTGTCCCGGGTCTCGCTCCGGTTCCTGTCTCCGCTGCGCGTGCCGCTCCCGGAGAACCGCGAGCACGTCCTCGGCGGCACCTTCCAGCACCGTGCCGTCGTGCTCGGTGATCCGTACGACCGGCGGTCGGGTCCCCCGGGGGAAACGCCATGCCCCCACCGCGACCAGCAGGGCGAGCAGACCCGAGGCGCTGTCGACCACCGCGGTGACCGACTCGAGGGTGCCCATGGCACCCGCACCCGTCCCCGGGTGCGTCCGCGCCGTCCCCTTCTCGTCGCCGCCCGTTCCGATCCGGACGCCCGTCCCCGACACCCCGGGATCCCGCCGCAGCCAGCCTCTCAGCGCAGTGGCGCCCGCGGCGCCCTCCACCCGTACGTGCACCTCGGTCATCGACGCATCCCCCGTACCTGATCGGCTGTGCAAGGTCCCTGCAGACGACAATGATCCCAGCTTTGTCACCGGGGCAGGAGACATCCGCCGGACCTTCATCCTCCGGCGTTCCCCGAGGAGCCGGGGGAGCCGTCGGGGGCCGTGGCGGCCGCCGGTGGACCGGTGGTCGCCGGGGTGCCGGTCCGGGCGGAGTCGGGCTGTGGCGTGGGGGCGAACGCCGCGCGGTAGGCGGTGGGTGTCGTCCCGAGGGTGCGGCGGAAGTGCAGCCGGAGGTTGGACGGGCTGCCCAGACCGCATCGGTCGGCTATGTGGTCGACGGCGAGTCCGGTGCTCTCCAGCAGCTCCCGGGCGCGGTCGAGCCGGGCGGTGAGCAGCCACCGCAGGGGCGTCGTGCCGGTCTCGGTGACGAACCGCCGGGCGAAGGTCCGCGGCGCCATGTGCGCGTGCGCGGCGAGCAGTGGGACCGTCAGCGGTTCGTGCAGGCGGGTCAGGGCCCATGCCCGGGTGGGCGCGAGGGTGGCGCCGTACGTGTCGGGGGCCAGCGGCCGATTGATGTACTGCGCCTGCCCGCCGTCGCGGTGGGGAGCGGAGACCAGGGAGCGCGCCACCTGGTTCGCCGTCCGCGCGCCGAGGTCGCTGCGCACCAGGTGCAGGCACAGGTCGATGCCGGCGGCGACGCCCGCCGAGGTCAGCACCTGTCCCTCGTCCACATAGAGCACGCGCGGGTCCACCGACACCCTCGGGTACCGCGCGGCCAGTTCGTCGGCGTGCTTCCAGTGGGTGGTGGCTTCTCGGCCGTCCAGGATGCCGGCCGCGGCCAGCGCGAACGCCCCGGTGCAGATGGACACCAGCCGTCGGCCCCGGGCATGGGCGCCGGTCAGTGCGGCGAGCACGTCCGCCGGGAGCTCCTGCAGGTGCGGTTCGTACCCCGGGACCACCACGGTGTCCGCCTCGCCCACCGCCTCCAGTCCGGCCGTCACCGCCACGGCGAACCCCGCGGCGGTCGGGACCGATCCCGCCTTCCGTCCGCACAGGGTCAGCTCGTAGGTGTCACCGGGCACGGCGATGAAGACCTGGGCCGGGATGCCCAGGTCGAGGGGGAGCACGCCGTCCATGACCAGCACCGCCACTCGGTGCGGTGCGCAGGGGGTGGCAGTTTCCTCTCGCATGCAGGCAAGTCTGCCACTGTCGCGGGCAGTTGGCGCAGCCCATCATCGATTTCATGAACGACGAGGTGATCACCGGCGTCCGTATCCGCCGGCATCGACAGCGCCCTGTGGCTCGTCGGCCGGCCGCGCGGGCGCGAACACGCCCGCGCCGTGCGCCCCGTACGACCCGGCACCCCCGTACCTGGCGGACGAACCCCTCCGCACCCCCTGATCCGACCGAGAAGTGGAGTACCGACCGAGATGAACCGCCGCACCCTCCTGCACGCCACCACCGCGCTCGGCGCCGCGACGCTGACCGCCGGCACCGCCACCCGGGCCGACGCCGCGACCGCCGCGTCTCCCGGGCGCAAGCGTCCCTCACGCGTACACGTCGTCCTGTTCGACGGTGTGGAGGAACTCGACTTCACCGCCCCGTACGAGGTGTTCGCCGCCTCCGGCTACTTCGCCGACCGGGAGGTGCAGGTCCGCTACGTCACGCTCGACGGTCCTCGCACCGTCGAGGCCGCCTATGGCACCAGGCTGCGCGTCGACCACGGGTGGGCGCCCGAGGAGGCCGACCTCCTCGTCGTCCCCGGCGGCGGGTACGCCCGCCGTGAGGACCCCGGCGTGTGGGCGGAGATCCGGCGGGGCTCCCTGCCCCGGGCCCTGGCCGCCGCGGCCCGACCGGGCCTGACCGTCGGCGCGCTCTGCACGGGCGTCATGCTGCTCTCCGCCGCCGGGCTGACCACGGGGCGCCCCTGCACCACCCATCACCGGGCGCGGGCCGACCTGGAGCGGCAGGGCGGCGTGCTGAAGAACGCCCGCGTGGTCGACGACGGCGACCTGGTCACCGCCGGCGGGGTGACCTCCGGGCTGGACCTCGCCCTGTGGCTGGTGCGCCGGGAACTCGGCGCGGACGCCGCGGTCGGTCTGGAGGAGATGCTGGAGTACGAGGCCCGCGGCACGGTGTGGACAGCGCGGAACAGCCGGTGAGCGCAGACGCGCCGACATCCGCTCCACACCCCCCCGCACGAGCCCGCGCGTGAACCCGATGGCGACGGCCGTCGGCGAGGAGCTCCCGGTCGGGGCAGCGGCGCCGTGCGGCGGAAGGGGGCGAAGGCGCACCGCCGCGCGGGCCGAGGACGTGCGGCCGGGCGACACGCCGACGCGGACTTCACGATGCGGCCACCGTTATGTCATGGACGTGTCCCGGGCGCGATCAAGACGGAACGGGGCAACCGCACCGACTGTCTGAGAGGGCGGAAAAGCCACGCGGGCGATCAGTCGCCCAGCCCTCCATCGCCTGCCGCTCCTCAGGAGCGACAGCCCCACGCAGAGGAATGAGACACCAGCATGCGCACTCGGAAGATCTCGGTACTGACCATGACCGCGGTGGCCCTCGGCCTGGCACTGACGGCATGCAACGACGGCAGCGCCGACACCGCGTCCTCCTCCGCCAGTAGCTCATCGGCGGTCGCGAGCACCCCGCAGTCCGACACCGCGGAGGGCACGTCGTCGGACGCGCCCGCCCGGTCCGGTACGAAGTGTACGGACCAGCTCGACTACGCGGGCGATGCGCGCTCCAACGCCGAGATCAACTCCGTCGGTGAGGACACGGGTACGTGTCCTCCGGTCGAGAAGTCGGAGGGGGCGTCGGGTACGCCGAAGGAGTCCGGTACGAAGTGCACGGATCAGCTCGACTACGCGGGCGATGCGCGCTCCAACGCCGAGATCAACTCCGTCGGTGAGGACACGGGTACGTGTCCTCCGGTCGAGAAGTCGGAGGGGGCGTCGGGTACGCCGAAGGAGTCCGGTACGAAGTGCACGGATCAGCTCGACTACGCGGGCGATGCGCGCTCCAACGCCGAGATCAACTCCATCGGCGAGGACACCGGCACGTGCCCGCCGGTCAAGCAGAAGTGAAGTGACGGCCGTCCCTCTTCCCGTCGGGTGGGCAGCCGTCACCTCACGCACGCGCACCGGCCCCCGCCTCGGCAGCCCTCGCAGAGCCCCCGTGCTGGTGGTGTGGGCGACCGGGCAGTGGGCGGTCAGGGCCGCCGAGGAGCCGACGTCCACGAGGGACGCGCCGGTGGGCATGAGCGGCGCGAGGTGCTGGATGCCGAGGAGTGGGCCGGTGACGTCGACGGCGTGGACGCGCGCCATGTCCTCGGCGCGGACAGGGCCGCGGCCTCGGCGGCGCCCCGGCCCCGGGCGGCGCCGGTCACGACGACGGCCTTGCCGAGCAGCCTCTGGGGGTGGTGCGGGTCTCGCGGGCCGCTCACGGCCGCTCCCGGTCGCGCCGCCGGCCGGCCGGGAGCGGTACGGGCTCGGCACCGGGGACGACGGTGTTCGTCAGCGTGCCGATGCCCTCGACGGTGAGGGCGACGGTGTCGCCGGGCTTGAGCGGTGGCGGGTCCAGCTCGCCGCGCAGGCCCCACAGTTCGGCGAGGCAGCCGCCGTTGCCGCAGGTGCCGGAGCCGAGGACGTCGCCGGCAACGACCCGGGTGCCGCGCGAGGCGTAGGCGGTCATCTCCTCGAAGGTCCAGCTCATGTTGGACAGCAGGTCCTCGCCGACCCTCTCGCCGTTGACCTCGGCGGTCAGGGCCAGGCGCAGGAACCCGTCGGTGTCCCGGTACGGCTCCAGTTCGTCGGCGGTGACGAGGTACGGGCCGAGGGTGGTGGCGGTGTCCTTGCCCTTGCACGGGCCGAGGCCGACCTTCATCTCGGCGCCCTGCAGATCGCGCGCCGACCAGTCGTTGAACACGGTGTAGCCGACGATGTGGTCGCGGGCCCGCTCGGGCGTGAGGTCCCGGCCCTCCCGCCCGATCACCGCGCCCACCTCCAGCTCGAAGTCCAGAACGGACGAGCCGGGCGGCACGGGGATGTCGTCCTGGTCGCCGTGGACCGCGTGCGGGTTGGTGAAGTAGAAGGCCGGCGCCGCGTACCACTGCTCGGGAACGCCGGCGACGCCGTCGACCCAGCGGCGTACGCCTTCGACGTGCTCCTCGAAGGTGACGAAGTCCCGTACGGACGTGGGCCGGAGCGGGGGGAGCAGCCGTACCTCGGACACGTGCGGACCGGGCGGAACACCCAGCGCCTGCCGGCCGGCGGCGAGCAGCCCGGGCAGGCCGTCGGTCTCCGTCAGCAGGGCGGACAGGGCGGAGACACCCGGTAGCGGGTACAGGGTGCCGTCGTCCTCCACGACGGCCGCCCGGTGGCGCTGGTGGTGTTCGTAGGCGGCGAAACGCATGGTGTGGCTCCAGGGGGAGGATCGGTCGGTCGAGCGGGATGCGCGTGAGGCCGTGGCCCACGGTGGTACGGCCGCGACAGCCCGCCGCGGGCCCGGGCGGCGGCCTCGGCGTGCACCTCGCGCATGCGGCGGCAGGGAGAGCCGCGTCCGCGGATACCGCGGAGGAGGGCAGGCCGGGGCCGGGGACGCGGCGGTGTGCGTCAGGGCGTGAACAGCACGGCCGCGTCCCCGGGGCGGACGGGCCGGCTCAGACCGGCGGGGCGACGAAGACGCCGCGGTCGGGGTCGTTGAAGGACTCCTTGGCGACCAGTTCGTTCATGGGGTTGGCGGTGCCCCACTGGTCGGTGACCTCGGGCTGGGAGAAGTCGTAGACGTGCGGGTGCCAGGTGTCCTCGTCCAGGCACTCCAGTTCGGTGGTGTACTCGACGGTGTTGCCGTGCGGGTCGAGGAAGTAGGTGAAGGTGTTGTCCCCGGCCATGTGCCGGCCGGGGCCCCAGATCTTCTTGAAGCCCGCGCGGATGACCCGGCCCGAGCCGCGCATGTACTCGTCGAGGCCGCGCATCTCGAAGGAGACGTGGTGCAGGGCGGTGTGCGGCCCCTGGGCGATGGCCATCGAGTGGTGCCGGCTGCTGATCCGCATGAAGTGCATGACCTCGCCCATGTGGGGCGAGCTGAGCGTGTCGGAGAGGGCGAAGCCGAGGTGGCGCTCGTACCACTCGCGGGTGCGGTTCAGATCGGGGGAGTTGAGGACGACGTGGGAGAGCTTGACCGGGATGGACTCCTTCTCCTCGATCCGGCGGTGCCGGCGCACCTCGACGTCGGCGGAGACCTCGATGGTGCGCCCGTCCACGTCGAAGAACCGGAAGCCGTAGCCGCCGCCGGGCGTGTCCACCTTCCCCGGCCTGGAGATCAGCTGGACGCCGCCCGCGAGCAGCCGCTCGGCGAGGGTGTCGACGTCGGCGGCGGAGGCGGCGCCGTAGGAGACGAGGTCGAGGCGCTTCTCGTCCGCCTTGCGCAGCCGCACGACGTACTGCTCCGGGGAGCCCTCGGCGGCCAGGAAGGAGATTCCGGAGTCCTCGGCGACCTTTGTCAGGCCCCAGACACCGGCGTAGAAGTCGAGTTGCTTGCCGTAGTCGGGCACGGCGAGGTCGACGTGACGCAGGTGGGTGAGCAGGCGTGCGCTCATGGGTTCCTCCTCAGACGAGGGTGAGGTCGAGCAGGGCGGCGGCGTTCGCACCGCGTACGGCGGCGGTGTCGGCCTCGGACAGGCGTGCGGCGCGCAGGGCGCCGACCGGGTCCCCGGTCCCCATGTCGAAGGGGAAGTCGGAGCCGAGCAGCACCCGGTCGGCGCCGGCGACGCGGACCAGTTCCCGCAGGACGTGTGGGTCGTGGACGAGGGAGTCGAAGTACAGCCGCTTGAGGTAGCTGCTGGGCGGGTGCGCGCAGCCGGCGCTCGCGTCGGGGCGGGCCGACCAGGCGTGGTCGGAGCGGCCGATGTGGGTGGGCAGGTAGCCGCCGCCGTGCGCGGCGATCAGCTTCAGGCCGGGGTGGCGGTCGAGCACGCCGGAGAAGACGAGGTGCGAGAGGGCGACGGCATTCTCGGTGGGCTGGCCGACGGTGTTGGACAGGTACCACTGGTCCAGGCGCTCGTCCAGCGTGCACCCGAAGGGGTGCAGGAAGAGGATCGCGCCGGTCTCCTCGGCCCGGGTCCAGAAGGGCTCGTAGGCCGGGTCGGAGAGTTCCCGCCCGGGCGCGTGACTGGAGATCTCCACCCCGGCCAGGCCCTGCTCCAGGGCGTGGTCCAGGGCGTGCACCATGAGGTGAGGGTGCTGGAGCGGTACGAGACCGAGCCCGCGCAGCCGGTCGGGCGCCTGCGCGCAGTGCGCCGCCGTGGCCTCGCCCGCGAGCCGGCACAGCTTCTCGGCACTCTCCTCGTCCGCCCAGTAGTGGTAGTGCGACGGCGAGGGACTGACCAGCTGGACGTCCACGCCCTGCGCGTCCATCGCGGCCAGGCGCACGGTGACATCGGTCATCCGGGGGACGCGTTCCCGGAGCATCGGCCCGCTGACCGCGAGTGCGGCGGGCCCGTTGCGCCGGGCGTCCAGCTCCTTGGCCCCGGCATGGCCGGGCAGGCCGGCCACGAGTGACTCGACCTCGGGGAGCAGGACGTGTGCGTGCACGTCGATGGTGGGCTGGTTCACGGCAGTTCCCTGAGCATCGTCATGGTGCCGGCCATCAGGCCGGGTACGTCGGCGTCCCGGACCCCGTCGAGCTGCCACCGCCCGATCTGCACCGACGCCTCGACGACCGGCCGGACGCGGGCGATCCGCCGCTCGTAGTACGCCTGGAACAGCGCGTCGTCCCAGGCGTCGGCCCCGGTGAGCATCTGGGCCAGCACCCAGGCGTCCTCCAGGGACAGGGCGGCGCCCTGGGCGAGGGTGGGCGGGCAGCAGTGGGCGGCGTCGCCCACGAGGACGACCCGGCCGCGGTGCCAGGAGCCCTCGACGAGCATCCGGTCGAACCAGGCGTAGTTGACCTTCGCCGGGTCGGTGATGTGCTCGGTGATCTCCGGCCAGTGGCCGCCGTAGGAGGAGGCCAGGCGCCGCATCTCGTCGGCGTACGAATCGAGCGGTAGGGAGGCGCGGTCGCGGCTGGCCTCGACGACGTACGCGTACAGGGTGTTCTCGCTGGTGGGGCAGTACCCGGCGATGTAGGCCGGGCCGCCGTAGGCGAGGTCGGTGCGGGTCACACCGGCAGGGCGGGGGGCCGTGACGCGCCAGATGGCCATGCCCGTCGGCTCGGGTCTCGCCGTGATGCCGATCGCGGCCCGGGTCGTGGAGCCGAGGCCGTCGGCGGCGACCACCAGGTCGTAGCGGTGCTCAGAGCCGTCGGAGAGCCGGACCCGGACACCGTCGGGGTCCTGGCCGAGGATCTCGGCGGTGGTGCCCAGGCGGACCGAAGCGCCACTGGCACGCACCGCCTCGATGAGGATCTGCTGGAGCCGCGGGCGCTGCATGCCGACGGTGGCGGGCAGGTCGTCGCCGCCGGTGCCCAGGTCGTCCTGGGCGTGCAGGACGGTGCCGTCGGGGGCGGTGATGCCGACCGAGCCGAAGCCGAAGCCGGACGCCTCCACCCGCTCCCAGACGCCGAGTTCGCGCAGCACGCGCAGGGCGTTGCCCTGGAGGGTGATGCCGGAGCCGGCGGTGGCGTTCCAGTCGTCCTTGGCCTCGATCAGGTCGACGGTGAGACCGGCGCGGCGCAGCAGGACCGTCACGGCGTTGCCGGCCGCACCTCCGCCGATCACCAGGACCGTACGGGCTTTGCTCATGGGGAACTCCCTTGTTCCGCTGATTACTTGACGGCGACCGGGTTGACGGGCGAGCCGACCGCGCCGGTGATGGGCAGGGGTGCGGCGGTGAGCCAGAAGGCGTACGCGCCGTCGGCCGCGCAGTCCTCGGCGAGCGCGTCCAGGTCCCACATCTCGCCGATCAGCAGGCCGAGGTGCGGGATGGCGACCTGGTGCAGCGGCTGGAAGGCGTGCGCGAACTCGTTCGGGCGGACCTCGAAGCCCCAGGTGTCGGTGGCGATCGCGGCGATCTCGGTGCCGTGCAGCCAGCCGGCCGCGGTGAACGACAGTCCGGGTGCGGGGCCGCCCGCGTACGCGCCCCACCCGTCGCGGCGGACCCGGGCGAGCTGCCCGGTGCGCACCACGACGATGTCGCCGCGTCCGACGCTCACACCGTGGGCCTCGGCGGTCGCGGTCAGGTGCTCCTCGGTGATCGCGAACCCGTCCGGCAGCTCACCGTCCGCGCCGATCACCCGTCCGACGTCCAGCAGCACCCCGCGTCCGGCGACGTGCGGGGCCATGTGCTCGATGCCGGTGACCAGGTCGCCGTCGGAGGTGACGACCTTCTCCGCCGGGCGGCCGTTCCACGCCGTGCCGTGGTCGAAGATGTGGCCGAGCCCGTCCCACTGGGTGGAGCACTGCAACGGCATCGCGATCACGTCGTCGGCGCCGCCGATGCCGTGCGGCAGCCCCTGGTTGCCGAGGGCCGCGTCCGTGCCGGTGTCGAGCATGGTGTGCACCGGGTTGGTGCGCCGCCGCCAGCCCTTCTGCGGGCCGTTGATGTCGAAGCGCTGGGAGAGGGAGAAGCTCACGCCCTTCCGGACCAGGGCGGCACCCTCCCGGCGCTTGGCCTCGTCGAGGAAGTTGAGGGTGCCGAGGACGTCGTCCTCGCCCCAGCGGCCCCAGTTGGAGTACGCCTTCGCGGCCTTCGCTATCGCGCCCTCGGGGTCGGTGCGGTCCAGGGTCACCGCGCCTCCTGTGCGACGCAGCGGGTGCGCTGGGCGCCGAGACCGGTGATGGCGGCGTCCATGACGTCGCCGTCGCGCAGCAGCCTGCCCCAGTGCATGCCGTTGCCGGCCGGGCTGCCGGTCAGCACCAGGTCGCCGGGCAGGAGACGGGCGGTCTGCGAGGCGTAGGACACCATGCGCGCCACGTCGAAGATCATGTCCTTGGTGGACTCGTCCTGCATCGTCTCGCCGTTCAGCTTCAGCGTCAGCAGCAGGTCGTCCGTGTCCGCGAGCGACTCGGCGGGCACGATCCACGGGCCGAGCGGAGTGAAGCCGGGCGCGTTCTTGCTGCGCAGCCAGTCGGTGCCGATCTGCGGCATGTCCCGGCGGAAGACGGTGGCGCGGTCGGTCAGGTCGTTGGCGATCGTGTAGCCGGCGACGTGGTCCAGCGCGTCCTCGACGGAGACCCGGTGGGCCGGCCGGCCGATCACCGCCGCCAACTCCAGCTCCCAGTCCGGCTTCTCGGCCCAGGAGGGGAGCACGACGTCGTCGTACGGGCCGGTGATCGCGCTCGGCAGGCCGATGAACACGTACGGCAGGTCCTCCGCCGCCCGCCGGTCCATGATCTCCGCCGCCTCCGCCCGCCGTTCCTCCTCGGGCCGGTCGTCACCCGGGGCGCGGTGCGCGACGTGCAGGTCGATCACGTGCTGCCGGTAGTTCGCGCCGGACTGGAACACCTGGCGCGGCTCGACCGGTGCGTGCACCCGGAACTTCGCGAGCGGCTCACGGGCCCGGCCGGCGTCGCCGGCCAGCGCCCGCAGCCGCGGCAGTGCCGTCTGCCAGTCCTCCAGCAGTGTCCGGGTGGTCAGCCGCTCGTCGTCGAAGGCGACGCGCAGGTCGAGCACCTGGGCGTCGGCGGTGACGAGGGCGGGGAAGGCCGGCCCGTCCTGGGCCGACAGCGTGCCGAGGGCGAAGGGGCCGGTGAACGGCGCGGACGCGGGTGCGGGTTTCACGTACATGTCCTCCTGATGGCGATGGCACTAATCTGGACCCCCATCATCGATCAGGGAAATAGATTCTGTGGATGACCGTCATCCATGGCACGAATTCCCCCTGGTCGGCTCTGTTCAGCGTCGTTCAGCCAAGGGAAGAGCCGTGCATCTGAGTCGCCTGGACCTCAATCTCGTCGTCGCCCTGCGCGCCCTGCTGGAGGAGCGCAACGTCACCCGCGCCGGGCAGCGCATCGGCCTGAGCCAGCCCGCGACGAGCGCCGCCCTGGCCAGGCTGCGCCGGCACTTCGACGACGACCTGCTCGCCCGTGTCGGCGGCCACTACGAGCTCACCGCACTCGGCCAGGTCCTCCTCGACCGCACCGCCAACGCGTACGACGTGCTGGAACGTCTCTTCGCCAGCCAGGCCGACTTCGACCCCGCCGAGGAGAGCCGCGAGTTCGAACTCGTCGCGTCCGACTACGCCGTCGCCGTCTTCGGTACCGAACTCGCCCGTGTCGTGCACGAGGAGGCACCCGGCATCCGGCTGCGCTTCGCGCAGACCCCGCCCACGGTGGTGGACGCCACGGACACGCTGCTGAGCACGACCGACGGCCTGCTGATGCCGCACGGCGTCATCAGTGACTTCCCCGCCACCGACCTCTACGAGGACCGCTGGGTCTTCCTCGTCGCCGACGACCACCCCAGCGTCGACGACCGGCTCACCCGCCACGACCTCGCCCGGCTGCCGTGGGTCACCTACCAGCGCACCTACGACGCCCCCGCCGTGCGCCAACTCGGCATGCTCGGCATCGAACCCCGGGTCGAGGTCTCCGTCGACAGCTTCCAGCTGCTGCCCCTGCTGGTGGCCGGCACCCGGCGCATCGCCCTGATCCAGGCCCGCCTCGCCCGGCTGATGGAGCCGCTCGCCGCCGTGCGGGCCGTGGAGCCGCCGTACGAGGCGGTGCCGCTGCGGGAGGCGATGTGGTGGCACCCCGTCCACACGCACGACGCGGCCCACATCTGGCTGCGGGAGACCGCCGCGCGAGTCGGCAGGCGTATGGCGGCGGACGAGACCCGGGTCGCCACCTGATGCGCGCGTTCCGGCGCACGCGGCACCGCCGCAGGGAGGCATCCACGGGATGGATCACGAGCATCCGGAACGCGGATCATCGCGGCGCTGAGGCACCGGAGGCGTGCGGGCACGCCGATGCGGCGGCCCGGGCGAGCGGGCCGCCGTACCGGTGCCGCGGGTGTCAGCCGCGGTCGATGACGAACTGCGAGCCGGGCTCGACGCAGATGTCACTCTCCGCCGAGTCGGTGATGGTCACGTCCGTGAGCGTGGCGCTGCCCCGGGCACCGCTCATGGCGAGGATGCCGCAGCCGTTGACCGACGTGTCGATGCGGACGCCGGTGACCTTCACGTCCGGTATCGAGCCGCCGCCGGTCTTGAACGGGTCTGTCAAACGAGCGGTGTAACTGGAGGGGTTGGGACTACTGGCGGGCTGCCGACAGGCGGCCGTCGAAG
>NZ_JBNGGC010000058.1:0-25092 GCF_049974565.1 Streptomyces sp. WG5 | reverse complement strand
CGGATGCGAACGCAACGACAACCGCCCCGTCAACACACACCCGTCGACGTCCGCGAGCGCGAGAGCCGCACCCAGCAGCGGGTGTCCGGCGGCGGCGAGCCCGAGCCCGGCGGCATCGCCAGGGAGCGGATTGACGGTGTCGGGCCAGTAGCGGGCCCGCTGGAACGCGTAGGTGGGCAGATCCACCCGTTGTGCACCGGTGTCGGCGAAGAGGGTCGGCCAGTCCACGGCCGTACCACGGACGTGCAGGTAACCGAGAGCGGAGAGAGCGGTCTCGGTCTCAGGGCGGCCACCGCGCAGCGCCAGGGCGAAGGCGGCGCCCTCGCCCGTCACGCACTCCTGCGCCATCGCCGACAGCACACCGTCCGGGCCGAGTTCGAGGTACGTCGTGACCCCCGCCGCCTCCAGCGCGCGGACACCGTCCAAGAAGCGCACGGCCTCACGGACATGCCGCACCCAGAAGTCCGCCGACGCCATCTCGTCCGTGACCACGGCGCCCGTCAGGTTCGACACCACCGGAATACGAGGGGCCGCGAACGACAGCCCCGACACCACCTCACGGAACGCCTCCAGCATCCCGTCCATGCGCGGCGAATGAAACGCATGACTGACCGCCAGACGCCTCGACTTCCGCCCCTCGAACGACTCCACGACCGCCGTCGCGGCGTCCTCGTCACCCGCGATCACCACCGACCGCGGCCCGTTCACCGCCGCAACACTCACCCGCTCCGTCAGCAACGGCAGGACCTCGTCCTCCGACGCCTCCAGCGCGACCATCACGCCACCCGCCGGCAGCGCCTGCATCAACCGCCCACGCGCCGCCACCAGCACACACGCATCATCCAACGACAGCACCCCCGCCACATGCGCAGCAGCGATCTCACCCACCGAATGCCCCGACACGAAGTCCGGCCTCACACCCCACGACTCCAGCAGCCGGAACAGCGCCACCTCCACCGCGAACAACGCCGGCTGCGCGAACTCCGTACGATCCAACACCTCCGCGTCATCACCGAACAGCACACCCAGCCCAAGCCGCTCACCCACCGCGTCAAGTGCCTCGGCGAACACCGGATAGGCCGCATACAACTCACGCCCCATCCCCAGCCGCTGGCTGCCCTGCCCGGTGAAGAGGAACGCGGTGCGGCCGCCCTTGCTGACCGTGCCGGCCGTGAGCCCGGGAGCGGGACGCCCGTCGGCAAGGCCGTCGAGCGCGGCGGCGAGCGACGTGTCGTCCGAAGCGACGACGACGGCGCGGTGGTCGAAGGAGGCCCGGCCAGTGGCCAGGGAGTACGCGAGGTCGGGCAGGGAGGTGCCGGGGTTGGCGGCAAGGTGTGCGCGCAGGGTACGGGCCTGGGCGGACAGGGCATCGGCGGTGCGGCCGGACAGCCGCACGGGCACAGGGCCCGGCAGGACAGAAGGCTCAGGGACAGCGGGGGCGGCAGGGGCGGCAGGGGCCTGCTCGATGATCGTGTGAGCGTTGGTGCCGCTGATGCCGAACGACGAGACCCCGGCCCGGCGCGGGCGGCCGGTCTCGGGCCACGGCACCGACTCGGTCAGCAGGGACACCGCGCCCGCCGACCAGTCCACGTGTGCCGAGGGCTGGTCGGCGTGGAGGGTGCGCGGCAGCACACCGTGCCGCATCGCCATGACCATCTTGATGATGCCGGCGACACCGGCCGCGGCCTGTGTGTGGCCGAAGTTGGACTTGATCGAGCCCAGCCACAGCGGCTGGTCGCCACCGCGCTCCTGGCCGTACGTCGCCAGCAGCGCCTGCGCCTCGATCGGGTCGCCCAGCGTCGTGCCCGTGCCGTGGGCCTCGACCGCGTCCACGTCCGCCGCGCTCAGGCCCGCGCCGGCCAGTGCGGCGCGGATGACCCGCTGCTGCGACGGGCCGTTGGGCGCCGTCATGCCGTTGCTCGCACCGTCCTGGTTGACGGCCGAGCCGCGCACCACCGCCAGGACCGGGTGGCCCTTGGCGCGTGCGTCCGACAGCCGCTCCACCAGCAGCATGCCCGCGCCCTCGGCCCAGCCGGTGCCGTCGGCGTCGGCGGAGAAGGCGCGGCAGCGGCCGTCGGCGGACAGGCCGCGCTGACGGCTGAAGCCGACGAAGGTGCCGGGGGTGGCCATGACGGTGACGCCGCCGGCCAGCGCCATGTCGCATTCGCCGTTGCGCAGCGCCTGGACGGCCAGGTGCAGGGCGACCAGCGAGGACGAACACGCCGTGTCGACGGTGACGGCCGGACCTTCGAGGCCGAAGGTGTAGGAGACGCGGCCCGAGGCGATGCTGCCGGTGCTGCCGGAGCCGAGGGAGCCGTCGGCGCTTCGTTCGAGGAGCGTGGCGTAGTCGTGGTACATCACGCCCGCGAAGACACCCGTACGGCTGCCGCGCACGGTCGCCGGGTCGATGCCCGCCCGCTCGAACGCCTCCCAGGTGGTCTCCAGAAGGAGCCGCTGCTGGGGGTCGGTGCCGACGGCGTCGCGCGGGCTGATGCCGAAGAAGGTGGGGTCGAACGCGGCGACGTCGTGGAGGAAGCCGCCGTGCCGGGTGTACGAGGTGCCCGGGTGGTCCGGGTCGGGGTCGTAGAGGGCGTCGAGGTCCCAGCCCCGGTCGTCGGGGAAGCCGGAGACGGCGTCGTCGCCGTTCTCCAGGAGCTGCCACAGCTGTTCCGGCGTGGTGACGCCGCCGGGGAAGCGGCAGCTCATCGCGACGATGGCGATCGGGTCGTCCGCGAGGGCGCCCTCGGTGACGGCTCCATAGGAAAGGGCCGAGCGCGTGGCCGTGTCCGTCCCGGCCAACTCGAGGAGCAGGTGCCGGGTGAGGGCGAGGGAGGTGGGGTAGTCGAAGATCAGGGTGGCGGGCAGCCGTCTGCCGACCGAGGCGCCGAGCCGGTTGCGCAGTTCGACGGCGGTGAGGGAGTCGAAGCCCAGCTCGCTGAAGGCGTGCTCGGGCTCGATGGCGTCCGGGGATCCGTGGCCGAGGACATCCGCCACGTGGCCGCGGACGAGGCCGAGGAGCAGCCGCTCCCTCTCGGCCGGATCGAGCGCGACGAGGCGCTGCTCCAGGGCGGTACCGGCGGATCCGCCCGCTGCGGCACGGTCCCCGGCGCTGGTGGCGGGGCGCCTGCCGGGGCCGCGGACAAGGCCGCGCAGCAGGGGTGCGACGTCGGTGCCGCGCGCGCCGCGGGGCAGGCTCAGCCGCATGGGCACCAGCAGGCCGCGGGGGGAACCGCCGTCGCCGGCGCCTCCGGCACGGCCGGCGGCGCCGAGGGCGTCGGCGAGGTCGAGGAGCGCGAGGCCCTCGGCGGCCGTGAGGCCCTGAACGCCGCCGCGCTTCATGCGGTTCAGGTCGGCCTGGTCGAGGCGGCCCGCCATGCCGTCGGTGTCCTCCCACAGGCCCCAGGCGAGCGAGGTGGCGGGCAGGCCGCGGGCGCGCCGGTGCTGGGCGAGGGCGTCCAGGAAGGCGTTGGCGGCGGCGTAGTTGCCCTGGCCGGGCGCGCCGAAGGAGCCGGCGACGGACGAGAAGAGGACGAAGGTGGTCACCGCGCCGCCCTCGGTCAGCTCGTGCAGGTTCCAGGCGGCGTCGGCCTTGGGGCGCAGGACGGTGTCGAGGCGCTGCGGGGTGAGGGAGTCGATGATGCCGTCGTCGAGGACTCCGGCGGTGTGGACGACGCCGGTCAGCGGATTCTCGGCGGGGACGGCCGCCAGGACGGCGCTGAGGGCTTCGCGGTCGGCCGCGTCGCACGCCGCCCACACCACCGAGGCGCCCGACGCGACCAGGTCTGCGGTCAGTTCCGCGGCACCGGGCGCGTCAGCGCCGCGCCGGCTCAGCAGCAGCAGATGCCGCACACCGCGCTCCGCCACGAGATGCCGGGCCACCAGCCCGCCCAACGTACCCGTGGCCCCGGTGACCAGCACCGTCCCCCCGGCGTCGAAGGCGGGAGCCGCGTCGGAGGGCATGGCAACCCGGGTGAGACGGGCGGCGTGCGCGATGCCCTCGCGCAGGGCGAGTTGGGGTTCGCCGGTGGCGAGCGCGGCGGGCAGGGCCGCCAGCGACGCGTCGGTGCCGTCGGTGTCGACGAGCACGAAGCGCCCGGGGTACTCGGACTGCGCGGAGCGCACCAGACCCCAGACGGCGGCGTGGACCGGGTCGGGGACGCGGTCGTCGTCGCGAGCGGCGAGCGCGCCTTCGGTGAGCAGGACGAGGCGGGTGCCGGCGAAGCGGTCCTCCGCCGGCCAGGACTGGAGCAGGGCGAGCGTGCGGTGCGCGGCCTCGTGGACGGCGTCGGCGGTGAGCGTGGCCGGGGCGGCGTACGGGACCAGGACGGTGCCGGGTACGGGGGCGCCCGCCTCGCAGGCCTCGATCAGCGCGGCCGTGAAGGCGTGCCGGGTGCCGGGCAGGTCCCGGCCGCCGCCTGGGAACTCCTGGGACGCGGCGGGGGCGGTGAGCACGGCCCAGTCCGCGGCGGCGGGCGCCTCCGTACGGGGCGGCTCGCAGGGGATCCAGTCCACGGCGAACAGGGCGTCGCGGTGGCCGCCGTGCCCGGTGGCGATCTGTCCGGCGGAGACCGGGCGGAGGGTGAGCGAGGCGACGTCGGCGACGGGCCGGCCGTCTTCGTCGGCGAGCGCCAGTGCCACGGCCTCGGGGCCGGACGCCGTCAGCCGTGCGCGCAGCACGGAGCCGCCCACGGCGTGCAGGGCGACGCCGTTCCAGGAGAACGGCAGCCGGCCGCCGGCGGTGTCCTCGACGAGCCCGGTGAGGCCGATGGTGTGCAGGGCCGCGTCGAGCAGGGCGGGGTGCAGGCCGAAGCACGCCGCGTCGGCGCGTTGTTCGTCGGCGAGGGCGAGTTCTGCGTAGGTCGTCCCCTCGGCGGCGCGCCAGACGGCGCGCACGCCTTGGAAGGCGGGCCCGTACTCCAGGCCCGCTTCGGCGAGGCCCGCGTACAGGTCGGTCACGGGCACGACAGTGGTGCCCGCCGGCGGCCAGACCTCGGGGGCGAAGCCGGGGCCGGGGGCGCCGGTGGCGAGGACACCGTCGGCGTTCAGTGTCCACGGCGCGTCATGGGCCGTGTCCTGCGAGGTGTCCCCGGCCGGTTCGGGCCGGGAGTGCACGCCGAGGGTGCGGCGGCCCGTGGCGTCCGGCGCCCCGACCCACACCTGGACCTGGACGGCGCCGTCCTCCGGCAGGACCAGCGGCGCGTGCAGGGTGAGTTCGTCCAGCAGGTCGCAGCCGACCTGGTCGCCGGCGCGGATCGCGAGTTCCACGAACGCAGTGCCGGGCAGCAGGACGGTGCCGTGGACGGCGTGGTCGGCCAGCCAGGGATGGGTGTCCAGGGAGAGCCGGCCGGTGCAGAGGAAGCCGTCGAGGCCGGCGAGCGCGACCGCGGCGCCGAGCAGCGGGTGGTCGGCGGCGCCGAGTCCGGCGGCCGAGACGTCCCCCGCGGGGCGGCCGGCGTCGAGCCAGTACGCCTCGCGCTGGAAGGCGTAGGTGGGGAGGTCGACGCGCCGGGCACCGCTGCCCGCGTAGTAGGCGTCCCAGGCGACGGGCACGCCGCGGACGTGGAGCCGGGCGAGGGCGGCCGTGACGGTCTCCGTCTCGGGGCGGCCGGTGCGGAGCAGGGCGACGAACGCGGCCGTCTCGCCGACCGAGCCCTCCTGGGCCATGGCGGACAGCACCGCGTCCGGGCCCAGTTCCACGAAGTGCGCGACGTTGCGCCCGGCGAGGGTGCGGACGCCGTCGAGGAAGCGGACGGGCTCGCGGACGTGCCGCACCCAGAAGTCCGCCGAGGCCATCTCGCCGGTGACGACGTCGCCGGTCAGGTTGGAGACCACCGGGATGCGGGGCGACTCGAACGACAGCCCCGCCACCGTCGCGCGGAACGCCTCCAGCATCCCGTCCATGTGCGGCGAGTGGAACGCGTGACTGACCGTCAGCCGCTTGGACCTACGGTCTGCGAACCGCGCGGCGATCTCCAGCGCCGCGTCCTCGTCGCCGGCGACGACGACCGACTGCGGGCCGTTGACGGCGGCGATGCTCACCCGGTCGGTGAGCATCGGCAGGACTTCGTCCTCCGCCGCCTGCAGCGCGATCATCACGCCGCCGCCCGGCAGCGCCTGCATCAGCCGGCCGCGGGCCGTGACAAGCGCACAGGCGTCGTCCAGCGACAGGACGCCCGCCACGTGCGCGGCGGTGATCTCCCCGACGGAGTGTCCGGAGACGAAGTCCGGCTTCACGCCCCACGACTCCAGCAGCCGGAACAGCGCCATCTCGACGGCGAACAGTGCCGGCTGCGCGTACTCCGTGCGGTCCAGCAGTTCGGTATCCGACCCGAACAGCACGTCCCGCAGGGGCACTTCGAGCGGGAGCCGTTCGCCGACCGCGTCCAGCGCCCGCGCGAACACCGGATACGTCCGGTACAACTCCCGCCCCATGCCGAGGCGCTGGCTGCCCTGTCCCGTGAACAGGAACGCCGTCCTACCCGCGACCGGGCGTCCGCGTGCGGCGCCCGGGACGGTCGCCGCCGCTTCGTCGGCCCCCGTGTCCGCGAGGGAAGCCAGTGCGTCGCGGAGACCGGCCGGGTCGCCGGCGGTGAGGACGGCTCGGTGCTCGAAGTCGGAGCGTCCGGTGGCCAGGGAGTAGGCGACGTCCTCCGCCCGGAGACCGGGGTGGGCGGTCAGGTGGTCGCGCAGTCCGGCCGCCTGGGCGCGCAGGGCCGCCGACGTCTTGGCGGAGAGGTTCCACAGCGGGGGGACGGGAGCCGGGGCCGCGGCCGGCGGTTCCCCCTCCTGTTCCGCTTCGGCGGGCTCGGGGGCCTGCTCGATGATGGTGTGGGCGTTGGTGCCGCTGATGCCGAACGAGGAGACGCCGGCCCGGCGCGGGTGACCGGTGTCGGGCCACGCGACGGACTCGGTGAGCAGCGAGACCGCGCCCTCGGTCCAGTCGACGTTGGGCGTCGGCGCGTCGACGTGCAGCGTGCGCGGGAGCCTCCCGTGGCGCATCGCCATGACCATCTTGATGACGCCCGCGACGCCGGCGGCGGCCTGGGTGTGCCCGATGTTGGACTTGACGGAGCCGAGCCACAGCGGCCGGTCCTCGGAGTGCTCCTGCCCGTAGGTGGCGAGCAGTGCCTGCGCCTCGATGGGGTCGCCGAGCGTGGTGCCGGTGCCGTGCGCCTCGACGACGTCGATCTGGCCTGCGGAAAGGCGCGCGCCGGCGAGGGCGGCGCGGATGACGCGCTGCTGCGACGGGCCGTTGGGCGCGGTCAGGCCGCTGCTGGCACCGTCCTGGTTGACGGCCGAGCCGCGCACGACCGCAAGGACCGGGTGGCCGTTGCGGCGGGCGTCGGAGAGCCGCTCCAGCAGGAGCATGCCGGCGCCCTCGCCCCAGCCGGTGCCGTCGGCGGCAGCAGCGAACGACTTGCAGCGGCCGTCGCCGGCCAGACCGCGCTGGCGGCTGAACTCGGTGAAGGTGCCCGGCGTCGACATCACGGTGACGCCGCCCGCGAGGGCGAGGGTGCACTCGCCGCCGCGCAGCGCCTGGGCCGCGAGGTGGAGGGCGACCAGCGAGGAGGAGCACGCGGTGTCGACGGTGACGGCCGGACCCTCGAAGCCGAGGGTGTAGGCGACGCGTCCGGAGGCGATGCTGCCGGAGCTGCCGTTGCCGAGGAAGCCCTCGATCTCCTCGGGGACGCTGAACAGCCGGGCGGCGTAGTCGTGATACATGAGTCCGGCGAAGACGCCGGTGCGGCTGCCGCGCAGTGCGGCCGGGTCGATCCCGGCCCGTTCGAGCGCTTCCCACGAGATCTCCAGCAGCAGCCGCTGCTGCGGGTCCATGGCCAGCGCCTCGCGCGGCGAGATCCCGAAGAAGCCGGGGTCGAACTCGGCCGCGTCGTGGAGGAACCCGCCGACCTTCTCGTAGGCGTCGATCCCGCTGTCGGGGTCGGGGTCGAAGAGGACGTCGGTGTCCCAGCCGCGGTCGGTGGGGTACGGGGAGACCGCGTCGCCGCCGTGGGCGACGAGCTCCCACAGTTGCTCGGGGGTGGCGACCCCGCCGGGGTAGCGGCAGCTCATCGCGACGATGGCGATGGGCTCCTGGTCCTTCTCCTCCATCTCGCGCAGCCGCCGCCGCGCCTCGCGGAGGTCGGTGGTCGCCCGCTTGAGGTAATCGAGGTACTTCTCCTCGTTCACCATTTACGCCATCCCCGGGATCGAAGTCGGAAGGCTCGCGCGGAGCCGGTGGATCGGAGGCCGCGGGCCGGGCCGGGTCGTGTCGGGGAGCCGGCCGGCGCGGGGCGGTTCAGGACAGCCCCAGTTCGTCGTCGAGGAGGCCGAAGATCTCCTCGGCGGTGGCCGACTGGATCTGCCGCTCCTCGGCGGCGCTGTCCTGTGCACTGTGCGTTCCGTTCCACTTCGCCAGAAGGTCTCGCAGCCGGGACGTGATGCCGGCGCGTTCGACGTCGTCGGGGCCGACCGCGGCGAGAACCGCTTCGAGCCGGTCGAGTTCCGCGTGGACGGGCCGGGGTGCCTGGTCGCCGTGGCCGAGCCGCTCGCCGAGGTAGCGGGCGAGGGCGGCGGGCGACGGGTAGTCGAAGATGAGGGTGACCGGCAGCCGGAGCCCCGCGTGCGCGGTGAGCCGGTTGCGCAGGTCGACCGCCGTGAGGGAGTCGAAGCCCAGGTCGAGGAAGCCCCGGGCGGCGTCCACGTCGTCCGCGCCGCCGTGGCCGAGGACCGCGGCGGCCTGGGTGCGGACCAGGTCCGTGAGCAGTTGGTCGCGTTCGTCCGCGGTGAGCCCGGCAAGGCGGGCCTCCAGCGAGTCCGTGGCACCGGCGCCGGGACCGGTCCCGCCGGGGCTGCGGGTGCCGGCGGCGCGGCGGGCCGGGGTGCGGACCAGGGAGCGCAGCAGCGGCGGCAGCGTGCCGTCGGCCTGGGCGCGCAGCGACGCCAGGTCGACGCGCATGGGCACGAGGACGGCGTCGTCGAGGGTGCCGGAGGTGTCGAAGAGGGACAGTCCTTCGGCTGGTGCGAGTCCGAGGACGCCGGAGCGGGCCATCCTGCTGAGGTCGGTGTCCTCCAGGGCGCCCGCCATGCCGCCTTCGGTGGCCCACAGGCCCCAGGCGAGCGAGGTGGCGGGCAGGCCGCGGGCGCGCCGGTGCTGGGCGAGGGCGTCCAGGAAGGCGTTGGCGGCGGCGTAGTTGCCCTGGCCGGGCGCGCCGAAGGAGCCGGCGACGGACGAGAAGAGGACGAAGGTGGTCACCGCGCCGCCCTCGGTCAGCTCGTGCAGGTTCCAGGCGGCGTCGGCCTTGGGGCGCAGGACGGTGTCGAGGCGCTGCGGGGTGAGGGAGTCGATGATGCCGTCGTCGAGGACTCCGGCGGTGTGGACGACGCCGGTCAGCGGATTCTCGGCGGGGACGGCCGCCAGGACGGCGCTGAGGGCTTCGCGGTCGGCCGCGTCGCACGCCGCCCACACCACCGAGGCGCCCGACGCGACCAGGTCTGCGGTCAGTTCCGCGGCACCGGGCGCGTCAGCGCCGCGCCGGCTCAGCAGCAGCAGATGCCGCACACCGCGCTCCGCCACGAGATGCCGGGCCACCAGCCCGCCCAACGTACCCGTGGCCCCGGTGACCAGCACCGTCCCCCCGGCGTCGAAGGCGGGAGCCCCGGTCTCGGCGCCGTCCCGTGCGATGCGGCGCAGCCGGAACGCGTGGGCCTCGCCCGCCCGCAGGGCGAACTGGGGTTCGTCGGTGGCGAGTGCGGCGGGCAGGGCCGCCAGCGACGCGTCGGTGCCGTCGGTGTCGACGAGCACGAAGCGCCCGGGGTTCTCGGACTGCGCGGAGCGCACCAGACCCCAGACCGGTGCGTGGGCGAGGTCGGTGACGTGTTCGCCGTCGGCGGCCGCGACCGCGCCGCGCGTGACGAGGACGAGCCGTGCGTCGTCCAGCAGTTCCTCGGCGAGCCATTCCTTGACCAGGGCGAGGGCGTGGTGGGCCGCCGTGCGTGCGCCGGCCGCCTGCTCGTCGTCCGTGGCGGTGGGGAGCGGTACGAGGACGACGTCCGGTGCCGGGGCGCCCGCGGCGAGCGCGGCGCGCAGCGCGGGGAGTCCGGGGTGGGTCTCCAGGGGCTCGCCGCCGACGCGCGGGGCGGCGGCGCCGTCGCCGAGTGCGGCCCACCGCTCACCGGAGGGGATGGCGGCGGCCGGGAGGGGCAGCCTGGTCCACTCGACACCGAACAGTGACTCGTGGTGGGCGGCCCGATCCTCGCCGATCTGCCCCGCGGTGACGGGCCGCAGGACGAGGGACTCGACGGAGGCGACCGGCGCGCCGGTCGTGTCCGCCAGGTCCAGGGCGACTCCCCCCGACTCGGCGGAGGTCAGGCGGACGCGGACGGCGGCGGCGGCCGCGTGCAGCCGGACACCGGTCCATGCGAAGGGCAGCCGGGGGCCTTCCGTGGCGCCGTCGGCGGGCGCCCGCAGGCCGATGGCGTGCAGGGCCGCGTCGAGCAGCGCGGGGTGGATGCCGTACTCGGCGGCGTCGGCGGTGTGCTCCTCGGCGAGGGCGATCTCCGCGAACGTCTCGTCGCTGCGCCGCCAGGCGGCCCGCAGGCCCTGGAACACCGGGCCGTAGCCGAGCCCGGCGGCGGCAGCGGCCGGGTAGAACGCCTCGGTGGGGACGGGCTCCGCGCCGGGCGGCGGCCACGCCGCCAGGTCGGGCGCGTCCGCGGCGGCCGTGGTGGGCGCGAGGATGCCGACGGCGTGCCGGGTCCAGGGCGTGTCGGGGGCGGTGTCGGCCCGCCGGGCGTAGAGGGTCAGGCTGCGCCGGCCCGCGTCGTCGGGTGCCTCCACCGCCACTTGGAGCTGGACGGCGCCCTGCTCGGGAAGGACGAGCGGCGCCTGGACGGTGAGTTCCTCCAGCGTGCCGCAGCCGCACTCGCTCCCGGCGCGCAGGGCGAGTTCCACGAAGGCCGAGCCGGGCAGCAGGACGGTGTCCATGACCGTGTGCTCGGCCAGCCACGGGTGGTTGGCCAGGGCCAGGCGCCCGGTGAGGACGAGGCCGCCGGACGCGGGCAGTTCGACGGCGGCACCGAGCAGCGGGTGGTCGGCGGTGCCGAGTCCGGCGGCCAGGACGTCCTCGGCGCCGAGGCCCACGTCGAGCCAGTAGCGCTTGCGCTGGAAGGCGTAGGTGGGGAGGGCGACGCGCCGGGCGCCGGTGCCCGCGAAGTACGCCTCCCAGTCGACGGCGGCGCCGTGGACGTGGGCGCGGGCGACGGCCGTGACGAGGGTCTCGGCCTCGGGCCGGCCGTGGCGCAGGACAGGCGCGAAGACCGCGTCGGCAGCGGTGACGCAGTCCTGTGCCATGGCGGACAGCACGCCGTCCGGGCCGAGTTCGACGTAGGTGGTGACGCCCGCGGCCTCCAGGGCGCGGACGCCGTCGAGGAAGCGGACGGCCTCGCGGACGTGCCGCACCCAGAAGTCCGCGGAGCCCATCTCGCCGGTGACCACGGCACCAGTGAGGTTCGAGACGACGGGGATGCGCGGGGCGGCGTAGACCAGGCCCTCGGCAAGCTTGCGGAAGTCCGCCAGCATGGCGTCCATGTGCGGGGAGTGGAACGCGTGACTGACCGGCAGCCGCTTGGACTTGCGGTCCGCGAAGGACTCCGCGATCGCGACCGCCGCGCCCTCGTCGCCGGAGACGACCACCGACTGCGGTCCGTTGACGGCGGCGATGCCCACCCGGTCGGTCAGCAGGGACAGGACCTCGTCCTCCGACGCCTCCAGCGCGATCATCACACCCCCGGCGGGCAGCGCCTGCATCAACCTGCCTCGGGCGGCGACCAGTTCGGCGGCGTCCCGGAGGGACAGAACGCCCGCGACGTGGGCGGCGGTGATCTCGCCGACGGAGTGCCCGGCGACGAAGTCCGGTTTCAGGCCGAGCGATTCGAGGAGACGGAACAGCGCGACCTCGACGGCGAAGAGCGCTGGCTGGGTCCAGCCGGTGCGGTCGAGCGGGTCCGCGTCGGCGGCGAACACGACGTCCTTGAGCGGGCGGTCGAGGTGCCGGTCGAGTTCGCCGCAGACTTCGTCCAGGGCTGCCGCGAACACCGGGTGTGCCGCGTACAGCTCGCTGCCCATACCGGGGCGCTGGCTGCCCTGGCCGGTGAAGAGGAAGGCCGTGCCGCCGGTGCGGGCGGTGCCGCGCAGCAGTCCTGCGATGTCCTCCCCTCGGGCGAGGGCGTCCAGGCCGCGCAGGAGGCCGTCGCGGTCCGCGGCGACGACCGCGGCGCGCTGTTCGAGGGCGGAGCGGGTCGTGGCCAGCGAGAAGGCGATGTCGTCCGGGCGGACGGCGGGTTCGTCGCGCAGCCGCGTGTGCAGACGGCGGGCCTGTGCGCGCAGCGCCTCCTCGCCCCGCGCCGACACGACGACGGGGAGGAGGTTGGGCCCCGCTTCCGGCGTGGAGCCGGACTCCTGCCCGGCCCGGGGCCCGGGCTCGGGGGCCTGTTCGATGATGGCGTGCGCGTTGGTGCCGCTGATGCCGAACGAGGAGACGCCGGCCCGCCGCGCGCGGCCGGTCTCGGGCCAGGCCGTCTGCTCGGTGAGCAGGGAGACCGCGCCGGACGACCAGTCGACGTGCGGGGTGGGCTCGTCGACGTGGAGGGTCTTCGGCACGACGCCGTGCCGCATCGCCAGCACCATCTTGATGACGCCGGCGACACCCGCGGCGGCCTGCGTGTGACCGAGGTTGGACTTCACCGACCCGAGCAGCAGAGGCTGTTCGGGCGTGTGCTCCTGCCCGTACGTGGCGAGAAGGGCCTGCGCCTCGATGGGGTCGCCGAGCGTGGTGCCGGTGCCGTGCGCCTCCACGACGTCGACGTCCTTCGCGGCGACACCGGCGCCCGCGAGGGCGGCGCGGATCACGCGCTGCTGCGAGGGCCCGTTGGGCGCGGTCAGGCCGTTGCTGGCGCCGTCCTGGTTGACGGCGGAGCCGCGCACGACCGCGAGCACCGGGTGCCCGTTGCGGCGGGCGTCGGAGAGCCGCTCCAGCAGGAGCATGCCCGCGCCCTCCCCCCAGCCGGTGCCGTCGGCGGCGGCCGCGAACGACTTGCAGCGGCCGTCGGCCGCCAGACCGCGCTGGCGGCTGAACTCGATGAACGTGCCCGGCGTGAACATCACGGTCACGCCGCCCGCCAGGGCCAGCGAGCATTCGCCGCGCCGCAGGGCCTGCGCCGCCAGGTGGAGGGCGACCAGGGAGGAGGAGCACGCGGTGTCGACCGTGACCGCCGGCCCCTCAAGGCCGAAGGTGTACGAGACGCGTCCCGACACGACGCTGCTGGAACTGCCGGTGCCGAGGTAGCCCTCGACGCCCTCGGGCACGGCGTGCAGGCGCGCGCCGTAGTCGTGGTACATCACGCCGGCGAAGACGCCGGTGCGGCTGCCGCGCACGGAGGACGGCGCGATCCCGGCCCGCTCGAAGACCTCCCAGGTGGTCTCCAGGAGCAGGCGCTGCTGCGGGTCCATGGCCAGCGCCTCGCGCGGCGAGATGCCGAAGAAGTGGGCGTCGAACTCGGCCGCGTCGTGGAGGAAGCCGCCGCCGCGGGCGTAGCTCGTGCCCCGGCTCTCGGGGTCGGGGTCGTACAGCGCCTCGGTGTCCCAGCCGCGGTTCTGCGGCAGGGGCGTGATGCCGTCCGCTCCGGCCGTCAGGAGCTCCCACAGGTCCTCGGGGGTACGGACGCCCCCGGGGTAGCGGCAGCTCATCGCCACGATCGCGATCGGCTCGTCGTCGGCGGCCGCGAGGACCGGGGCGGCCTCGGCCGCCGAGGGCGTGTCGCCGGTCAGTCCGACGCGCAGATGGCGGGCGAGGACGGTGGGGTCGGGGTAGTCGAAGATGAGCGTCGCGGGCAGGCGCAGCGCGGTCGCGGCGGCCAGCCGGTTGCGGAACTCGACGGCGGTCAGCGAGTCGAAGCCCAGTTCCTTGAAGGCGCGGCCCGGCTCGACGGACGCGGCGCCCGCGTGTCCCAGCGTCGCGGCGACCTCGGTGCGGACGAGGTCGAGCACGGCGCGGTCCCGCTCGGCCGGGGGAAGCCCGGAGAGCCGCGCCCGCAGTTCGGACTGTGCCGCCCCCGTGGCGGCGGAGGCGTCGGCGGTGCGCCGGGCCACGCCGCGGACGAGGCCGCGCAGCAGCGGCGCCAGGGTTCCGGCCGCCGCCAGGGCGCGCAGCGCCTCGGCGTCCACCCGCATGAGGGCGACGGACGGGTCGGACAGGGTCAGTGCGGTGTCGAACAGGTCCAGGCCGTCGGCGGCCGTCAGCGGCGGCAGCCCGGCGCGGCGCATCCGGTTGACGTCGGTGGCGTCGAGGGAGCCGGCCATGCCGTCGGCGACGTCCCACAGCCCCCAGGCCGCCGAGGTCGCGGGCAGTCCGCGGGCACGGCGATGCTGGGCGAGCGCGTCGAGGAAGGCGTTGGCGGCGGCGTAGTTGGCCTGCCCCGGGCCGCCGAAGAGCCCGGAGGTGGACGAGAAGAGCACGAACGCGGTCAGGTCCGCGCCCTGGGTGAGCTCGTGGAGGTTGAGGGCGGCGTCGGCCTTCGGGCGCAGGACGGCGGAGAGCCGCTGCGGGGTCAGTGAGGACACGACGCCGTCGTCGAGGACGCCGGCGGTGTGCACGACGCCGGTCAGCGGGTGCTCACCGGGGATGCCGGCGAGGACAGCGGCGAGCGCGTCCCGGTCGGCGACGTCGCAGGCCGCCCAGGTCGCCTCCGCACCGGATGCGGCGAGGTCCGCGACGAGCGCGGCGGCGCCGGGCGCCTCGGCGCCGCGCCTGCCGACGAGCAGCAGCCGCCGCACCCCGTACCGGCCGGCCAGGTGCCGGGCGACGAGGCCGCCGAGCGCGCCGGTGGCGCCGGTGACGAGCACCGTGCCGTCGGGGCCGAAGGCGGGACCGCGGTCGCGGTCGTCGTCCTGGGCGGTCGTACGGTTCTCGACACGTGCCAGGCGCGGCACGAGCACCGTGCCGCCGCGCACGGCGAACTGCTCCTCGTCGCTGGTGAGGGCCGCCCGCAGGGCCTGGGTCGTGCGGGCGTGGCCGTCGACGTCGACGAGGGCGATCCGGCCCGGGTTCTCGGTCTGCGCGGAGCGCAGCAGGCCCCACACGGCCGCCGCGGCCAGGTCGTCCACGCCTTCCGTTGCGCCGGTCGTGCCGGCGGCCACGGCGCCCCGGGTCACGACGACGAGGCGGGAGGCGGCGAGCCTGTCGTCCGCGAGCCAGCTCTGGGCGAGTTCGAGGGCCTCGTGCGCGGCCTGGTGGACGACCGGCGCGGGAACGGTCCCCGGGTGGGCGGCGATGACGGCGACGGCCTCGTCGGGAACGGCCGCCCCGGCGTCGACGGACGCGAGCAGCGCCGCGAGGTCGGGGTGGGAGTCGGCGTCCGTACCGGCGAGCAGGGCGCGGGCCTCGTCGCCGAGGGCGGCGAGGCGGACCGGGGAACCGTCCACGGAGGCGGTCGGACCCGGCAGTTCGGTCCAGTGCGGACGGAAGACGGACTCGTGGCAGGCAGGCCGCGCCGCCAGCTGGTCGGCGGTCACGGGGCGCAGGCCCAGGGACTCGACGGCCGCCACGGGCGCGCCGGAGGCGTCCGCGATCTCCAGCCGGACGCCCTCGGCGCCGGCCGGGGTGAGGCGTACGCGCAGGGCGGAGGCGCCGCCCGCGTGCAGGGACACCCCGCTCCAGGCGAACGGCAGGCGCCCCTGGCCGTCGTCGGCGCCGATGCCGCCGAGGCCGATGGCGTGCAGTGCCGCGTCCAGCAGGGCCGGATGCAGACCGAAGCGGCGGGCCTCCTCCTCGACGCCCTCGGGTAGCCGTACGTCGGCGAAGATCTCCCGGTCGCGCTGCCAGGCGGCCCGCAGGCCGCGGAAGGTGGGGCCGTAGGCGAATCCGATGGCGGCGAGGCCGTCGTACCGGCCGTCCAGCTCCAGCGGGCGGGCACCGGCCGGGGGCCACTCGGCGAGGCCGGCGTCGGCCGGCGGCCGGCCCCCCTCGCAGAGCACACCGGCGGCGTGCCGCGTCCACGGCTCCTCCGCGGCGGCACCCTCGGGGCGCGAGTGCAGGGCGAGCGGACGGCGTCCGGCCCCGTCGGGGGCGCCGACCCACAGCCGCAGTTGGACGCCGCCGCTCTCCGGCAGCACCATGGGCGCTTCGAGGGTCAGTTCCTCGAGGTAGTCGCAGTCGAGCTGGTCGCCGGCACGGATCGCGAGCTCCACGAAGGCCGTGCCGGGCAGCAGGACGCGGCCGAGGATGGCGTGGTCGGCCAGCCAGGGGTGGGTGGACAGGGCCAGCCGTCCGGCGAACACCATCCCGTCGGACTCCGGCAGGGCGACCCCGGCGCTCAGCAGCGGGTGCGCGGTGTCGTCGAGGCCGATCGCCTCGACGTCGCCCAGGTAGAGGGAGGGCAGGCCCGGCCAGTAGCGCTGCCGCTGGAAGGCGTAGGTGGGCAGGTCGACACGGCGCGCGCCGGTCCCGGCGAAGTACGCCTGCCAGTCGACCGCGATGCCCCGGGTGTGGGCGTGGGCGAGCGCGGTGGCGACGGTCTCGGCCTCGGGGCGCGAGGAGCGCAGGACCGGGACGAAGGCGGCGCCTTCGGCGGTCAGGCACTCCTGGGCCATGGCGGAGAGGACTCCGTCGGGGCCGAGTTCGAGGTACGTGGTGACGCCCGCGGCCTCCAGGGCGCGGATGCCGTCGAGGAAGCGGACGGCCTCACGGACGTGCCGCACCCAGAAGTCCGCCGACGCCATCTCGTCCGTGACCACGGCGCCGGTCAGGTTCGAGACGACCGGGATGCTCGGGGCCTCGAACGACAGCCCGTTCACGACCTCGCGGAAGGCCTCCAGCATGCCGTCCATGTGCGGCGAGTGGAACGCGTGACTGACCGTCAGACGCTGGGACTTCCGGTCCCCGAACGAGTCCGCGATCGCGGTCGCGGCGTCCTCGTCACCGGCGACCACGACCGACCGAGGGCCGTTGACGGCGGCGATGCCGACGCGGTCGTTCAGCAGCGGCAGGACCTCGCCCTCGGACGCCTGCACCGCGACCATCACACCGCCGGTCGGCAGCGCCTGCATCAGCCGCCCACGCGCCGCCACCAGCGCACACGCGTCCTCCAGCGACAGGACACCCGCCACATGCGCGGCGGCGATCTCGCCGATCGAATGCCCGGACACGAAGTCCGGCTTCACACCCCACGACTCCAGGAGCCGGAACAGCGCCACCTCGACGGCGAACAGCGCCGGCTGCGTGAACTCCGTCCGGTCGAGCGCCTCCACGTCGTCCCCGAACAGCACGTCACGCAGCGGCACTTCGAGGTGGGTGTCCATGCGCGCGCAGACCGCGTCGAGCGCGTCCGCGAACACCGGAAAGGCCGCGTACAGCTCCCGGCCCATGCCCAGCCGCTGGCTGCCCTGTCCCGTGAACAGGAACGCCGACCTGCCGGCCGCCGGGGAGCCCGTCACCGTCTGTGCGGCCGACCGGCCGTCCGCGAGTGCCGCGAGCCCGGCCAGCAGTCCTTCGGTGTCGGCGGCGACGACCGCGGCGCGCCGTTCGAAGGCGGTGCGGCCGGTGGCGAGGGAGAGTCCCAGGTCCTCCGGGCGCAGGCCGGGGTCGGCCTGGGCGCGGGAGCGCAGGTGACGTGCCTGCTCGCGCAGGGCGTCCTCGGTCCTGGCGGAGAGCACCCACGGCACGGGGCCGGGACGGCGCGTCGTGGAGTCGCCGGACTCGACGGTCTGCGGGGCCTGTTCGACGATCGTGTGGGCGTTGGTGCCGCTGATGCCGAAGGAGGAGATGCCGGCTCGCCTGGGCCGCCCGGTCTCGGGCCACTCCCGGGCCTCGGTGAGCAGCGTGATGTCGCCCGCCGTCCAGTCGACGTGCGGGGTGGGCTCGTCCACGTGCAGAGTCGCCGGCAGCACGCCGTGCTCCATCGCGAGCACCATCTTCATGATGCCCGCGACACCGGCGGCGGCCTGCGTGTGGCCGAGGTTGGACTTGACGGACCCCAGGAACAGGGGCTGTTCCGGCGACCGGTTCTGGCCGTAGGTGGCCAGCAGGGCCTGGGCCTCGATCGGGTCGCCGAGCGTGGTGCCGGTGCCGTGCGCCTCGACCGCGTCCACGTCGGTGGCCGCCAGACCGGCGCCGGCCAGGGCCTGGCGGATCACGCGCTGCTGCGACGGGCCGTTGGGCGCGGTCAGGCCGTTGCTGGCGCCGTCCTGGTTCACGGCCGAGCCGCGCACGAGCGCGAGGACCGGGTGGCCGTTGCGCTGCGCGTCGGACAGCCGCTCGACGAGCAGCATGCCGACGCCCTCACCCCAGCCCGTCCCGTCGGCCGCGGCGGCGAACGCCTTGATCCGGCCGTCCTCCGCGAGCCCGCGCTGCCGACTGAAGTCGATGAAGGACGCGGGCGTGGACATCACGGTGACGCCGCCCGCCAGGGCCATCGAGCACTCGCCCTGGCGCAGCGCCTGCATCGCCCAGTGCAGGGCGACCAGCGACGACGAGCACGCGGTGTCGACGGTCACCGCCGGGCCCTCGAGACCGAGGACGTAGGAGATGCGGCCGGAGACGACGCTCGCGGTGTTGCCGGTGCCGATGAAGCCCTCGGCGCCGCCGGGGGCGGCCAGGATGACGCTGAGGTAGTCCTGGCCGTTGGTGCCGGTGAAGACGCCGATCTGCTCGCCGCGGACGGTCGTGGGGTCGATGCCGGCGCGCTCGAAGGCCTCCCACGAGGTCTCCAGCAGCAGGCGCTGCTGCGGGTCCATCGCCAGCGCCTCGCGCGGCGAGATGCCGAAGAACGCGGGGTCGAAGTGGCCCGCGTCCTGGAGGAATCCGCCTTCGCGGACGTAGCTGCTGTTCTCGGCCGCGCCCTCGGGGTCGTAGAGCCCGTCGAGGTCCCATCCTCGGTCGGCGGGGAACCCGGAGACCGCGTCACGGCCGCCGGCGAGGAGCTGCCACAGGTCCTCGGGTGTGCGGACGCCGCCGGGGAAGCGGCAGCTCATCGCGACGATGGCGATCGGGTCGTCGCCGGTGGCCGGGGCGGTGGTGGCGGGGGCGCGGCGGTCCGCGTCCGTGCCCTGGCCGCCGAGCACCTCGCCGCGGAGGAAGTCCGCGAGGGTGTTGGCGTTGGGGTAGTCGAAGATCAGCGTGGCGGGGAGCCGCAGGCCGGTGCGGGCGGCGAGGCGGTTGCGGATCTCCACGGCGGTCAGCGAGTCGAAGCCGAGGTCCCGGAAGGCGGTGCCGGGGTCGACGGACTCCGGTCCGGGATGACCGAGGACGGCCGCGACCTGGGCACGGACGAACTCCAGGGCGAGGGCGTCGCGTTCGCCTTCGGGGGCGTCGGCCAGCCGGTGGGCGAACGTGCCGGTGTCGCTCCCGGGGGCGGCCGTCCCGGCCGCTCCGGCGAGCGCCTGCGCGGCCTCGGGAAGGTCGGCGATCAGCGGGCAGGGGCGTACGGAGGCGAGACCGGGGGCGAGCAGCCGCCAGTCGACGTCGGCGACGACGGCGGAGGTCTCGTCCTGCGCGAGCGCCGAGCGCAGCGCCGCGACGGCGAGGTCGGGGGGAAGCGCTGGAAGGCCCGCGAGCCGCAGCCGCTCGGTGACGAGTTCGCCGGTGGCCATGCCGCCTTCGGCCCAGGCGCCCCAGGCGAGCACGGTGGCGGGCAGGCCGTCGGCGCGCCGCTGCTCGGCGAGGGCGTCCAAGTGGGCGTTGGCGGCAGCGTAGTTTGCCTGGCCCGCGGCGCCGAAGGTGGAGGCGACCGAGGAGAACAGCACGAACGCGGACAGGTCGAGCCCGCGCGTCAGCTCGTCCAGGATCTGCGCGGCGTGCGCCTTGGGCCGCAGGACGTCGGCGAGGCGGCGCGGCGTCATCGCGTCGAGGACTCCGTCGTCGAGGACGCCCGCGGCGTGGACGACGGTGGTCAGGGGGTGCTCGGCGGGGATGCCCGCGAGCAGTGCCGCGACCGCCTGGCGGTCGGCGACGTCGCAGGCGGCGAAGGTGACCTCGGCGCCCAGGGCGTTCAGTTCCACGGCGAGTTCGCCGGTGCCCTCCGCGTCCGGGCCGCGGCGGCTCACCAGCAGGAGGTGGCCGGCGCCCGCGCGGGCGAGCATGCGGGCCAGGTGCCGGCCGAGGGCGCCGGTGCCGCCGGTGACCAGCGCGGTGCCGGTCGTGGTCCACTCGCCGGCGGGGCGCTCCTGGCGGGGGGCTCTGACGAGTCGGCGGACGAAGACCCCGGTGGCGCGCACGGCGAGGTGGTCCTCGCCGCCGGGAGCGCCGAGGATGTCGGCGAGCCTGCCGGCGGCGCGGTCTTCGGGCGTCCGCGGCAGGTCGACCAGACCGCCCCAGCGGCCGGGCAGTTCGAGCGCGGCGGTGCGGCCCAGGCCCCAGACCTGGGCCTGTGCGGTGCTGGTGAGGCGGTCGGTACGGCCGGTGGAGACCGCGCCCCGGGTGGCGTTCCACAGCGGCGCCTCGGCTCCGGCGTCGCCGAGCGCCTGGACGAGGGCGGCGGTGGCGGCGAGCCCGGCGGGCAGTGCGGGGTCCTCGGGGTGCGGCCGCTCGTCGAGACCGAGGAGGGACAGGACACCGGAGAGGTCCCCGGGCGCGGCACCGTCCTCGTCCAGGCGCCGGGCGACGGCCGCGCGGTCGTCGGCGGCCGGGTCGAGGACGAGCGTTCGCACGGTGGCGCCGCGCGCGGTCAGGATCTCCCGGGCGGCGCGCGCCCACAGGTCGTCCTCGTGCGCGGCGGGCAGGACGAGCAGCCACTGCCCGGTGAGCCGTCCGGGCGGCAGGTCCGTCAGCGGCTGCCACTGGACGCGGTAGCGCCACTGGTCGATCCGGTCGCTGTCGCGGTGGCGGCGGTGCCAGGCGGACAGGGCGGGCAGCACGGCGCTGAGCGGCTGGTCGCCCTCGATGCCGAGGGTGTCGGCGAGGGCGGCCAGGTCCTCGCTGTCGACGACCTCCCAGAACCTGGCGTCGGTGGCGGCGGGCCGGCCGTCCTCGGGGAGTTCCGCCAGGTAGGAGAAGGCGTCCCGCGGCCAGTACGCCTCGCGCTGGAAGGCGTAGGTGGGCAGGTCGACACGGCGGGCGCCGGTGCCGGCGAACAGCGCCTGCCAGTCCGGGGACTGCCCGCGCGCGTAGGCGCCGGCGACCGCCGCCGTCAGCGACCGGGCCTCGGATCGGCCGGTGGGCAGTACGGGCAGGAAGGCCGCGGCCCGGTGCCCCGTGGCGGTCTGGCACTCCTGGCCCAGGGCCGAGAGGACTCCTCCGGGGCCCAGTTCGAGGTACGTGGTGACCTCGCGGCTCTCCAGCCGGCGGATGCCGTCGAGGAAGCGGACGGCTTCACGGACGTGGCGCACCCAGTAGCCGGCGGAGGCCATGTCCTCGCCGGCCAGGTCACCCGTGACGTTGGAGACGACCGCGATGCGGGGGGCCTGGAACGACAGCCCGGCCACCACCTCGCGGAACGCCTCCAGCATGCCGTCCATGTGGGGCGAGTGGAAGGCGTGACTGACCGCCAGGCGCTTCGACTTCCGTCCCGCGAAGGACTCCGCGATCGCCGTGGCCGCGTCCTCGTCGCCCGCGATGACCACCGCCTGCGGCCCGTTGACCGCGGCGATGCTCACCCGGTCGGTCAGCAGCGGCAGGACCTCGTCCTCCGACGCCTCCAGCGCGATCATCACACCGCCCGTGGGCAGCGCCTGCATCAACCGGCCTCGGGTGGCGACCAGTGTGCAGGCGTCCTCCAGCGAGAACACCCCCGCCACGTGGGCCGCGGCGATCTCGCCGATGGAGTGACCGGCCAGGTAGTCCGGCCTGAGGCCCCAGGACTCGACCAGCCGGAACAGGGCCACTTCGACGGCGAACAGCGCCGGCTGGGTCCACTCCGTCCGGTCGAGCAGGTCCGCGTCCTCGCCGAACAGCACGTCCTTCAGCGGCAGGTCGAGGTGCGCGTCCATGTGCGCGCACACCGCGTCCAGGGCCTGCGCGAACGCCGGGTACGTCGCGTACAGGTCCCGGCCCGTGCCGAGCCGCTGGCTGCCCTGGCCGGTGAAGAGGAAGGCGAGCTTGCCCTCGCCGGCGCTCCCCTCGACGACGTCGGCGGAGGTGTCCGCCGCGGCCAGTGCGGCGAGCCCGGCGAGCAGGCCGTCGCGGTCGTCGGCGACCACCGCGGCGCGGCGGTCGAGGGCGGCCCGGGTGAGCGCCTGCGAGTACGCGACGTCCGCGACGCGGAGGTCGGGGCGGGCGGTGACGTGGGCGTGCAGCGCGGCGGCCTGCGCGCGCAGGACGGCCTCGGTCCGGCCGGACACGACGACGGGCAGGGCGGCCGCGCCGGCCGCCAGGCCGGCGGGATCGGCGGAATGGGCCGGTGCAGCGGCCTCCGCCGGGTCGGACGCGGTCTCGGCGCCTTCCAGGATGATGTGCGCGTTGGTGCCGCTCATGCCGAAGGACGACACGCCGATGCGGCGCGGCCGGTCGACCTCGGGCCAGGGCAGCGCCTCGGCGAGCAGCGACACCTCTCCCGCGGACCAGTCGACGTGGGGCGTCGGCTCGGTCAGGTGGAGGAGGCGCGGCAGCACACCGTGCCGCATCGCCATCACGCTCTTGATGACGCCCGCCACACCGGCGGCGGCCTGGGCGTGGCCGATGTTCGTCTTGAGCGAGCCGACCCACAGCGGCCTGCCGTCGGGGCGGTCCTGGCCGTAGGTGGCGAGCAGCGCCTGCGCCTCGATGGGGTCGCCGAGGCTCGTGCCGGTGCCGTGCGCCTCGACGGCGTCGACCTCGTCGGGGGTGAGCCGGGCATTGGAGAGTGCCTGAAGGATGACGCGCTGCTGGGACGGGCCGTTGGGGGCGGTGAGGCCGTTGCTGGCGCCGTCCTGGTTCACGGCGGACCCGCGGACCACGGCGAGGACGGGGTGTCCCTTGCGGCGCGCGTCGGACAGCCGCTCCACCAGGAGGACACCGACGCCCTCGGCGAGGCTGAAGCCGTCGGCCTCCGGGGAGAACGCCTTGCAGCGGCCGTCGTCGGCGAGGCCCCGCTGCTTGCTGTAGTCGACGAAGGTGCCGGGAGCGGACATGAGCGTGGCGCCGCCCGCCAGCGCCAGCGTGCACTCGCCGTTTCGCAGCGCCTGGACGGCCAGGTGCAGGGCGACCAGCGAGGACGAGCAGGCGGTGTCGACCGTCAGCGCCGGCCCCTCCAGGCCGAAGGTGTAGGAGAGCCGGCCGGACGCGACGCTCGCCGCGTTGCCGATGCCGATGTAGCCCTCGATGTTCTCGGACGAACTGAGCAGCGCCGCCAAGTAGTCGTGGTTGCTGGTGCCGACGAACACGCCGACCTGCTTGCCGCGCATCGACGTCGGGTCGATGCCCGCCCGCTCGAACGCCTCCCAGGACGTCTCCAGCAGCAGCCGCTGCTGCGGGTCCATGGCCAGCGCCTCACGCGGCGAGATCCCGAAGAGCGACGGGTCGAAGCGGGCGATGTCGGAGACGAAGCCGCCCTGGTCGGCGTAGCTGGTGCCCGGGTGGTCGGGGTCCGGGTGAAACACCGCCTCCAGGTCCCAGCCGCGGTCGGCCGGGAAGCCGCTGATCGCGTCGACGCCCTCGGCGGCGACCCGCCACAGGTCCTCCGGCGACGCCACACCACCGGGGTAGCGGCACGCCATGCCCACGATGGCGATCGGCTCCTGGCTCTTCGCCTCGGCGTCGCGCAGCCGCTGACGCGTCTGATGCAGATCCGCCGTCACCAGCTTCAGGTAGTCCCGCAGCGTCTCTTCACTCGCCATGTAACGCAACCACCTATTTTGCAGCAGGCGCCGTCAGAAAATTATCGGAAATCCGGGAATCGCATCTGGTACGCAGCCGCCGCTTTGGTGATCACATCGGCTGGCCGGCGGTCAGAATATTCAGCTCGCGATTCCGCGGATAACCCCTAACGGACCCCTACAGACCCCTGCATCGCAGGTTGCGTGAGGCATGGCTGCCGGGCCGCAATTCAAAGGGTGTCGACCATGGTGACCGGCGAAGACTCCCCCGTCAATAATGTTCCGCCATCTGTTCCCTAATTGTCGGGACCAGACGGAAGCCGGGCGGCCCGAGGATTCGGGTATTCGGCCGCCGGGTGGCGGCCGAATACCCGATCCACGGTTCAGGCCCGGCCGAGCCCCTTGTTGATGAACGCGAACAGCTCCTCGTCGCTGGCGTCCTGGAGCTGCGCCACGTCGTCCGCCCCGGTGCCGGCCGGGTCCGCCCCGGTGCCGGCCTCCCCGCCCGCGGGCGCCACCGGGGCCGCCGGCTCCGGCTCGTCGCTCTCGTTCCACTTGGCCAGCAACGACTGGAGCCGCATCGTCACCCGCGCCCGTACGATATTGTCGCCGGTCCCCCGCTGCAGCACGGCCTCCAGCTTGTCCAGCTCCTCAAGGAGCGAGGCGCCGCCCGCCGCGGCGTCGGGGACGATTCCGGCGCGCAGGAAAACAGCGACGGCGGCCGGCGTGGGGTGGTCGAAGACCAGGCTGGCGGGCAGCTTGAGTCCGCTCACGGCCCCGAGGCGGTTGCGGAGTTCGACCGAGGTGAGCGAGTCGAAGCCGAGCTCCTTGAAGGCCCGGTTCGCTTCCACGGCCGACAGGTCCGCGTGTCCGAGAACGGCGGCCACGGCGGTGCGGACGAGGTCGAGGAGCAGGCGCTCCTGCTCGGCCTCCGGCAGACCGGCGAGCTGCCGGGTCAGCGGCACGCCCCCCGCCAGGTCGTCGGCGGACTCGCGCTCGGCGGACTCGATCACGCGCCGCGCCTCGGGGAGTTCCCCCAGCAGCGGCCGGTCGCGGTCCGCGGTGAAGGCGAGGGTGAACCGCCTCCAGTCCATGTCGGCGACGGTCAGCGTCGTCTCGTCCCGGTCCAGCACGTGCTGCAGAGCCGACAGCGTGCGCTCCGGCGCCATCGTCAGGATCCCGTGGCGGCGCATGCGGTCGCCGACCACACTGCCGTCGCCCTCCCCGGCGCCCCAGGGGCCCCAGGCGATCGCGGTCGCGGGCAGACCGGCCGCGCGGCGGTGCTCGGCGAAGGCGTCGAGGAAGGCGTTGCC
>NZ_JBNGGC010000057.1:0-25479 GCF_049974565.1 Streptomyces sp. WG5 | reverse complement strand
CCATCCCCACCCACTGAGCACCCTGACCCGGGAACACGAACACCACACCAGCACCCGCGTCCACCACCGCGTCCCCCAGGAACACACCCGACGCCGGCTCACCCGCCACCACAGCCCGCAACCCCGCCAGCAACTCCACGTGGTCAGCACCCGTCACCACCACACGGTGATCGAACAACGACCGCGACGTCACCAACGACCGCCCCACAGCAGCCACATCCAGCCCGGGCTCACCCTCCGCCCACGCCAGCAACTTGACCGCCTGAGCACGCACCGCCTCCACCGACTTACCCGACACCACCCACGGCACGACCCGCTCGGGGCCGAGCCATGGGTGCCGGTACTGGAAGGCGGAGGGCTCACGCATGTCGTCGACGCCGAACAGCTTCTGCCACTGCACGGGAACACCGCGGACGTACAGTTCCGCCAGCGCTGCCATGAACGTCTGTGCGTCCCCCGGGCGCAGCGTCACCGTGTCGGCAGAGTCGGCAGTGGTCGGCCCGAGGGCCAGCACCGTCGCCACACCGGCTGTACGCAGCACTTCCAGGCCGTCGGACACATCCGCCGACTCGAGGAGCCCGCTCGCCCAGTGCTCGGGTGAGGCGATCTCCTCAGCCGAAACGATCCGCCCGGCCACGATCGGGATGCGCGGAGCGGAATACGTGAGCACCCTGGCGACCCAGCGCATCTCCTCCAGCACGGCGCCGGGTCGGGAACCGGCAGCGGCGAGTTCCCTCGCCAGCCTGTCGCGCGCTGCGGACAGCGCGGCGGCGTCCGCCAGGGAGAGCACCCCGGCAATATGGGCGGCGGTGATCTCGCCGGAGCCCTGCCCGATGACGTGGTCCGGAACGACGCCGAAGGACTCCAGCAACCGGGCCAGCGCGACCTCGACAGCGAAGGCCGCGGGCTGCGCCCAGGCGGCGTCGTCCAGTGCCTCGTCGACGTGCAGGGTCCCGAGAAGCATCGGCTTCAACGGGCGGGGCAGGTGGACGTCGAGCTCCGCGCACACGGCGTCGAGGGCCTGAGCGAAGACCGGGAACCGTTCGTACAGCCCGACTCCGGGCAGCTCGGTCACGTCGCCCGTGAACAGGAACGCGGTGTGTCCCTCGCTCACGCGTGCGCTCGTCACGTTCGGTGCTTCTTCTCCGGCGGCCAGGGCGCTCAGGCCACGGCGGACTGCGTCCGCGTCCGTGGCGACCACCGCGGCTCGGTGGGGCAGCCACGTCCGGCCGGTCGCCGCCGAGGACACGTAGTCCCGCACGGAGGCGAGGTCCGCGTGCGCCAGTGTCTGCGCCTGGGCACGCAGGGATTCCTGGTCCAGGGCGGACAGCAGCACCGGCCCGGTCACCGCCTGCCGCTCCGCCGGAGCGGTGTCGGGGGCTGACTCGAGGATCAGGTGTGCGTTGGTGCCGCTGAAGCCGAACGCGGACACCCCGGCGCGGCGCGGTCGCTGCGTACGCCGCCACTCGCGTGCCGACCGCAGTAGCTCCACCGCGCCGGACGTCCAGTCCACGCGGGACGACGGCTCATCGGAGTGGAGGGTGCGCGGCATGACCTCGTGGCGCATCGCCATCACCATCTTGATGACGCCCGCCACACCCGCCGCGGCCTGGGTGTGGCCGATGTTGGTCTTCAGCGACCCCAGCCACACGGGCTCCGTCCTGCCCTGGCCATAGGTAGCGAGCAGCGCCTGCGCCTCGATCAGGTCTCCCAGGGCGGTGCCGGTGCCGTGCGCCTCGACGATGTCGACCTCGGACGGCGCGACGCCGGCGTTCGCGAGCGCCTGGCGGATGAGCCGCTGCTGCGCGCGACCGCTGGGCGCGGTGAGGCCGTTGGTGGCGCCATCGGAGTTGATCGCGGAGCCGCGCAGGACCGCCAGGATCTGGTGTCCGTGTCGCCGGGCGTCGGAGAGTCGTTCCAGGACGACCATGCCCACGCCCTCGCCCCAGGCGGTGCCGTCAGCGCCCTCACCGAAGGCCTTGCACCGGCCGTCGGCGGCGAGTCCGCGTTGGCGGCTGAATCCGAGGAAGCCGCCGACGGTCGCCATCACGGCGACACCTCCGGCCAGTGCCAGGTCGCACTCGCCGCGGGCGAGGGACTGCGCGGCGAGGTGCAGCGCGACCAGGGAGCCCGAGCACGCGGTGTCGACCGTGAGTACCGGGCCCTGGAGCCCCATCGCGTAAGCGATCCGGCCCGAACCGACACTCGAGGCGTTGCCCGTGATCAGGTAGCCCTCGGCACCGTCGCGTGCGTGGACGAGCTTCGGGCCGTACTCGTGGTCCTCCATCCCCACGAACACGCCGGTCGCGGACCCTGCCAGGGCCTTCGGGTCGATCCCGGCCCGCTCAACGGCCTCCCACGAAACCTCCAGCAGCAGCCGCTGCTGTGGGTCCATCGCCTGGGCCTCACGCGGTGAGATCGCGAAGAACTCGGCGTCGAAGTCCGCGGCCCCGGTGAGGAAGCCACCGGAGCGCACATAGGTCTTGCCCGCGCGGTCAGGGTCGCTGTCGTAGGACCCGGCCACGTCCCAGCCGCGGTCGTCCGGGAAGTCCCCGATGGCGTCGGTCTCGTCCAGCACCAGCTGCCAGAGGTCCTCGGGTGAGCCCACCCCGCCGGGGAACCGGCAGCCCATGCCGACCAGGACGACGGGGTCGTCGGCGGTGGCCCGCTCGTGGCGTACGGGGGCGGCGGTGTCCTTGTCGCCGAACAACTCGTGGGCGAGGAAGTCCGTCAGATCGGCCGCGGTCGGTTCGTCGAAGGCCATCGATACCGGCAGGGACAGGCCCGTCGCGGCGGTGAGGCCGCGGTGCAGGTCGACCGCGGCCAGCGAGCCAAGCCCCAGGTCCGCGAACCGCTGTTCCGGCTTGACGCGCTCGCCGTCCGGCAGCTGAAGGACCGCGGATATCTGCGTCACGACGAGGTCCAGCAGCAGGTGCCGGGCCCGCTCCGGGGTCACTCGGTGCAGCCGTGCGAGCAGGTCCTCCGGTGCCTCGGGTCCCGAGGGCGTCGACGACGGGGCATCGGTGGTCATGCGGTTTCTCCAACGTGGGACGGCGAGGGCAGCAAGGCCGACTTCGGGTCGACCTTCACGACGTGGAAGTGCCGGACAGTGGTGTCCAACCGGGAGAAGAGTGCGTCTGCTCCGGCGAAGTGGACGGTGTGCACTCCCCGGGCGACGAGGGTGCCGACGACAGCGCGCCAGTCGAACGGCCGGTTGAAGGTGTCGAGCAGCATCGTGCGCATGGCCTCGGCCGTGTCGACGATCGAGCCGTCCTGGTCCTTGACCACGGTGATCCGGGGCGCGCGGATGTCGAACCCGGAGAAGACGTCCTGCTCCATCGCGTGGCGCAGTTCGCCGAGGAGGGTAGCGTGGGCGGGCGGGCGCATGGTGTACATGGAGTAGCCGCCGATCCGGCTGATGGCGGTCTTGAAGTCGTCGAGGAGAGCCTCCCGCATCGACACCATGGCGAACCCGCGGTCGAGGTCGCCCGAGACCTCCAACCAGTCGCCGCGCCCGGTCCACTCGGCGAGCAGTTCGGCCAGCCGGTCCTCCGGTACGCGTACGACGGTGTGGGTGACCACGTCGGTATGTCGTGTGAGGAAGTACTCGCGTTCCCGGCGCGCGATCCGGGCGGTCAGCCGGATTCCATCGGCGAGGTCCAGGGCGCCGGAGTAGACGGCGGTGGGGCGGAGCCCGAAGCTCGGCCCTGCGCATAACAGAGGCCGCGCGCCCAACTGTGTTTCCGCCCGCTCGGCGAGCGCGAGCGAGCTGATGAGGGACGCGACCTGCGCCGCCTCGGAGTAGTCGTCGTCCGCGGAGTCGTGGAAGCGTTGGAGCAGTGAGTAGCCGAGCACCTCGTCGGCGACGCGCAGCCGGGGGCGGGCGAACCGGTCCAGAACGAGGAACTTCCCCAGGGCGGCGAAGGTCGTTCCCGCCAGTCCCGCGAACACGACCGCGCTCGTCTGCTCGCCGGGGCGAGGTGCCCGGGTCGCCGGGCGGCCGGTGGGGCTGGGCATCGTTCCTCCATATGCGGGGTGGACCGCCGGTGGTTCGCCGGCGCCGCGGTCGGTGGCGGCACGACGCTGTACCGACATGCAGGGGGTAAAGGGAGCCACGGCCTTGGTTCTCGTGGGCGGGTCGGAGTCGACTCCGCGCAGGCTGATCCGGTCTCAGTGCCGAAAGGTGTGGCATTGGTCTCCGGTCCCGGTTCAGGAGCTGAGGAGGAGTCTCAAGTTTCCGGGAACAGCGATCGGTAGAACGGCGTCGAGCGGAAGCCATGCTGATGGTGTGCCGAACTCCAGCGCAACGGCACTGCGGGGCCGACGTCACGGCGCAGCTTGCCCGTCAGCGCGTAGTCGGGGTGTACGCCGTCGTCGCTCATCGCCGTGGTGAACTGGAACTCGAACCGGTCGCCCGGCCGCACCGGCAGGCCTGCCTCTGACAGCGGGGCGTACACCGGGGTCCAACTGCTCGGCTGGACAAGGGAGTCGAGCGTCTCGTCGCCCTCGGCCACCCACAGGCGCATGCCCAGCGCGAGCCCGTGGAAGCGGCCCCGCCGCGTGAACGTCAGCTCGGCCCGGTCGACACCCTCCGGTCGCAGTTCACCGTTGAACTCGAGCGGCTCCACCTCGGCGGTGTCGGACACGTACGACCGTTCCTGCGTCTGCGGATCGTCCTGCAGTCCCACGAGGCAGACCCGCAGATCGAAGGGGCGGCCCACCGAAGCGAACACCTGCTCCACATAACGGAAGGTGAACAGGGGGAAGCTGGGCAGTTCACCGGCCGCCGCACTGGTCAGGTCCAGCGCCACGGCCGTGGTGACGCTGCGGTGCGGGATGAACACTCCGCCGGGCTTCACCAAGCGCTCCCGAGCGTCCCGCAGCACCGCGCCCGCGCCCTCGGAGCCGCCGAGCGTGCCTATGATCTCGGAGACACACATGTCGACGGGCTCGGGGAGCTCGATCTCGGTGGACAGGCCTTCGACCACGGTGATCCGGTCGGCGAAGCCGGCCTGTTCGATGGTCTCCCGGGCGATCTGCGCGGACCTGGGGATGACTTCCACGGCCCACACGTGCCGCGCCCCGGCGCGGGCGGCGGCCAACGCCCACACCGCGTCCTGCCCGGTGCCGATGTCGAGCACCGTCCGCCCGGGTGCGTAGCGTCGGACGGCTTCGGCATAACGGTCCATCCGCAGCTCGTCCTTGAGCATCTGACCGTATGCGAAGTCGTCGTACAGGGGGTATTCGCCGATGGAGGGGAACAGCCACACCGGCGGGTTGGACTCGTAGACGCATGCCCGGACGGGCAAGGTGTGCCCGGAGGTAGCTAACTCGGTGATGAAGGAACGAGCCACCTGCAAGTCCTTTCCCTGGACGACGACCGACCGGTCGGAGCCAGCCGCCGTACTGATCAGCACCAGCATGCCATGCCCCGGAGCCAGACCCAACAACGATTGAACCTCGGCAAGTTGCGGCGATAGAAGCGGGTCAGGCTTTTATGGACGACATGATCGAGGACCACTACTCTGAGCGCTCAGCCACGGCCGATGCGTGTCGTGCGCTTCAACGACGACTGCTGATGGGACGCGCCAACGTGCGGTGACCTTTACGGAACAGCGGGGTGAATTCCATGGCCGCGAAAATCTTCGCCGCCGATTCGGCCGAGACTTTGACGGATTTCGAGCAGAAGGCTCTCGCCATCGCCGACACCCTGCGTGCGCGGGGAGTGCACACCGGCACGCGGGTCCTGCTCAAGGCGGGGAACTCGACAGGTTTTGTGGGCGCGTTACTGGCTCTGATGCACATCGGCGCGTCGATCGTACTGGTGGACCAGCAGGAGAAGGCAGACGAAACGGAACGTATCCGAACCCAGGCCAGGGCAAAGGTCGTCCTGGTCGACGACGATGCGCCGGTGCACGACGGCGATGAAGTCGCCTCCCTCTACGAGCTGCTGGCCGTGTCGGCGGGACGGACGCACATGGATCGCGCCCTTGACTTCACCGCGTGGTCCGCGCTGCCCGACGGACTGATCATGTGGTCGTCCGGCTCCACCGGTCAGCCCAAGGGGATCGTGAAGAACGGCGGCCGGTTCCTGAAGAACCTCGAACGCAACGCGGAACAGGTCGGGCACACCTCCGACGACGTGCTGCTGCCGCTGCTGCCCTTCAACCACCAGTACGGGCTGTCGATGGTCCTGATCGCGTGGATCGCCCGCTGTTCGCTGGTGATCGCCCCCTTCCGCCGATTAGACCGCGCCCTGCGCATCGCCGGGTACACGGGCGCAACCGTCCTGGACGCGACACCGGCGACGTACCGCTCGATCCTGAACATCCTCGCGAAACGCCCCGCGTCGAAAGCCTCCCTCGGCACGGTCCGCATGTTCTGCAGCGGCGCCGCCGCGCTCGACCCCACCCTCAACCGCCGTTACGTCGACGAGTTCGGCCTGCCGCTGCTCGACAGCTACGGCAGCACCGAACTGGGCAATGTGGCGTTCGCGACACTCGACAACCCCGTGGCCTGCGGCACGGTGCTGGACGGGCTCGCCCTGAAGGTGGTCGGCGACACCGGCGAAGTGCTGTCCTCGGACGCGATCGGCGAGGTGCTCGTTGACTGCCCGGACATGATGCTCGGTTACCTGAACCCCGACGGCGATCTCGACCCCGTCCCCCAGGGCTGGTTCGCCACCGGCGACCTCGGCTACCTCGACGACCACGCCAACCTCCACGTGATCGGCCGCAAGTTGGCGGTGAACCGCAACGGCTACACCCTCTACCCGGAGATCATCGAACGCAAGATCGCCGACCGGGGATGCTCAGCCAAGATCGTCTCCATGCCCGCCGCGGACCGGGGCTGTTCCCTCGTCTTCTTCGTCGAAGATGAGCAGGCCCGCGACGCCAAACACTGGCAGGCCCTCATCAAGGCGGTCCTGCCGCCCTGGGAGCAGCCGAACCGTCTGCATGTGCTTGACCGCTTCCCCCTCAACACCAACGGCAAGCCGCACAGGCGAAAGCTCGAGGAGCTCGCGCTCCAGCTGTTCTCCCAGCCCGACCAAGGCCCTGGCCATGGCCAGGAGGCCACCGGCAGCTCATGACGACCGCGAAGACCGCACCGAGGCGGCGGTGTTCTGCTCAGCCTTGCGAGCGGCGGCTCAGCCCCTCCGAGCGGCGGAGGCCAGCTCTTCAGCGACAAGCTTCACGATCCGTTCCTGATGACTCGCCAGGAAGAAGTGGCCGCCGGAGAAACGGTGGATGCCGAATCCACCAGTGGTGTGCCTTTCCCAGGCGTCCGCTTCTTCCCTGCTCACCCTCGGGTCGGCATCACCGGTCAGTACCGTGACGGGGGCCAGCACGGTGTCTTCAAGTGCGGCGCGGTAGTTCTCGATCGCGGTGTAGTCGCTGCGAATGGCAGGCAGCACCATGCGGAGGATTTCCTCGTCACCGAGAATCCTCGAGTCGGTTCCGCTGAGTGCACGCATTTCCGCAACGATCCCGTCGTCGTCCCGCAGATGCACCGTCTCGTCGCGGAAACTCGAGGGTGAGCGCCGTCCGGAGGCGAAGATCCGCACCGGTGAGACGCCATGGTCGCGCTCCAGCCTGCGGGTCACCTCGAAGGCCAGGACCGCGCCCATGCTGTGGCCGAAAAGAGCCAGTGGCCGGTCCAGCCACGGCACGAGTTCCGCGGTGAGTCGGTCGGCGTAGACACCGATGTCGGTGATCCCGGGCTCATCCCTGCGGTCCTGTCTGCCGGGGTACTGCACCGACAGGACGTCCACCGCCGGAGCCAGCGCCTGGGACATGGGAAAGTAGAAGGGGGCCGAGCCGCCGGCATGCGGCAGACAGACCAGCCGGATCGGGCTTTCATCCGAGGGGTGATAACGACGGACCCATCGGCCGGTGTACAGCTTCTCCATCAAGGGGCCAGAAACTCCTTGTTCAAGTCCACAAGACCGCCACACGCATCCAACGCTGCGAGCATATACGCGCCACGAACCGACGGGGCTCGGGCCGACATGCCGGCGCACCAAGAAGCCCTCGGAGTCGGGGCCCCGTCCAGGGCGCAGGCGTCACGGTGACCCTTGCGCGAACGCCGACCGTCTGGTTGCCAAATCCCTGGTACGGCACCGCGGCGCGCAGTACACCGCGTCCGAGCTTTCGACCGAAGACTCCAGGCGCCCACCGAGGCTGCGGCTCAAACCACCGCGTCCGGCAGGGATCAGGAACAGGCAGACATGAACTCACGGCGGTCGAACGTCCAGCGAACCACTGAGACAGTCAAAAGGTGATCCCCGGCGGGGAGTTGGCACGTTTCCATGTCAACGGCACTGGTAGAGTGCGCCTGCCGCCTACACGTAACGGGGTTTGGTCGCCTCCCACCCGGCGCAGCGACAGGGTGTGGTGTTTCCAGGTGTCAGTGGAGCGCCGTCAAGGAGCTTGTCCGAATCGATCGGCTTCGCTTCGAGGGCGTCTGAACCGCACTCGCGCACACGGTGACGGAGTTCCCGTACGCAGAATCGAGGCGTGGCTGGCGCGGCTCCGGCAGTCAGGCGATGTGGGCGATACCGACATGCCGTCCGGCGCCCAGGAGGTTCACCCCATGATGTCTGCGCCTACGCCCGCCACGACGATGCTGGTGCCGGACTTTCCTTTCTCCTATGACAGTTGGTTACGCCATCCCGTCGGCCTCGGCACCCTGCCGAGCGCCGTGCACGGCACCGAAGTCGCGGTCGTCGGTGGCGGAGTGTCCGGCCTCACCGCGGCATACGAACTCCTACGCCTGGGGCTTCGTCCGGTCCTCTACGAAGCGGAGCAGCTGGGCGGCCGGATGCGCTCCCTGCCTTTCCCCGGAAAACCGGAGTACAAGGCGGAGATGGGAGCGATGCGCTTCCCCCTCTCCGCGAGGTCCCTGTTCCACTACATAGACCTGCTGGAGCTGCGCACCCGCCCCTTTCCCAACCCGCTGGCGCCGACCACCCCGAGCACGCTGATCGCCCTGAACGGCGGTCGCGACCGGGCGCGCAGGCCCGACGAGCTCCCGGACCTCTACCACGGGGTCGCCAGCGCCTGGGAGAAGGCGCTGCAGGAGCGGGCCGACTTGGCCGTGTTGCGTGACGCCGTGCAGCGGCGGGACGTCATCTCGCTCAAGGCGCTCTGGAACCGACTGGTCGCGGAGTTCGACGACCAGTCCTTCTACGGGTTTTTGGCCACCTCACCCACCTTCCGGTCGTTCCGGCACCGGGAGTTCTTCGGCCAGGTCGGTTTCGGTACCGGCGGATGGGACACCGACTTCCCCAACTCGGTGCTGGAGGTTCTGCGTGTCGTAGTCACCGGGGCCGACGACAACCAGGTCGGCATCATCGGCGGCTCCTCCCAGGTGCCGCACGGGCTGTGGGAGCACCGGCCGACGACGCTCACGCATTGGCCGAAGGGCACCTCGCTGGCGTCACTGCACGGCGGTCGGCCACGCCCCGCGGTCACCCGGCTGCGGCGTACAGCGGACGGCATACGGGTGACGGACGAGGACGGAGAGGAGCGGGGGTTCCCCGCGGTGGTCTTCAGCCCGCACGTGTGGACGCTGCTGCACCAGATCGACTGCGATCCGGCGCTGCTGTCCACTCCGCTGTGGACGGCGGTGGAGCGGACCCACTACATGGGCGCCTCCAAGCTGTTCGTCCTGGTCGACCGGCCGTTCTGGCGGGACATCGACCCGGCGACCGGCCAGGACGTGATGAGCATGACGCTCACCGATCGGCTGCCGCGCGGGGTCTATCTGTTCGACGAGGGGCCTGACCGGCATGCGGTGATGTGTCTGTCGTACACCTGGAACGACGACTCGTTGAAGGTCGCCACGCTCTCGGCCGAGGAGCGGCTGAAGGCGTTGCTGACCCAGCTGGGCGCCATCTATCCGGGTGTCGACATCCGCTCGCACATCGTCGCGGAGCCGCTGACCGTCACCTGGGAGACCGAGCCCCGCTATATGGGGGCCTTCAAGTCGAATCTGCCCGGCCACTACCGCTATCAACGACGACTGTTCACCCAGTTCATGCAGGACGGGATGGACCCGGAGCAGCGCGGATTCTTCCTGTGCGGGGACGACGTCTCCTGGACCGGGGGTTTCGCCGAGGGGGCCGTGACCACGGCGCTGAACGCCGTGTGGGGGGTGCTGCACCATCTGGGCGGCGCCACACATCCGGAGAATCCCGGCCCCGGCGACCTCTTCGATGTCTTCGCCCCGCTGGAGCTTCCATACGACTGACCGCGCCCGGCGTCTCACCGAGTTCGACCGCCGGCGCGCCGCTGGCCTTCGACGGCCGCCGCAGGCTTGTGCGGCTGCGGCTGCGGCTGACGGCGGACTTGCCGTGCCCCGGCCGACGCCAAGAAGGCTCGCGCCGAGCACCTCTACGCGATCGCCGACGGCGAGGTCGCACCCGAGAACGGTGCGCCCGAAATCGTTTTCTGCACGGACGAGTTCGGACCCTTCCGGCAGTGGGCCTCACTCGCAGGCAAGCACAGGGACCCCTCCGCAAGCCCCGCCGCAGGCGCCGGGCGACCCACAACCGCTACGACGGAGTACGGCACCTGTTCGCCGCCCCGGACCTGGCCAAGGACAAGCTCCACGGCCACACCAAGTCGATCAGGAACCGCACCCAGTTCCTGGAGTTCTGCCGCTACCTGCGAAGCCTCTACCCACCCGAGATCCACCTCGCGATCGTCTGCGACAACTTCTCCCCGCACCTGACCACGGAAAAATGCCGGCGTGTCGGCACCTGGGCCGCGGAGAACAACATCGAGACCGCCCACACGCCCACCAGCAGCTCCTGACATAACCACATCGAGGCCCAGTTCACGGCCTCGCCGTACTTCGCCCTCGACGGCACCGACCACGTCGGCCACAAAGAAGGGCAGCGTGATCCGCCACTACATCCTCTGGCGAAACCGCCACGCGACGTCCTGCGCCTACGCGCCGTCGTCGACTGGACGAACGTGGGCCTGAGTTCTGCCGGAGCCTTCGGCGCGTACAGGGACAACCAGGCGTCGATGAGACGCCAGGACGTCGCGACCGGGCGCACGACAGGGTCCATGCCTCGTCGGGGAGGTTGCATCATCATGCGGGGAATCAGCCACCGGGACGCATGTGGTCAGCTACGTCGAGCCAATAGCCAGCCGCGAACGGCTCAGCACGACGCCAAAGAGACAGAATTTAGGGACGGCTCGGCCCCGAGGCGGCTGCCCAAATGATGTTGCGTCTGTCCGGGGTGTCGTGGAGCCTCTCACGCCGGAGGTGGTCACAGTGACCGACATCAGGATCTCCCTGTCCGTGCGCGATCTCACCCACGAAGACCTGCCCTCTTGCGACTGGTCGGGCTCCGCCCTGCATGTGAGGCAGATCGCCGAGCAGTTGCGCCGGGCCGAGCGCGGCGAGGTCGACTATCTGGCCGTTTGCGGGCCCGCAGACGTGCCGGTGGCGATCGGCGGCATCGACTACGTGCTCAAGAGTGGTGCTGGCACGCTCTGGCAGCTCGGTGTCCACCCGGCGCTTCAGTCGTGTGGCGTCGGCACCCTGCTGATCAGCTCCGCAGAGGCTCGGATCACAGCCCGTGGTCTGGCGGTGGCCGAACTGGGCGTGGAGGAGAGCAACCCCAGAGCCCGAGCCCTCTACGAGCGATTGGGCTACCGGCCCTACGGCCGTGAGCTGGACTCCTGGGACGTGGAGACCGAAGAGGGCCCGGTCAAGCGGTACGAAACCATGTGCACGTTGATGCGCAAGGACCTGACATAGCCAGGGTCGCCAGCAATCCGAGCGAACATCGGGCGCCGCGACAGCGAAGCGACGGCACGAAGGACGGGGAACAGCGCACCGTCGGAAAGTTCTTCGAGCAACTCGCCGAAGTGTGCACGGGAGACCCGGACAGGACAGGATGGGAACAGGCCGCACGGGCCCAGGCAAGCGTGACAAGTCGCCTTGCCCGTACGGCTCTTCTCGTGTCACGGGCAGACCGCGACCACAAGTCCTACGACTGTGCCGGCCATACCACCGCTTGGGCGACGATGACCCTCTCACCGTTGAAAGTGACCGCAGGGCCGTCGTGCAGTTCGTAGCCAAGAGCTATCGCTTCGCTCACACGATGGCAGAACGCGGCGTCGTCCGGGCCGGTCAAGACTCGGTAGATAGGCAATCCGTCTGGTGGTGTACTCATGAAGAAAAAGATCTCATGCGCACCCGTCCACCGAGCCAGGCGACCAGCCTTCCCAGGCCAATCGCTCCCAAGGTCGTAACCCCCTCCCGCCGGTAATCCATGAGATCGAACTCGGGGCGCTCGCCCAGTACTACAGCGGCCCCGATCTCGCGTCCCGGAAGGCGAAGGGCGACGACTTCCGGCCCCGCGGCTGCTGGTGGATCATCGAGCCCGTCACGCGGGCCATCGCGGGGCCGCGCAGCTGACGGCACGGTCAACCACTGCCTGTGGAACGCGCCCACCGTGCCGTTCGACGTCGCGTACGCGATCGGGACGCTCGCCTTCGTCGACCCACACCGCTCGCCGCATGCACTGCGCGACGGCCTGCATCCGGGCGCCCCCTTGGTCCTCTCGCTCCTGCACACCGACCTGCACGGCCGAAGTCCGTCCACGGAAAGCGAACAGGGCATCCTGTTGGTCCCGCACCGCCGCGGCACCCTCGAAACGTCCTGGCGGCAGCGTGGAGGCCGGGGAATCCTTCGAGGACACAGTGGTCCGCGAACTCGCCCAGGAGACCGGTATGGTCGAGTCGGCATGTGCTCCAACGGCTGGAGTACAGCCGCTCGGGATTTCCTCCCCTGGTGGCCAGGAGGGTGACCGCGCTGTCCGGACCGATGCCCACCGGTACGAGCAGTGTCGACGATCACGAATTGCGTGAACGGCTACACGGGTACCTCGCCACTGCCCGTGGGGACAGTACTCTCGTCCTTTCACCCGTTGTCTCGCTGTGACAGCGTTGTGGGCCGAGAAGGACTCGGAGCTGCCTCTCACCGCTGGAATGACCGACCTCGGCCGGACCGAGATCAGGGCGAGAGCGGCAACTCAAGGCACATGGGGGGAGCCGGGTTGAGGGAACAAGAGCGGCGGCAGGCGTCCAGGCACTCGCCGGCCCGGCTTGCCCGGCCTGCCGTGACGCGTGATACGCCGCCAACCGGTATCGGCGCCGGAGCGGTTCCCGCCCCGCGCGAGGTGATGGCACTGCAGGGGTTGGCCGGCAACGCCGGCACCACCAGGCTGCTGGCTCAGCAGAGTGCGGGGGGTGGTCGTCGCCCCGGCCCTCAGCAGCGGTCGGGTACGGCGCACCCCGTACAGCGCGCCGTCGGCCGGGACGCCAACGCGGCGGCCGAGGTCCGCACGACAGAGGGACGAGCGGACGTCGGCGTGCCCGCTGCCGCTCGGGTTGTCCAGCGGATGCCGTGGCCCGACCCTGCCGCGGCCCACCAGCGCATGCTGGAGCAGGGGTGGCAGGCGACCGAGGACGGCGGGTACACCAGGGCCCCGCAGCCGGAGACCGGGGAGCCGGCCGGCGGCCGACAGGCGGAGACCGCGCAGCAGGAGCAGGAGCAGGGCGGGGACGACCGCATCACGCTTCGCGTGCTGGTGCGGAAGAACGCCAGTTTCCGTGACGAGGACTACTTCCAGCGGGTCGGTCACTCCTGGGTGGCGTTCTACAAGAACGACAAGTTCCATTTGTCCGCGGGCTTCTATCCCAGAGGCGGGCAGATCAACCAGGAAGCACCGTACCGGAGCGTGCCCGGCGAGGTGCGGCTGAATCAGGACGATCCGAGCAACGCGACCACCGAGTTGTCGGTCCCCCTCACCCAGAAGCAGTTCTCGAAGGCGCAGAAGTACATCGAGACAAACCTGAACCGCGACTACAACGTGTTGCGCCACAACTGCACCGACTTCGTGATCGGGGTGCACAAGGCCGCCACCGGCCACAGTCCTCCCGGCCGCAATCTGCTGATGCCGAACAACCCTAACGATCTGCACTCCGGCATCAAGAAACACAACAACAAGGAGAAGGACAAAGACAAGGGCAAGTAGGGCGGGAACCGGGTAGGGGCCGGATACCGCCGGCCTCGGAGACGGCCTGTCGAGCAGGTACGGAGGGACTGGCTTGCGTTGTAGCTGATACCGGCACTCGTTCGTGGCAGAAACCCAACAACGGTCAGCACATCCAGCGTCAGCATCCGGGCCCCGTGGGCGCTCGCCAGCCCGGCCAGTCGTCGGCGGCTGGTGACCAGCACCGTGCAGGTGGCGCTGCCCGGCAGCAGCGCGGTCGCCTGCTCGGCGTCGGCGGCGTTGTCCAGCACGATCGGCATTCGTCTGCCCTCGAGCAGACTCCGGTGCAGCGCGAGCTGAGCCTGCGCATCCACCGGCACGGCCCCGGACTCCGCCCCCAGCGCGTCGAGGGACCCGCGTACCGCGGCAGCGAGCGCGACGGGCTTGCCCGAGGGACCGCTGCCGCAGTGCCGATCCGCATCGTGCGGCGAAGCGCGTCGTCTATCGTCGTAGCGTGCCCGATCTCGAGCTGCGACACCTCAGGTACCTCATCGCCGTGGCGGAAGCCGGCAGCATCACGCGGGCGGCGCAGCGGCTCATGATGACCCAGCCGGCGCTGTCGCGGGCGATCAAGGCGCTGGAGCGCACGGTCGGCGTCCCCCTCTTCGTGCGCCGGTCCCACGCCACGGAACTGACGGTGGCGGGCGGGGCGTTGCTCTCCGAGGCGTACGAACTGGTGGGCCGTTCCCAGGCCGCTCTTGAGCGCGCCCGCGGCATGCGGTCCGGGGCGGAGACCCTCACCGTGACCGCTCCTCTGTGTGACGTCGTGGCCGTGACGGCGGCGAGCCGGTCCTTCGAGGCGGACCGTCCGGGTGTGCGGGTGAATGTCGTCCCGCGCGAGTGGCTCTCCCCGCTGCACGAGTTGCGGGCGGGCGCGGCGGACGTGTCGTTCCTGCGGGACCGCCACGACCGGGACGGGCTGACCGTCGACCGGCTCGCGCGCGAACCACGCAAGGTCCTGCTCCCTGCGGACCATCCCCTGGCCGCCCGCGAGAGGCTGACTCTGTCCGATCTGTGGGACGAGCCGGTCACCCACTGGGCCGGCATGTCCCCGGAGGAGGCGGACCACTGGACCGGAGCCGACACCGACGGGCGCCCGAGACGGCACGGCCCTCTGGTGCGGAACGCGACCGATGTGCTCGCCGCTGTCGCCCTCGGCCGGGCCGTCGCCTTCGTCCACGGCTCGACGCTGCCGGACACCGAGCTGCCCGGACTGCGCGTGCGTCCGGTCGACGGCCTCTCCCAGAGCCGTCTCGAGATCGGAGTGCCGGCCCGTAACGCACACCCGGTCGCCGAGGAGTTCGTGGAGCACGCCCGCGACCGGTGGGCCCCGACAGGCCGTTGACCGTCACGCGCGGCGAGGCGCGAGGCGCCACGCACGGCAGGGCGGCACCGTCTCTGTCGGCCGGGCATGCCGGCAGGGCATGCCCGGCGCTGCCGCATCGGCGTTACCGGCGGGACCGGTGCCACTGGTTGGATCACGGGTGAACGTCCGACGTGCCGACCGGACGGAGATCCGCGCGGACGAGTGGCCCTCACACCGTGCCGGACCCCGTGGTATCCCCCTTGGTGCGACACCGCGAGCCGTCGGCACTTGGAGGAGACAGGATGCGCATGGGGCTTGTCGTGGACGAGAGCGGACCGTCCCTGGAGACGATCGTCGTTCAGACCCGGGCCGCCGCCCGGGCCGGCTTCGGCGGGGTGTGGATGAGTCAGCGTACGGGCCGGGACGCACTGACCCCACTGGCGGTCGCGGGGCACGAAGTGCCCGGCATCGAACTGGGCACAGCGGTGATTCCCACGCACCCCAGACACCCACTGGCGGGCGCGACCGGTGTCGTGGCGATGCCCGCGGGGCCGGACGAGGAGCGGGCCCGGACGATCGGTCTGCTGAGCGCTCCGACCACTGCGGGCGCTCAGGAACTGGGATGACCGACGCGACCCCGACAGGGCTTCCGCCCGGACGACATGACTGGAGTGACAGGATGTTCACCATCTCGCAGGAGCCCTGGGACTGTGCCGACGGCGATCGACTTCGTCGTGCCATGGAGACGGAGCTGGCCGCCCGTTACGGCATCCCGGACCAGGAGACCGACAAACCGACCGCGGAGAGCGTCGACGTGTTCCTGGTCGCCCGTGACACCGTTGGAGACGCGACCGGCTGCGGTGCTCTGCGCCTGCTGCCCGACGGCACCGGGGAGATCAAGCGCATGTACGTCTCTCCGGGGGCTCGTGGCACGGGCGTGGCCGTGGGCGTCCTGCGTGAACTCGAGGAGCACGCACGCCGACGGGGGATCGTCACTGTGCAGTTGTCGACCGGCGTCAAGCAGCCCGACGCGATCCGCTTCTACGAACGCGAGGGCTACCGGCGCACCGACGGCTACGGCCCCTACAAGGGCCACCCCATGGCCGTCTGCTTCGCCCGCGCCCTGGTCTGAGGCGACCGTCGCCGGACGCCGGCCTCAGAAGTCCTGACCAACCACACGTGTCCGACTGGCTCTTGGTGATCAGGCATGGCTTCGCCTCGCGCTCCTTGGAGACACACCCGCCCCGGCCTCGTCACGAAGGCTGAACAGTTCCCCGGGCATCGGGGACCGGTCGGCACATGCGTGGGTCCGCGCGCCCCTCACCCGCAGTCACCCGCCGGCCGGCCGCCGCACGGACCGACGGCCCACACCGTCCGATCCCCGGCAGCAGACCGCGAACACTCGACGACGGTCCGTCAGTGTCACCGGGAAGGAACAGGCAGGCTCCGCCGCCGGCCGACTGTGTCGAAGCGGCCATGCGACCGGACATCCTCGGCGAACACGGCACTCCGGCCGATCCGGTGGAGCAGTTCAGAGCCGAGGCTACGTTCCAACGTCCGGCCCCGCCTGGACAGGGACGACTGCGACCCGTGGACCGCGGGGGCAGCCCGGTTCGAACCGCCGGAGTCGCCGGCCGCCGGGACGTACTCCAGCTGCCGGACGTCCATCGGCGCCTCGGCCCGTACGGGCGCCTTCGCGGTCCTCCAGGGCGCTGATGGCGGTGGCGGTGAGGCTGTGGGTGATGTGGTCGCGCATCAGCTGAGCAGCCTCGGCGGCCCGGTCGAAAGACCTCCCCCTGCAACTGATGCGTATCGGCCCGTCCGGAGATGACCGCCGAACCCGGCCTCACCCTCACCATCTACGCTGCCGAGCCCGGATCCGCCTCTGGACCCGCCGGGTCGCAAAATTTTTCGGACCGTCGGACAGATGGACCGAACCGGTGAACCGAGTCCGGGAGTGCGGCGTGGGGATCAGGCGGCTCGCACACCCCGCTCGCCCTCGCCTTGAGCTGACCTGCGGGCGCGGTGACGTCGTAGTGCTTCCGTGAACATGCGAGGCGTCACCTTGCGCGATGCGCGCTGTGACACCTCTTGACGCCGACCGGGCCCGTTCCTACAGTCCAACCCGTTCGGCGTTACTTGTTTTAGCGCAATGTTTCGCAGCAGGCGCAGTCCGCTTTTCCGGCCCCCCATGGAGAGGACCGAGCGAGCACCATGAGCCATGCCAGACGACAGGCGTTGATCGTGCGCGACGGCCGGGAGGGCGACAGCTCCGCCCTGACCACGAACCTCTTCCGGCCCTTCCTCGTCCGACACGGCTTCGAGGTCCTCGTCGAAGACTGCTTGGAGGTCTACGAGGACGAGAAACTGCTCGCACAGACCGATCTGGTCGTGCAGTGCTGGCAAGCGGGCGACATCACGCCCGGGGAGAGCGCCAGTCTGCGGGCGGCCGTCCAGGGCGGAACGGGTCTCGTCGGCTGGCACTCCGGGCTCGTGGACGCCTTCCCCGAGGACTTCGACTACCAGTTGCTCGTCGGCGGAAGGTTCCGGCTCGACCCGTCGGGGGGCGGCCGTCACCGGGTGCGACTGGCCGCGGAACGGGCCGACCACCCGGTGGTCACCGGCCTGTGCGACTTCGACACCGACGTGGAACGCTACTGGCCGCTCCACGATCCACTCATAGACGTCCTGGCGACCATCACGTTCGACGGCGACGACAGTCGCCCCGGTGCCTCGACCGTACCGGCGGTGTGGACCAGGACGTGGGGACGCGGCCGGGTGTTCGCCTCCACCCTTCGCTGCCGCCCCAACGGCACCGGCATGACCCATGAACGCGCGTTGATAGAGCGCGGGTTGCTCTGGGCCAGCCGGTGACGCACCGGTCCGCGCCGCCTCCCCCGTATGTCTTGACGAGATGCGCTCTGATCTCTTAGCTTCGCTCCCTGCTGTTTCGAAATGTTTTTAGCCTCCAGCCCATGGTCGTGGCACGCACCCTGCTGTCGGCGTCGGCACGCTCCTCCTGGAGCAGCCCCGGCGCCTCGCGCCCGCATCGCACCGGAAGAGAAGCCATGTCGTCAGCAGCCACGCCGGGCCGTCCCTTGCAGGTCACCGTCTGGAGCGAGGGCCGGCACGAGCGGCAGAACCCCGAGGTCGCCGCGCGCTACCCGGAAGGCATGCACGGCGCGGTGGCGGGGGCCGTCATCACGTATCTGGGCCAGGGGGCAGAGGTACGGACCGCGACACTGGACGCACCCGAACACGGACTGACCGAGGACGTACTGGCCGGGACGGACGTGCTGACCTGGTGGGGGCACCTCGCGCACCACGAGGTGTCGGACGAGGTGGTGACTCGGGTGCACCGCCGGGTGCTGGCCGGAATGGGCCTGATCGTGCTGCACTCGGGGCACTGGTCGAAGATCTTCACACGGCTCATGGGCACGACCTGCACTCTGCGCTGGCGCAGTGAACGCGACCGCGAAGTCGTCTGGACGGTGGCTCCCACCCATCCCGTGGCGGCCGGCGTGCCGCACCCGTTCGTCATCGACGAGCAGGAGATGTACGGGGAGTTCTTCGACATCCCCGACCCCGACGAACTGGTCTTCATCAGCTCCTTCAGCGGCGGCGAGGTGTTCCGCAGCGGCTGCGCCTTCCGGCGCGGCCACGGAAAGATCTTCTACTTCAGTCCCGGAGACCAGGACTATCCCGTCTACCACCATCCGCACGTCCGCCGCGTCATCGCCAACGCCGTGCGCTGGGCGGCTCCTGAGACCGGCCTGTCGACCCCACGGCTGATCCACAGCGAACCCGGCTGGTTCGAGCCAGGCGGCGGACCGGCATGACGTTCCCGTCCTTCAGGACACTTCACCCGGACGAGGGTCCGGTGCGTGTCCTGGTCGTGGGAGCCGGCCGCATGGCACGTGTCTGGCTCCGGGCGATCCTGTCCTCGCCCGGCACGGAACTCGCGGGCGTCGTCGACCTCGTCCCCACCACGGCCGAGGCGCTGGTGTGCCGGGCAGGCGTGCCGGACACGCCCACCGGACACGACCTGGCCGCGCTGGCGGCGGCCACCCGCCCCGACGCCGTCGTGAACGTGACCGTCCCCGAGGCCCATCTGCCCGTGGCCCTGGCGGCACTTGCCCTCGGGCTGCCGGTCCTGGGCGAGAAGCCCGTGGCCGCCACCGTGCCCGAGGCACTGCGGCTGGCCGCCGCTTCCGAGACGACGGGCGAATTGTTCATGGTCAGTCAGTCGCGGCGTTTCGGCCGACACCCGGCTGCCTTCCGGGGCCGCGCGCGGCTGCTGGGCCGGCCCGGCATCCTCACCACCGACTTCTTCAGGGCGCCGCGTTTCGGAGGCTTCCGCGAAACCATGGCCCATCCGCTCCTCCTCGACATGGCGATCCACCCGTTCGACACCGCCCGGTGGCTGCTGGACGCGGAACCGGTGTCGGTCCGCTGCGAGGCGTACAACCCCGCCTGGAGCTGGTACGCGGGTGACGCCGCCGCCACGGCGGTCTTCGAGATGACCGGCGGCATCCGGTACGTGTACAACGGCAGTTGGTGCAGCGTCGGCCTGGAGACCTCGTGGAACGGGGCCTGGCGGCTCAGCGCCGAGCTAGGGTCGGCCACCTGGGACGGTGAACACCCGCCCGAGGTCCAGTTCCATGACGCCGATGGCGTACCTCGGTCGGAAGGCGAGGCCGGGGAGGAGGCCGCTCCGGAGGGAGTGGCGGGCGCGCTGGCGGAGTTCGTCCGCGCACTGCGCACCGGCATCACGCCCACGGGTGAGGTGCACGGCAACGTGCTCAGCCTCGCCATGGTGGCAGCCGCCGTGACCTCCGCGCGGACCGACGACCGCGTTCCCATCGAGCCGCTGCTCGAGGAGGCCCTGACCGAGGCGCGTGCGGCCGCCACCGGACCGGAAGCGGCACGCCTGCGTGCCTGGCCGTCGGCGAGCGAGGCGCTGGCCGTCGCACCGAGAGGACTGCACAGTGGTGGATGACGTCACGTCGGCGGGTAACGGGACCGAGGCGGCGAACCGGCTGCCGCGCCCCACCCTCGCGCAGATCGCCGAAACAGCAGGCGTGTCGGTGTCCACCGTCTCCAAGGTCCTGAACGATCGGACGGACGTCTCGCCGGACACCCGCGCCAAGGTGGACTCGGCTCTGAGGGAACACAGGTATGTGCGCAGAGGTGTCCCTGCCGACGGTCCGACTGTCCGGACCGTCGACCTGGTGATGAGCGGGCTGGACGGCTCGTGGCCCGCCAGCGTCGCCAGTGGCATGGAGGCGGCGGCGTACGAGGCCGGTGTGCACGTGGCGATCTCTGTGGCGCGCACCTCCGCGCCGAGCGGCAGGCAGGCAGGCCGGGACTGGGTGGACCGCATCCTGGAACGCGGCACCGTCGGCGTGGTTCTGGGACTGATCGAGCCGACGGCGGACCAGGTGGCACGGCTGCGGAGGGCGCAGGTGCCGTGCGTCGTCATCGACCCGCTCAGCGATCCTTCGCCCGAGGTGATGTCCGTGGGGACGACGAACTGGGCCGGTGCCTATGAGGCGACCGCCCACCTTCTGGACCTGGGCCATCGCCGCATCGCCTTGGTGACGGGTCCGCCCGACCACCTCTATTCCCGGGCCCGCATCGCCGGCTACCGCTCGGCGATGGCCGCCGCGGGCGTCGACGTGTCGCCCGAGCTGATGCGGCACGGCACCTACGAACGCGCCAGCGGTGCCGAGCAGGTCCGGGCGCTCATCGCGCTGCCCGGACCACCGACCGCCTTGTTCATCTGCTCCGACCACATGGCCATCGGCGGGTACGAGGCGTTGACAGAGGCCGGCCTGCGGGTGCCCGACGACGTCAGCGTGGTCGGCTTCGACGACCTGCCCGAGGCCCGCTGGGTCTCCCCCGCACTGACCACCGTGCGCCAGCCGCTCAAGGAGATGGGCGGCAGCGCCCTGCGCACCCTGCTCAGACTGATCAACGGCGAAGAGTTGGAGAGCCGCCGGGTGGAACTGGCGACCACCCTCGTGGTCCGGGACAGCACAGGCGCCCTGAAGAGGAGCGGTTGGCCGCACGCAGAGCGCCCGACGCGGACGGGTCGGTGACCGTGGACTCGACGGGCTGCTGGTGCCCGCACGCCGTCAGGAGGCCGGGCGCCGTCGTGGCGGCGTGATGGCGTACAGGTCGAGGATGTCCGGCCGGGGTGCGACGCCCGGTCCGTCGGCGCGGGCCCATGCGACGACGTCCTCGGTCGCGTCCTGGTCATCGACCGGGACCGCGCCGGATTCACACCGGCTTCCTCGTTCCGCCGTCGCCCTGTCGCCGGCCGTCGTCCCGTCCCGGGACGCCGTACCGGTCGTCAGTCCGTCTCCTGGGCGTGGGGGGCCGTCGCGGGCGGATGGGTCGGACGGTCCCGTCCGCCGTCACGGCCCGACACCACCACGACGACCAGGCCGACGACGACGGCTGCGACGGCGGCCCGTCCCGCCGCCCGCACCCACCAGCCCGGCCGGGCCGCGCCCCCGTTGGGCGGATCCAGCCGTTCGGCGCGCCGAGCGGGTCTCAGCAGGCGGAGCAACAGCAGTACGGCGACGGGTAGTTGCAGCAGCCACAGGACGGTGCGCGGCCACTCCCCGTACCAGACGTTGGTTCCGTACAGCAGCGTGTGCCACACGCTCAGCACGTACACGACGATCACGAACCGGTGCAGCCGCCGCCAGGTGTTCGCTCCGATGCGGTGCCGGACGTAGAACAGCAACCCCAGCGGAATCGCCAGGTACAGGGCGCCCTGTCCGATCGGGATGGCGATCCTGCCGGTCCCGGAGTCGTACCAGCCCGGCACGAAGCTGTCGGCGAAACCCACCCACAGCCGCTCGGCCCAGTCCACCTTCGTCTCGTAGCGGACGAGTTCCGCCGTGAACATCAGCGCGTGCGCGAACATCAACGCCGTCGTCGTCAGGCTCGTGGTGCGGTGCCAGCGCTCCAGCACCTGCCGGGAGACCGGCAGCCGGGCGGGGCGCGGCCCCGACAGCAGCAGACCGAGCATGACCGTGCCCCAGGCCCACAGCAGCCCCGACCAGCCGAACGCCTGGCTGAGCAGGTACATCCAGTAGGTGCCGGGATCGTCCATGAACGGCATGACCGCGACCGTGTCCGAAGCACCCGATTCCATGCGCGCCCACAGGAGGACGAACACGAGCGCCGTGACCACCACCGCCGCGGTGGCGTCGGGCAGGGCGGACCGCAGATCGCGGCGCAGCGCGACGCGGTCCCCGGGAGGCCGTCGCCGTCCGGGCGGTGCCGCTTCCCCTTCTTCCTCCGGACTCGCGTCTGACAGCATCAGAGACCTCCCGGGCACGGACCACCGCAGCAACGGTGCACATGTGGCGTGAGGCAACAAGTCTGGCCGAGGAGGCAGCGATTCCCAGAGGGGTTATCCGGCCAGAGCCGCCGCGAGGACCGTCCTGGTATCCGCACGGTGTGGGTCGACGGCGGCTACCGCCGGTACTCGTCACACATGCCGCCGCTCCCGGCATCGACATGGAGATCAGCGCACGCACGCTGGGGGCCGAGGGCTTCGCCCCGGTCCCGATGCCGTGGGCGGTCGAGCGCACCTACGGCTGGTTCGTGCTCCACCGTCGCCTCGCCCGCGACCACGAAACCTGCCCGTCCGCTCCGAAGCCACGATCCACCGCGCCTTGACCGACCTCATGGCCCGCCGCCTCACCCGTGAGGACACCGTCTCCTGGCGCGGCCCGACGCCACAGACCAACGGCAGATTGCGGGACGAGCATGGGGTGAGAACGTCGTCTCACAGCAGTTGCTTCACGGCCCATGAAAGGGTCGGGGACGCTTCGTGAGTCAGATAGGCGTGAGGCCCCGCCTGCAGGGCCAGTCGGCCGGCGGCATTGGCGATTGCGTTCCTCGTCGTGCTGAGCCCTTGTCGGGTGATGATCTGCCGGTCGTCGTTGACGATCCACGAATCCCCCGGCTCGAAGGAATTGCCGCCGGCTCCCACGAGTACGAGTTTGCGCGTACCCCACTCAGGGTCGGAGTAGTGGAAGTACCAGGCGTCGAAGGTGCCGGCCGTGGTGGTGAACTCCGTCTTCTTGTGCTTGTTGAACAGGGTCGGTGTCTTGCGGGTCTCCTTCTGGATCACCGTGACGCGGGGCGGCTTCATTCCGCGTTGCCGTGCCAGCATGGCGTAGAGGGCGCCCATGGACTCGGCTGGACCGCGCAGGAGCCAGGGCGGCCGGCTGCCGACTGCCGCCGGGATGAGCTCGTCGGCGAGCACGTGCTGACTGTTGAGCGAGCCGATCCAACGGCCACGCGTCTCCGCCAGCCATGCGGCGACATGCTCGGGTGACCCCAGGCTGGACCGCAAGTAGGGGAGGACGACCGGCAACGCTTCCCGGATCGACTTCACGTAGCAGGACGGGCACAAGACACCCCTTCCAGCCCAGGCTGGTGGCTGCCCGCCCGCGTTGGTGAGGATCTCAGCGAGCGTGTACGAGTAGTTCCCGCGCTCCCCCCGGCAGACGTACTCCTTTCCCATGACGCACTGACCGTCTGCGGGCTCCCCACAGGAACAGAAATACACGGTTGCCCCCTCCTCGTGTAACTGCTGTTTGATCGTGAATACCACGGTTACGAGTCGCGTGAGAGGCCGTTACGGGATTCGGCTTGTCATCGCCACGGAGGGCCACTGCCGCCCGCTGTCTCCACTGGTCACGCCGGGACAACGGGCGGGCGGGCCGCGCACGGTTCGAGCCGGTCATGGACACGATCCATGTCCCCCCGCGCGGGACGCGGCCGCCCCCGCCGCCGCACGCCGGACAGCGTGAGCACCGACAAGGCATACGGCGACCGCACGATCCGCGCCTGCCTCCGCAAGCGCGCCGGGCAACCCGTGCGGTCACGCCGGTCGAGGATGCTCCTGTGGGCGATGACCTTCTCGCGGGGAGGCGGACGACGCCCTCGCCGGGCACACCGTTGCGCCTGCCGCACTCCTCAGCCCGCCGCGTGCCCGCCGGCCTGGGGGGCAGCCTCGACGCGCTTGCCGAGGTTGCCGTCCCGGTGTCAGGCCGCCGCGGGCCGTGACGCAGGAGAATGCCTGATGCAGGAGAAGGGCAGCGGACCACGCCGCTGGTGTCCGGTCGTGCCGGCTACTGGCCCGCGTCTCCGGGCCGCCGCTTGCGCGGCACCGATTCCAGGACGAGGTCGTAGGAACAGCCGACGAGGTCCTTCACCGTGGCCGGGGTGATGTCCTGGCCCGCGCTCACGGAGATCCAGTGCCGTTTGTCGAGGTACCGTCCGGGAGTAACGCAGTCGTGCTTCTGCCGCAGGGACCGCGCGCGGTCGGGTTCGGCCTTGACGGTGATGATCTGCTCGTAGGGGTCGTCCGTGACGATCAGGAAGACCTTCCCCGCCACTTTGTAGACGTCCAACTTCTCGGTGAAGGGGCGACCGTTGCTGACACCGGGCACTTTGCCGGCGGTACTGCGCGCGACGTCCTGGAGCCGCTTTCCGGTGATCGTCATCGTCGTCCCCCGGCGTGGCTGCCGTACGTTTCCGGATCGACCGGCTGGTCCGACCGGGGAAGGTTGCCGACCACGAGCCGGTAGGACTCGGTGACGAGCTCTTTGACCAGCTTCGTGTCGATCGAGTCGCCGGCCTCCAGCGTGATCCAGTGCTTCTTGCGCCTACCACAATCACCTCTGGTACGACCGCCCCGCCGACGGCTACCAGCTCTCCCCCTCGATCCGCCTGATCGAAACGCCCGGCCACACTCCCCAGGACATCTCCACCGTCGCGGAAACCGCCGAAGGGACCGTTGTCCTCACCCACGCCTGGTGGAGCGTCCTCGGCCCCGCCGAGGATCCCACCTCCGACGACCACGAGGGCCTGCGCGCCTCCCGCGGCGATCCGTCGCGGCCAGACCTGCGCCTTCCCCACCGCTGCGGAGAATCCCACGCGCCCGGACCCCGGAGGCGGTGCCTGGCCGGGGGTGCGGCCGCCGACGGGGGACTGTAAAACGATCGGTGTAACTCCTGATCAAGGAAGATGCATCGATGACCAGCGACAACGTGACCGAGGCCGA
>NZ_JBNGGC010000056.1:0-30313 GCF_049974565.1 Streptomyces sp. WG5 | reverse complement strand
CGGGTCCTGTTGCCGGATCTGCGGCAGGCGTGGGAGTCGGTGGCGGCGGGTGAGCCGGTGCGGCTGGACCCGGTGGGCACGTCGTTCCGGCGCTGGGCGGGACTGCTCCACGAGCGGGCGCACGACCCGCGGGTGACCGCCGAACTCCCGTACTGGCAGGAGACGACGAGAAGCGGCGAGCCGGCACTCGGCAGCCGGGACCCGGACCCCGCCCGCGACACCGCCGGCACGGCACGACGGCTGACGGTGACGCTGCCGGGGGCGCAGACGGCTCCGTTGCTGTCGTCCGTCCCGGCGGCGTTCCACGGTGGGGTCGACGACGTGCTGCTGGGCGCGCTGGCCCTCGCGGTGCGTCAGTGGCGTGAGGCGCGGGGTGTGGACACCGTGGGCGGGGTGCTGGTCGACCTGGAGGGGCACGGCCGCGACAGCGACCGGCCGGACGTGGACCTCTCCCGTACCGTCGGCTGGTTCACCCGCGTCCACCCCGTCCGGCTCGACGTCACCGCCTGTGGGGACGACCCGGCGGACGCCGTCAAACGGGTCAAGGAACAGCTGCGGGCGGTCCCCGGTGACGGCGCCGGGTACGGCCTCCTCCGCCACCTCAACGCCGGCACCGCGCCCGCCCTCGCCGGTCTCGCCCGGCCCCGGGTCGGCTTCAACTACCTCGGGCGCACGCCGACGTCCGCGTCCCCGTCCGGTGCCGACTGGTCGCCGGTCGCACAGCCCGGGGGACCCGACGCCGATCCGGCCACCCCGCTCGCACACGCCTTGGACATCAACGCCGTCACGGTCGACGGCCCCGAGGGCCCGGTGCTGTCGGCGACGTTCGCGTGGGCGGGGGAGCTGCTCGACGAGGCGGAGGTGCGGGAGCTGGCCGAGCGGTGGCTGCGGGCGCTGGAGACCCTCGCGGGCACGGATGCCGGGGCCGGCGGGCACACGCCGTCCGACTTCTCCCTCGTGTCCCTGACCCAGGAGCAGGTGGAGGCCCTGGAGGCCGCCCACCCGGACCTGGAGGACGTCCTCCCGCTCTCCCCCCTCCAGGACGGCTTCCTGTTCCACGCGCTGTACGACGCCCAGGACACCGACGTCTACACCGCCCAGCTCGTACTCGACCTGGCCGGCCCCCTGGACGCGCCGGTCCTGCGCGAGGCGTGGACGGCGCTGCTGCGCCGGCACGCCAACCTGCGGGCCGCCTTCGTGCACGACGGCACCGGCACCCCCGTCCAGGTCGTCGTGCGCGACCCCGAACTGCCGTGGCGCACCGTGGACCTGACCGGCGTACCGACGGCGGAGCACACCGTCCGGCGTGACCGCGTCGCCGAGGAGGAGCGGTCGGCCCGGTTCGACCTGTCGCGGCCTCCGCTGCTGAGGATCGCGCTGGTCAAGCACGACGAGGAGCACCACAGCCTCGTCCTGACGCCGCACCACATCCTGCTCGACGGCTGGTCCATGCCCGTGCTGCTCCGCGAGATGTTCGCGCTGTACGCGGCGCGGGGCTCGGCGGCCGGACTGCCCGCCGTCACCCCGTACGGCGACTACCTCGCCTGGCTCGCCGCCCAGGACCGGGAGGCAGCCAGGGCTGCCTGGACCGCCGAGCTGGCCGGGCTGGACGAACCGACGCTGCTCGCCCCCGGGGCGGCCGGCACGTCCACGGCAGAACCGGGCCACGTCACCCTGGAACTGCCCTCGGACACGGTCGAGGCCCTGCACCGGCTGGCCCGGGAAGCGGGCCTGACGGTCAACACCCTGGTGCAGGGCGCCTGGGCGGTCCTGCTGTCCCGCATGACGGGCCGTGACGACGTCGTCTTCGGCGCCACGGTCGCGGGCCGCCCGCCGGAGGTCGCCGGGGTCGAGTCCATGGTCGGGCTCTTCATCAACACGCTGCCCGTCCGGGTCGCCCTCGATCCGCGGGCGACCGTCCGGCAGACGCTCACCGCACTCCAGACCGGCCAGTCGTCCCTGATGGCCCACCAGCACCTCGGACTGAGCGAGGTCACGAGGCTGTCCGGCCACCCCGCCCTCTTCGACACCCTCGTGGTCTTCGAGAACTACCCGGTCGACCGGGAGTCGCTCGCCCCACGGGAAGGCGCCCCGGGGCCGCGGCTCACCGGGGTGAAGGGCCGGGACGCCACCCACTACCCGCTGAGCCTGATCGTGACCCAGGGGTCCCGGACGACCGAGGGCTCACCGGACTCCGCGGGCGGTGCCCTCACCCTCCGCCTCGGCTACCAGCCCGCGCACTTCGACCACGCGGCCGTGACCGCGCTGGCCCAGCGGCTGGGCCTGCTGCTGCGGGAGTTCGCCACGGAGCCCAGCCGGCGGCCGGCGGCCGTCGACGTGCTCCGTGCCGAGGAACGCGAACTGGTCCTCACCCGGTGGAACGACACGGCGGTGCCCCTCGCGCCGGCCACCCTCCCCGAGCTGTTCGCCGCCCAGGCCGCCCGTACACCCGACGCGCCGGCCGTCGTCCACGGGACACAGCGGCTGACCTACGGCGAGCTGGCCGCCCGCGTCTCCGCCCTCGCCGACCGACTGCGCCGGGCCGGAGCCGGACCGGAGACCCGCGTCGCCGTCGCCGTGCCCCGCTCCGCCGAGCTGATCACGGCCCTCCTGGCGGTACTCCGGACGGGCGCCGCGTACGTCCCCGTCGATCCGGGCCTTCCGGCGGAACGCGTCGCCCTGCTCCTCGAGGACACCCAACCGGTCCGGATCCTGGTCACCGAGGCGGTGGCGGCACGGTCCCCGCTGCCCGCGGGTGACACGCCCGTCCTCGTCGTGGACGCCGACACCGGCGACGGGACGCCCACCCCCGGGACGGACACCGCTCCCGACCCGCGCAACCCCGCCTACGTCATCCACACCTCCGGCTCCACCGGCCGGCCCAAGGGTGTCGCCGTCTCGCACGAGGCCGTCGTCAACCGCCTGCTGTGGATGCAGGACGCCTACCGGCTCACCGCCGGGGACCGGGTGCTGCACAAGACCCCCACCGGCTTCGACGTCTCCGTGTGGGAGCTGTTCTGGCCGCTCGTCACCGGCGCGGCCCTGGTCGTCGCCCGTCCCGACGGGCACCGGGACCCGGCCTACCTCGCGGAGCTGATACGCGCCGAACACGTGACGACGGCGCACTTCGTGCCGTCGATGCTCGGCGCGTTCCTCGACGAGCCCGCCGCGGCCGGGTGCACCGGACTGCGCCGGGTGGTGTGCAGCGGTGAGGAGCTCCCCGCCGACCTGGCGGCCCGCTTCCACACCGTGCTGCCCGAGGTGTCGCTGCACAACCTGTACGGCCCGACCGAGGCGGCCGTCGACGTCACCCACTGGGACTGCGAACCGGACGCCCGGGGCCCCGTGCCGATCGGCCGGCCGGTCTGGAACACCCGGGCGTACGTGCTGGACGCGGCGCTGCGTCCGGTGCCGCCCGGGTCCACCGGCGAGCTGTACCTCGCCGGGATACAGCTGGCGCGCGGCTACCACGGCAGGCCCGCGCTGACCGCCGAACGCTTCGCCGCCGACCCGTTCGGGCCTGCCGGGGCCCGCATGTACCGCACCGGCGACCTGGCCCGATGGCGCGCCGACGGCGCCCTGGAGTACCTGGGCCGCGCCGACCAGCAGGTCAAGGTGCGCGGGGTACGGATCGAGCCGGGCGAGGTCGAGGCGGTCCTGCGCGCCCACCCCGGCGTAGCCCGCGCCGCCGTCGTCGTACGGGCCGACGGACAGGGCGAGGCCCGGCTGATCGCCTACGCCGTGCCCGCCGTCGCCGGCCCCGCCCCCGAGCCCGTCGAACCGGCCCTGCTGCGGCGGTACGTCGCGGACCGTCTGCCGGAGTACATGGTGCCCGCGGCCGTCGTCATCCTGCCGGACCTGCCGCTCACCGTGAACGGCAAACTGGACCGCAGGGCGCTGCCCGAACCCTCGTTCACCGCGGCCGGAGACGGCCGCCCGCCGCGCGACGCCGAGGAGCGGCTGCTCTGCGAGCTGTTCGCCGAGGTGCTCGGCGTGGACCGGGTCGGCCCCGAGGACGGCTTCTTCGAGCTGGGCGGGCACTCGCTGCTCGCGGTCCGGCTGCTGGGCCGTATCCGCTCGGCCACCGGCTCCGGCTCCGGTACCGCCCTGGGCATCCGCTCGCTGCTCGACGCGCCCACCCCCGAGGCCCTGGCCCGCCTGCTGCGTTCCGGCGGCGGGCACGGGACAGGGACCGAGGAGGCCACGCGGGCCCTGGAGGTCCTGCTGCCGCTGCGCGCCACCGGCACCCGGCCGCCCTTGTTCTGCGTCCACCCGTGGGCCGGGCTGAGCTGGCCGTACGCCGGCCTGCTCCGCTCCCTCGGCGAGGACCGGCCGCTGTACGGGCTCCAGGCCAGGGGGCTGGCCCGGGACGAGGAACCGCCCGCGTCCGTGGGCGAGATGGCCGACGACTACCTGGCCCGTATCCGCGAGGTCCAGCCCGAGGGCCCGTACCACCTGCTGGGCTGGTCCTTCGGCGGCCTGGTGGCCCACGAGATGGCGGTGCGGCTGCGCGAGGCGGGGGAGGAGGTCGCGCTGCTGGCCCTGCTCGACGCCTACCCGCCGGACGCGACCGCGGCCGCCGTCGAGCGTGCCGAGGCCACCGGTTCGCCCTCGCGGGAGCGGGAATGGTCGGACGGCGACGTCCTCGCCCGGCTGCTGCGGTTCCTCGGCCACGAGGCGCCCGGCTTCCCGGACGGCGGCCCGGTGGACGCCGAGGCGGCCCGCGAGGTCCTGCGGCGCGAGGGCGCGCCCCTCACCGACATCCCGCCGCGCACCCTGCGGGTGTGGCCCGGCATCGCCGCCCACCACGCCCGGCTGCAACGGGAGTTCGCTCCCCGCCACTTCGACGGTGACGTCCTGCTGTTCACCGCCGAACCGGACCCGGGGACGGACGCGCCGGCTCCCGCGTCCTGGGCGCCGTACGTCGGCGGACGGCTCGACCCGCACCCCGTCGCCTGCGGCCACCACGACATGACGCTGCCCGGCCCCGCCGCGGAGATCGGCCGCGCCGTCGCGGAACGTCTGGCGGGCACCGGCCGCCCCCACACCACCTGACCCCCGTCCGACCGACCCCACCCACCCCAGTACGGAGCACCCCCATGACCAACCCCTTCGAGAACGACGACGCCCAGTACCTGGTCCTCGTCAACGACGAACTCCAGTACTCCCTCTGGCCGGTCTTCGCCGACGTCCCCGCCGGCTGGACCGTCGCCCTCCCGGCCTCGAGCCGCCAGGAGTGCCTCGACCACGTCGAGAAGAACTGGACGGACATGCGGCCCAAGAGCCTGGCCGACGCCATGGCCGAGCAGTGACCGCCCCGGACCCCCACTCCCCGCCCTCGACCGCCCCGGACCCCCACTCCCGGCACTCGACCACCCCGGAACACCCCGTGAGGAGAACGACATGACAGACACGGCACCCGCCGCCTCCCTCCGCGTCGGCCACGTCGAGCTGTACGTCACCGACGCCGAGGCCGCCGCGGCGGCCTTCACCGACGGCTACGGCTTCCAGGTCTGCGCCACCGCCGAACGCGGCGGCCCCGAGGGCGCTTCCCGCTCCCTCGCGCTGCGCCAGGGCGACATCGTCCTCGTGGTGACCCAGGCGCTCGACGACCACCACCCGGCCGCCGCCTACGTGGCGCGGCACGGCGACGGCATAGCCGACATCGCGCTCACCGCCCGCGACGCCCGCGAGGCCTTCGCCGACGCCGTCTCCCGCTCCGCCACGCCCCTCGCCGAGCCCGCCGAGCGGGAGGGCTGGGTCACCGCCGTCATCGCCGCCGGCTTCGACGACGTACGCCACACCCTGGTCCAGCGGCCCGCCGGCGGCACGGACACCGCCGTCCCGCTGCCCGGCTTCGAGCCCGTGGCGGCCTCCGCCGCCTCCGGGGGACCGGCGCCGGTGGGCCTGACGGTCCTCGACCACGTCGCGGTGAGCGTCCCCATGGGCCGGCTGGCCGAGACCACCGGCTACTACGAGCGGGTCTTCGGCTACGAGTCCGTGTACGAGGAGCTGATGGTCCAGGGCACCGAGGCCATGGACTCCAAGGCCGTCCGCAGCCCCGCCGGGGACCTCACCTTCACCGTCCTCGCGCCGAGCCCGCAGCACGAGGCCGGTCACATCGGTGACTTCCTGGAGCGGCACGGCAGCGGCGGCGTGCACCACCTGGCCTTCGCCACCACCGACATCATCGGCACCGTCGACCGGATGCTCGAACGGGGCATCGTCTTCCTCGGCACTCCCGACACGTACTACGACCGGCTGGAGCAGCGCCTCCAGCTGAACCGCCACTCGATCGCCGAGCTGCGCAAGGGCCGCATCCTCGCCGACGAGGACCACGGCGGCCAGCTCTTCCAGATCTTCACACGGACCGTCCACCCCAAGCGCACGGTCTTCTACGAGATCATCGAGCGCGCCGGCGCGGACAGCTTCGGCGGCGGCAACGTCCGCGCGCTGTACGACGCCGTACAGGCGGAGAAGGCCGAGCACGAGGCCGCCGCGAACGCCGACGGGGAGACCGCATGACCGACCCGGCACTCGCCGGCCTGCTCACCCCCGCCGACGCGGAGGCCCTGGCGGCGGCGGTCCTGCCCGCCGCCGTGGAGCGCTTCGTCGGCGGGGCGGCGGGCGCGGAACTCACGCTCCGCGCCAACCGCGCCGCGTTCGACCGGCTCCACCTCGTCCCCCGGGTGCTCGCGGACGTCTCGTCCGTCGGCACCACCCGCACCCTGCTCGGCACGGAGAGCGCCCTCCCGGTCGCCGTGGCCCCGATGGCGTACCAGCGGGCCGTGCACCCGGACGGCGAACTGGCCGCCGCCCGCGCCGCCCGGGACGCCGGTGTCCCGTTCACCGCGTGCACCTTCAGCAGCACCGCCGTGGAGGACATCGCCGCCACCGGCGCCACCACCTGGTTCCAGCTGTACTGGCTGCGCGACCGCGGCCACACCGAGGAGCTGCTGAAGCGCGCGGAGGCGGCCGGCTGCCGCGCGCTGATGCTGACCGTCGACACCCCGAGGATGGGACGCCGGGCGGCCGACATGCGCGGCGCCTTCGCCCTGCCCGAGGGGGTGTCGCCCGTGCACTTCGGTCCCCGCCCCGACGGTGTGCCGCGCACCGCGAGCAGCGGCGTGAGCGCGGTCGCCGCGCAGACCGCCAACGTCGTCGACCCGTCCCTCGGCTGGGCCGACCTGGACTGGTTGCGCGAACACACCCGGCTGCCGCTGGTCCTCAAGGGCGTGCTGGACCCGGCCGACGCCGAACGCGCCGCGGCCTGCGGTGCGGACGCGCTGGTGGTCTCCAACCACGGCGGCCGCCAGCTCGACGGCGCCCTGCCCGCGCTCGACGCCCTGCCCGCCGTGGCCGAGGCCGTCGCGGGGCGGTGCGAGGTGCTCCTCGACAGCGGTGTCCGCAGCGGCACGGACGTCCTGAAGGCCCTCGCCCTCGGCGCGGACGGCGTGCTGCTGGGCCGCCCCGTGCTGTGGGGCCTGGCGGCCGGCGGGCACCGGGGCGCGCTCCGGGTCCTCCACCTGCTCGGCGAGGAACTGGAGTCGGCCCTCGCGCTGGCCGGCTGCCCGGACCTCGCCGCGGCGGCACGGCTGCGCACCGTCGCCGGTCCGGGAGAGGAACCGCGGTGACCGCGACGACCACGGCGAGCACGACCGCGCACGGCCTCGGCCTCAGCGCGCTGCACCCCTCGGTGGGCGACCCGCTGCTCTCCTCGATGAACTTCCTCAACGAGATCGCGGGCCGCCACCCGGACGCGCTCTCCCTCGCCGCCGGCACACCGTACGAGGGGTTCTACGACGTCGAGGACATCCACCGCGCGCTGCGGGTCTTCGGCGACCACCTGCGCACCGAACAGGGGTACGGCGAGGAGCGGGTCCGGCGCACGCTGCTCCAGTACGGACGGACGAAGGGCATCATCCACGAACTGATCGCCCGCCAGCTGTCCGTGGACGAGGGCATCGACGTCGACCCGGAGGCCGTCCTCGTCACCACGGGCTGCCAGGAGGCGCTGTTCCTCACCCTGCGGCTGCTGCGCCGCGACGACCGCGACGTGCTGCTGGCCGTCACGCCGGCCTACGTCGGCGTCACCGGGGCCGCGCGTCTCCTGGACCTGCCGGTGCACCCGGTCGCCGAGGGCCCGGACGGCGTCGACCTGGACGACCTGCGGCGGCGTATCGGCACCGCCCGCGCCGCCGGGCTGCGCCCGCGCGCCCTGTACGTCGTCCCCGACCACGCGAACCCCTCGGGCATCCGGATGCCGGTGCCGGTACGCCGCGACCTCCTCGACCTCGCGGACCGGGAGGAGATCCTCCTCCTGGAGGACAACCCGTACGGTCTCTTCCCGCGCCGGGGGCACCGGCTCCCGACGCTGAAGGCGCTGGACACCGCACGCCGTGTCGTCCACCTCGGTTCGCTGGCGAAGACGGTGTTCCCGGGGGTACGGATCGGCTACGCGGTGGCCGACCAACCGGTGGAGTCGGGACCGTACCTGGCGGACCTGCTCGCCAAGGCCAAGAGCATGGTCACCGTCAACACCTCGCCGATCGCCCAGGCGGTGGCCGGGGGAAGGCTGCTGGAACACGGGTGCAGCCTGGTCCGCGCCACCGAACGGGAGAGCGAGGTGTACCGGGAGGGCCTCGACCGGATCGTCGAGGGGCTGGCCCGCCGCTTCCCCGACCCGTCGGCGTCCGGGGTGAGCTGGAACCGCCCCGAGGGCGGCTTCTTCGTCGTCGTCGACGTGCCGTTCGACGTCACCGACGCGGTCCTGGAGCGCTCGGCCCGCGAGCACCGCGTGCTGTGGACGCCGCTGCACCACTTCTACGACGCGGCGGCGTCGGAGACCGGAGCCGGCGTCGGACCGTTGCGCCGTCTGCGCCTGTCGTGCAGTGCCCTCGGACCGGAGGACGTCGAGGAGGCGCTCGACCGGTTCGCCGCCTTCGTCCGTTCAGCCTGAGCACAGCGTGTCCGGCCGCACAGGTCACACAGAACACATGGGCCACAAGATGCCACTGACGCCTCATGTGTCACTCCGATGTCGTCCACCGGTCATGTACTGATCACTTCGCACAGATCAACTGGCCCGAGAAGTGGCACGAGCTGACGATGGATGAGAACGCGGAGAGACGGCATGGCCGAACCGGCTGACATGGTGGCGTTGCCCGCGCCGGTCGACACGCTCCTGGCCGCCGCCGTCGCACGGCGCTTCTACCTGCAACAGCTGTCGAAGGTGGAGATCGCCAAGGAGTTCGGCATCAGCCGGTTCAAGGTGGCCCGCCTCCTGGACGCGGCCGTGGCCCACGACATCGTGCGGATCGACATCACCGTCCCGGCCGAGATCGACGTCCCGCTCGGGCGGGAGCTGACCGAGCGGTTCGGCCTCCGTCACGGCATCGTTGTCAACCTGACCCGAGGCGACGGCGGCACGGCGTCCCCCGCGGACCAGCTCGGGAGCCGCTGGCTCGGCACGGCGGCGGCCCGGCTGATCTCGGAGATCGCCGAGGAGGGCGACGTCCTCGGGCTGGACGGCAGTCACGCGGTGGACGCGCTGAGCGAGGCGGTCACCCGGCTGCCGCTCTGCGACGTCGTCCAGCTGACGGGGGTGCACGGGCGGGACCTCGCCCATGACGCCGCGATCACCGCGGTCCGGCGTACCGCCGCGGTGGGCGGGGGCAGGGCGTTCCCGCTCCACACCCCGTTCCTGCTGCCCGACGCGGCTACGGCCGCCGTCCTGCGAAGCCAGCCCGACACCGCCGCGACGCTGGGCCGGTTCGGCCTGCTCACCAAGGCCGTCGTCGGCATCAGCGCGTGGGACGCCCCGCACTCCACGGTGTACGACGCCCTGTCCGAGCGGGAGCGGGAGACGCTCCGGGAGGCGGGCGCGTGCGCCGAGGTGGCCGGCCATGTCCTGGACGCCGCGGGCCGGGTGATCCCCACCGAGCTGAACGCCCGCACGATCGCCGTCGGCGCCGCCGAACTCCGTGGCGTCGCGGAGCTGATCGCTGTCACGGCCGGTGGACGTGGCACCGGGGCGGTCCGCGCCGTCCTGAGGTCCGGACTGCTCACCGGAGTCGTCACGGACGCCGCGACCGCGCGCAGCCTCCTTCGGGACGACGAACCGGACGGCAGGACACGGACCGCACTGGCGTCCCGAAGCACCGGATGAGGACAGCGATGAGCCAGCAGGACGGGGCGCTTCCGCCTGTTCCGGACGACATCCGTGAGGCGGGACGCCTCGCCCCGGACCACTGGCTGGGGGTGGTCGACCCGATGTGGTCCGGAACGGGGAAGCCTCCGGAGTGGGCGATGACCGGCCGGTGGCGGTCCGGCCCCGACGGCGAGATCGTCGAGTGGGAGGACAACCCCGGATACCGGCCGTCCCCGCGCGCGCTCGGCTGGCCCGAACCGGAGGACGAGGTGGACCGTGCAGTCCAGCTCGCGTCGACCGGGTACGGGCCCGGCGAGGCGGTGCCGGCCGCGCTGGCGGGGCGCGAGGTGGCCGTGCTGACGGCACCGGGCGGCGGGCCGCTGAGTGCGGTGGCGCCGGACGGGACGCCGGTGGTGCCGGTGTTCACCTCGTCGGTGTTCCTGCACGCGGCAGGGCGCTTCTCCTTCGAACTCGTCGGCGCGGACGGTCTTCTGACGCGCGTCCCCGAGGGGCACGCGCTGTATCTGAACCCCTCGGCCGCGGTGGGCATGCTGCTGGACCTCGACGCCGTACGCGACGCCGTCCGGGACGGTACGGGACAGCGGCCCCCGGCTGCCGCCCCCGTCGGCCGCTCCGCGCGGGTGCTGACCGAGGCCGTGCACCCGGTCCGGGGGACGGACGAATGAGCCGCTGGTCGTCCGTGGTGCCGGGCCGGGGACGCAGGTCCGGCACCGGTACGGGGCGCCGCGGCCCGGCGCTCCCGGCCGACGGCGCGAACGGCAGCGGACACCGGAGCGGTGGCGGCCCGCCGGTCGAGGACGTCGACGGCGTGCTGCTCGTGCGCTCGGTCGAGGACGACTCGTTCCCCCTGGACGTCGTGGCCGAGGTCGCGGGCGCCGTCGGGCGGGAGGAGGACGTCGTCACGGTGATCGTCGGCTCCGCCGCCGGAGGCGGGGCCCCCGACGCCGACCACTGGGCACGGCTGGGCGCGCTGCTGGACTCCCTCCGCGCGCGGGGCACCGACCGGATCCGGCTCGTGATGTCCGGTGCCGGCGACGACCGGCCCGACCGGCCCGGCGTCGCCCGTCGGATCGCGGACGCCTGGGAACTGGAGGTGACGGCTCCGGACGGGGCCGTCCTGATCACGCCGGGGGGCACGCTCTTCGTCCACGGCGACTCCCGCCCCGGCGGCGCCTGGTGGCGGTTCGCGCCCGGCGAGGAACCCCGGAAGGCGGGCCGGCGCGCACCCGCGCCCGCCTGGGAGGAGGCGCTGGACGGGGTGCCCGCGCGCACGGCCGGCGGCTGTGTCGTGGACCGCGTCCCAGCGGGCGTGGTCATCCGCCCGGCCGAGGCACCTCGGCCCGCCCCCGACGACCTGTGCTTCTCCGTGCCCGTCGACTTCGAGCGCCTCACGGTACTGGTCGGTGCCCCGCAGGCGGAGGACGTCGCCGCCGACGAGGTCGCCGCCGTGCTCGCGGGGCTGCCGGAGGCGGAACGCGCCCGTACCCGGCTCGCGCCCGGCGGCCGGCGTGACCTGCTGCGGCTCGGGCAGTCGGTCGCCGACCTGCTGGGCACCGAGGTCGAGGTGCTCACCGGCCTGCCCCTGCTCGACGACCACGCACCGCCCGGCACGCCTGCCCGGCCCACGCTGGTCGGGCGGGACGGCAGGCCGAGCTGGCGGCCGTTCGTGCCGTCCGTGGTCTGCGGGCCGGTCGACTCACGGGGGCGGGCTCCCGTACCCAGGCCGACGGAGCTCCGTCCACCCGACTGGATACTCGGCGGCGGCGAACGGGGGACGGTACGGCTGACGGACCGCTGGCAGGCGACGGTGACCCGCGCCGGTCTCGCCCTGTGGGCCCTGGACGGCCCCCGCCCCGGGCCCCTCGGGCCGGCCGTCGACCCGGAGGTGTGCGCCATCGAGCTGGGCATGCCGGGACAGCCGCTGGACGGCTCCCTGCTGCCCGCTCTGGCCCGCCTCCTGCGCGGCCTCGGGACCGGCCTCCGGTCCCGCACCACCCTGCTGGTCCGCGGCAGACTCCTGGCGGGCGACGGCGATCTGCGCCGCCTGGCCGCGGAACACGGCATACCGGCCATCCGCTACGTCACCACCGGCCGGCCCCCGCGCCCCGGCACGGCGACCAGCCGGCCGGGCACGGCCGCGGAACCCGGCCGTGTTCCGCCGCCCCGTGGGGCGACCCGTGGGACCGGCACGGCCGCTGCCCCGCCGGCTGCCGGGCCCGGGAGGCAGGCGCCCGCGCCCGCCGCGCGCCCCGAGGCCCTCCGGGACGGCGGTGCCGTGCACGGGGGCGGTGCCGTCGGCGGGCCTCCGGCCGTCGAGTCCGGTGCGTCCCCGGCGGCCCGAGCGGATGCGGATGTTCCGGGCCGGCCGGCCGCCGCCACCGGGGGGCCTGTGCCTGCGGTCTCCCGTCGGCAAGGCCGGCCTGCCCCGACGCCGTACTCCCCACCGGCCGGCGGGGCCGCCGCAGCGGACGCGGATGTCGCCGGCCCCGCGGGTGCGGTGGGTGCGCCGCCGGAGTCTGTCTCGGAGGTCGCCGAGCCCGGGGAACCCGGGGAACCCGGGGAAGCGGAGAACCGGGTGACCGCGCCCGCCGGGTCGCCGGTGGCCGGGGCCGGTACGGGCGGCGGGCAGGAGGCCTCCGCGCCCGCCGGGTCGCCGGTCGGCGGGACGGCCTCGGGAGCCGCGGGGGCTCGGTCGGGGGTGGCCCCCTCGGCCGGAACCCGCCCCGGAGCCGACGGCGAACGGGGAGGCGGTGTCGTCGGCGGGGCGGGCCGCACCGCTGGTGAGGGGGGCGGGCCGGGACCGGACGGAGGCCGGTCCGGGACCGCCGAGGCGCGGACGGGACCGCGGGGGCGGGTCGGCGGGACGCCGCCCGTGCACCGCGCCGCCCCTCCGTTCGCGCCCGGGCATGTCAGCGGGGCTACCGAGCGTGCCGCGTTCCGGGATGCCGCGGCCGGTGCCTGGGAGGGGCACGCCGCCGCGGTGTCCCGGGTGCTCACCCGGATGCCCGCCCTGCGCGGTCACGAACTCGAGGCGGCGCGGACCGATCTCATCGCCGCGCACGCCTACCTCACCGCCGAGGAAGGGCCGTTGCACTACCGGGAGCTGATCCGTGACCTGCAGTCGGGGGAGGGCCGCCTGCTGCCCTACGCCGGATGCCTCGCGTCCGCTCTGCGCCGGCTGCCCTCCTACCGGGGTGTGGCCCTGCGCGGCGAGGACGCCGACGGCCCCGAGCCGGCGGTCGGCACGCTGCTCCACGAACCCGCTCCGGTCAGCGCCCTGGCCGGTTCCTCGGCGCTCCCCGCCGGGGCTCCCGTGCGCTACGCGATCTGGTCCGTCACCGGTCGCAAGGTCCGCCAACTGCTCGACCGGCCGGGCGGCTCCACGGAGGGGTACGAGGAGATCGTCTTCGTGCCGGGGACCGGCTTCCGGGTGCTGGGGGCAAGGACCGGGCCCGCCGGCTCCTCCGTCGTACTGCTGCGTGAGCTCCCCGGGAACGCGACCGCCTACATGGACGGGTCGGAGGAACTGAGCGGGCTGGACCTCAAGGCTCTCGCGCACCTCGAGGAGGCGCTGGCCAAGGGCTTGCGCACCGGCGACGGAACGCGGTGGCCGGAGCGCTGTTCCGGGCCCGTGGGCCAGGACGGATAGCGAGCGGGGCCGCGCCGGACGACCACCCACCACCCCGCAGTCCCACACAGATCAAGGAGAATGATGGCAAGCCAGAAGAAGCCGCCGCCCGCCGCCGACGGGCCCGACGGCACGGGCGGCTCGTTCGTCCGCAGGGCCGTCTCCCTCGGATCGGCGGCGGCCGACCCGGGCCCGATGCTGGCACCGGCCGCACGGCGTACGGCCGCACCGGAGCCGGACGAGGGCGGCGCCGAGGCGGAAGCCCGGCCGGCCCCGGACGCCGCCGAGAGCGGGGCCGCTCCCGAACAGCCCGCCACCACTGGCGGTACGACCGGGAAACCGGCCGCGACGGCCGCCGCGTCCGGTGCCTCCGCCTCACGGCGGCGGCCGGAAGCGGAGAGCGAGAGCGCCGCCGAGCCGGCCACCGCGGTCCGGGCCGCCCCGGACGCCGAGCCCGCAGGGACCGGCAGGGCAGAAGGGACCGGCAGGGCAGAAGGGGCCGCCGGGGCCGGCGGGGCCGCCGGAACCACCGCGGCCGGTGGCGCCGGTGCGGACGGCCCGCCGTCCGGGAACCCGAAGAAGCCCCTGCTCGCCGCCGCCGGCATCGCGGGCGTCGTCCTCCTCGCGGTGCCGCTGCTGATCTGGGCCACGGACGACTCGCGGCGGGAGAAGGACAACGTCGCGGTGGCCGCCGGGTCCGACACGCTGCTCGAGGAGGAGTCCCTGGAGGCGCCGAAGGGGGACTACGCCCCGGCGGAGCCCACCCCGGAGCCCTCTGCCCAGAAGCCGTCCGCCAAGCCGAGCCCGGTGGTCGAGAAGCCCGACCCGGTGCCGAGTTCGGCTCCGGCCGCCGAGCCGGCCGAGGCGGTGACGAAGAAGGCGCAGCCCCCGGTCAAGAAGGAGTCGGCGCCCCGCGCCAAGGAGCACAAGGCTCCCGTGCTCCCGCCGAACACCGCCGCCTACGCCGTCCAGCGGCTGGCGGCGTCGAACCCCGGCCGGCACATCTGCTACCGGGTCCACGTGAAGGGCGCCGGCTGGACGGCCCCCGTGTGCGACGGGGCCACCGCGGGCCAGGACGGCGCGGGGCGGCCCATCACCGCCATCAACATCGCGGTGGCGGACGCGCAGAGGGTGAACGGCAACGAGTTCGTCCAGAAGGACGGATGGACGACCCCGTGGTCGGGCGCGGCCGACGGGACGGACCTGACGCTGGGCAGCGCCGCCTCGAACGCGCCGAACCTCAGCGGCTTCACGATCGGTGTCAAGGCCGGCAACGTCTGCCAGAACCACAAACTCGGCGGGCGCGGCTGGGGCGGCCTGGCATGCGAGTCGTCCAAGGGCTGGATCTTCGGCGGGTCGACGGAAGCGCACCTGTGGCTGGAAGCCGTCAGGTTCACCGTGTGAGCGGCGCGACCACCGTGTGAGTGCGCGACAGCGCAGCAACGCCCGCCGGCGTACGGCCGGCGGGCGTTCGCGTTCAGGACGTCACAGGGCGGCCTCCCGCCGTCGCGCCGGCGGCAGATCCTCCGGCAGCAGCGTCGTGAGGTCGGCGAGGCTGGGCGAACTCAGCCCGCCCAGCCGGCGGGCCTGGCTCGTCATCATCGTCTCCAGCAGCTGCCGGGCGAGCCGCGCGTTGCCGAAGGACCGGTCGCGCGGGATGGCGTCCACATGGGCGCGCAGCGCCTCGGTGGTGGCGTCGGCGCACTCGTACCCGGAGGCGGCGGCGTGCCGGGACACGATGGTGACCAGTTCGTCCGTGCTGTAGTCCTCGAACCGCACGAACTTGGAGAACCGGGAGGTCAGACCGGGGTTGGAGGCGAGGAAGCGCTCCATCTCCTCGGTGTATCCGGCGACGACGACCACGATCTCGTCGCGGTGGTCCTCCATGAGTTTCAGCAGGGTGTCGACGGCCTCGCGGCCGAAGTCGTTGGACGAGCCCTCGGGGGTGAGGGTGTAGGCCTCGTCGATGAACAGCACCCCGCCCAGCGCGCTGGTGAAGACGTCCTTGGTGCGCTGGGCGGTGTGGCCGACGTACTGGCCCACCAGGTCCGCCCGCGCCACCTCCACCAGGGAGTCGCGGGGGAGTACCCCGAGTGAGTGCAGGAGCCTGGCGTACAGCCGGGCGACGGTGGTCTTGCCGGTGCCGGGCGGTCCGCTGAAGACGAGATGGTTGCTGATCCGGGGGGCGGGCAGCCCCGCGGCGATCCGCTGCCGGGCGTTGGTCAGCAGACTGACCAGGTCGGCGACCTCCCGCTTCACGGCCGCGAGCCCCACCATGGCGGTGAGTTCGGCCATCGGGTCGGACGCGTCGTCGGCGTCCTGCGCCGTCCCGCCGACGGCCGCGGCCTCCGCGTCGCCGACGTCCTGCGGCAGCAGCAGCGTCAGGTCGCTCTCCGCCGGGTCGGTCATGGCCGCGAGCCGGAACGCCTGCCGGTCCACCATGTCCTCGAACACGCCGCGGGCGGCGCGGCCGTTGCCGAAGGTCGCGTCGCGCGTCATCTGCTCGAAGCGTACGGCGAGCGCCTCCCGGGTCAGCGGCCCGAGCTCGAACTGGTGCCGGTGGCAGAGGCTCTCGGTGATCGTCACCAGCTCCTCCACCGCGTAGTTGCCGAACTCGATGGTGCGGGTGAACCGGGACGCGAGACCCGGGTTGGCGGTCAGGAACGACTCCATCTGCTCGGAGTAGCCGGCCGCCACCACGACCACGTCGTCGCGGTGGTCCTCCATCAGCTTCAGCAGGGTGTCTACGGCCTCGCGGCCGAAGTCGTTGGACGTCCCCTCGACGGTGAGGGTGTAGGCCTCGTCGATGAACAGCACCCCGCCCAGCGCGCTGTTGAACGCCTCGGTGGTCTTGATGGCCGTACCACCGATGACCTGCGCCACCAGGTCGGCGCGGGCGACCTCGACCAGGTGCCCGCTCCTGAGCACGCCCAGGTCCGCGAGGATGCTGCCGTAGAGGCGGGCGACGGTGGTCTTGCCGGTGCCGGGCGGCCCCGCGAAGATCAGGTGCCGGCTCATCGACGGGACGGGCATGCCGAGCCGGCGCCGGCGCTCCGCGAGCTGGTTCAGGTTGACCAGTGTGTTCACCTGGTGCTTGACGTTCTCCAGGCCGACGAGCGCCTCCAGCGCGGCCAGCGGGCCCTCGGGCTCCTGCTCCTTGCCGGACCCGCCCGGGGTGCCGTCCTCGGCCGTGGTGGCCGACTCGCCCCAGCTGTCCGGCAGACCGTTGTCCGTGCTGGTCAGCAGCTCGACCGTGAGCCGCTCGCCCGCACGGCTCTGACGCAGTCCCGCGCCGCGGTTGTCGCGTACGACGCACCGGGTGACGTCCACCGGTTCGGAGCTGTCGATCCGTAGGCCGTCGCCCGTGCTGCCGGTGATCTCACAGGCGTTGAGGACGGCCCGGCCGCCGCGGGACACCTGGACGCCGTGGGCCTTCGAGCCGTGCACCCGGACCCGCTCCAGGGTGATCTCCGCGCCGTCCCGCACGCCGACCCCGGCGTCGGCGCTGTCGCCGATCCCGCAGTCCCGCAGGGTGCCCCGGCCGCGTTCGCCGACGAGCAGGCCCGAGCGGGCGGCGGAGTTCAGCACGGTGTCGCTGATCTCGGGGTCGGAGTCGTCGTCGATGTGCAGCGCGCAGCCGCCGGCGGACTCGATCTCGCAGTGCTCGAGGCGGCCGCGGGCGTCGTCGGTGAACTCGATGCCGTGTCCGCCGGCGCCGGTGACCCGGGCGCGGCGCAGGAGGGGGTCGGCGGCGGAGCGCACCGAGATGCCGACGCCGGCCGCGTCCAGGACCTCCAGGCGTTCGAACTCGGCGGTGGAGTCGTCCGCGAGCTGCACCGCCCCGGCGGTGTCGGCGCAGTCACTCACCACGGTGTCCCGCAGCAGCGGGGCGCTGCCCTCGACGACCCGCACGGCGGCCTCGGTGGAGCCGTGGAACGAGCAGCCCTCCAGGGTTCCGCGCGAGCGGTCCAGGACGAGCAGACCACTGGCCTTGGTACGCCGGGTGACACACCCGCGCAGCATCGGGTCGGCCCCGCCGGAGATGACGACGCCGCTCTGCGCGATGGACTCGAACGACGTCTCCTCGATCTCCGGGCGGGACATGCTGGTCACCAGCAGGCCCACCGAGGTGTGGTGCACGGCGCACCGCAGCACGCGCGTCGAGCTGTGGCCCTCCAGGGCGACGGCCGGCTTGTCGGTGCCGGAGATGTCGCAGCCCTCCAAGGTGCCCCGGGCCTCACCGTTCGCCAGGACGCCGTTGGCCCGCGCGCCCCGGATGCGGCAGTCGCGGATCAGGGGCCCGGCCGTCTCGCCGATGACCACCGCGGAGGTGCCGAAGTTCTCGAACACGCAGTCCTCGACGATGCTTTCGGTCTCCGAGGAGTCGACGAGGCCGGCGCCGCCGGGGTTGCCGATCCGGCAGCCGCGGGCGGCCAGCGAGCCCCTGCCGCGGACCAGCAGCGCCGTCCATCCGGCACCGGTCACGGTGCAGTCGTCGAGGGCCGCCTGACCGGCCGGTACGTCCACGACCGCGGCCTCCTTGTCGCGGCCCCGGAGGGTCAGGGAGCTGAGCATCACGGCGTCGGCCATGAGGGTGACGGCGGTGCCGTCCCGCGGGCACAGTTCGACCGTGCCCGGCTCGCCCTCGCCGACGATCGTCACCCGGTGCCGGATGACCAGGTTCTCGGCGTAGCGGCCGGGACGGACCCGGATCATCGCCCCGGTGCGGGCCTGGGCCAGTGCCTCACCGATCGTCTGGAAGCCGTCCGGCCGTTCCGGGTCGACCGTGAGTATGTGACGTGCCACGCCTCGAACCTCCTCGTGCTGCTGCGGTAGTTGGCGTTGTACGCCGTACATCTTGTGTGCATATCATGCGAGTCATGCGGAATGTCATGAAGGGCCGGAGTGCGGGACTCGTGCTGGCGATCGCGGTGGTCCTGCCGTGCACGGGCGGGCCGGCCCTCGCCCTGCCCGCGGTCCCGGCCGCACCGGGCGCCCCCTCGGGGAGCCCCGGCGCCGACGGTCCGGGGGCCACGCTGCTGCCTCCGCTGCCCGTCCGGCTCGGCGAGGGAAACCCCTGCACCGGGGCCTCGGGGCAGACGGCCACCGGAGCGGCGTGGTCGCAGACGGCGCTCGGGCTCTCCCGGGCCCAGCGGATCTCCCGGGGCGGCGGGGTGACCGTCGCGGTGGTCGACACCGGTGTCGCCACCGGCGTCCCCAGCCTGTCCGGCAGGGTGGAGGCCGTCGACGGCGCGGCCGAGGACTGCGTGGGCCACGGCACGTTCGCCGCCGGCCTGATCGCCGCCGCGCCGGAGAAGGGCAGCGGCATCACCGGGGTCGCCCCGCGGGCGGAGATCCTGGCCCTGTCCGGCACCGACGACCGCGGAGTCCCCTCCGTGGAACGCGTGGCCGCCGGCATCCGGACGGCGGCGGACCGCGGCGCACAGGTCATCTACGTCGGCCACGCCCTGCGCACCGGCAAGGCCGAACTCACCGCGGCCGTCGCCCACGCCACCCGGCGCGACGCGCTGGTCGTCGCCCCGGCCGCCCCGGACGCCGTGGCCCGCGAAGAACAGGGGCCCGACGGTGAGATGCCCGAAGGGCCGTACTGGCCGGCCGCGGCCCCCGGCTCGCTCGCCGTCGTGGACTTCGGCCCCGGCGGCGTACGGCAGGACAACGCGCCACCCGCCCACGAACCCGACCTGTCCGCCCCCGGCAGCGCGATGGTCAGTGTCGGCCCCGAGGGCTCCGGCCACTACATCGGTTCCGGGGCCTCGCTGGCCGCGGCGGGTGTCGCCGGCACCGCCGCACTCGTCCGCGCCTACCACCCGGACCTCACGGCGGCGCAGGTGAGCCGCCGGCTCCTCGACACCGCCTACCCGTCGGACACCCCCCGCCTGGACCCGTACGCCGCGCTGTCCCTGATCCAGGACCGTACGACGCCCTCCGCGCCGGCCCCTGCCCCGGCGCGGATGCCGCCCCCCGCCGACCCCACCCCCCGCGACCGCTCCCTGACGGTCGCGGCGGCAGGCCTGGCAACGGTCCTCCTGCTCGCGGCCCTCGCCGCCGTCGTCCCCCGGGGCAGAACCAGGAACTGGCGGCCCCCAACAGCCCCCTAGCCACGACCGCACCGCCCCCGTGGCCGCGGGCAGTCGTGCCTTCCCCAGCATGTGAGACGTCCGGGAGGCACGGGGAGCGGCCGGTCGCACGGGGCTCCGGTCCAGCCACGGACGCATCACGACGCGTCCCCCACGAGCCCCGTCTGCACCTGCACGGTCTTACGGCGAGCGATCCGGACCGCCCGCCCCGGAATCAGCTCCCGCCCCTTGACGCTCCCGAAGAGATACCCCTCGCTCGGCGGGCACGACATCAGCAGCCCAGGCGTGTTGACCTCCTGCAGCCTCCGCAGCAACGACTCGTTGAGACCACGCCCGGCGCCCGCCGAGGACCGCGCCACGACCAGGTGCAGACCCACCTCGTGCCCCAGCGCCAGATGGTCCAGCAGCGGGGCGAAGGGCTGTGTCATCGGCCCGCCGCCCACCATGTCGTAGTCGTCGACCAGGATGAACAGCCGCGGCCCCTGCCACCAGTCGCACAACCGCATCCGCGACGGAGCGATGTCCTCACCCGGAACCCGCTGCCTGACCGCCCGCGCCGCCCCGTCCACCAGGTCCCGCAGCATGTCCAGGGACACGGCGTGACCGAGCCGGTACGCCTCGGGAACGCTCTCCACCAGCTCCCGCCGGTAGTCCACCGTCATGATCCGCGCCTCGGCCGGGGTGTACCGCTCGGTGATGCCGCGCGCGACCAGCTTCAGCAGGTTCGTCTTGCCGCTCTCCGTGTCACCCACCACGATCAGGTGCGGATTCTCGGCGAAGTCGTGCCACACCGGAGCCAGTTCGTTCTCGTCCAGGCCGATGGCGATCCGCAGACCGTTCTCGCCCTCCGGCTCCGGCAGCTCCGCGACCGGCAGTCTCGCCGGCAGCATCCGCACCCGCGGCGCGGCGGGACCCGTCCAGTTCTCGGCGATCGCGGCCACCAGCCCCGCCACCCCGTCCGCGAGGTCGTCGGCGTCCTCGACGCCGTCGACGCGCGGCAGCGCCGACAGATAGTGCAGCTTGTCGGAGGTCAGTCCCCGTCCCGCGCTGCGCGGGATCGTCGCCGCCTTCCGGGAGTCGATCTGGGAGTCCATCGGATCACCCATCCGCAGCTCCAGCCGGGTCCCGGTCTGGTCGCGCACCGACGACGACAGTTCCACCCAGCGGGCGGTGGTGACCAGCAGATGGACCCCGTAGTTGAGCCCGCGGGCGGCCAGCGCGTTGAAGGTGGGGATGTGCCGGTCGAAGTCCTGGCGCACGGTGGCCCAGCCGTCGACGGCCAGGAAGACGTCCCCGTGCGGCTCGTCGGGGAACTCGCCCGCCGCGCGCCGCCTGCGGTACGTCGGCATGGAGTCGATGCCGTGCTCCAGGAAGAACCGCTCCCGCCTGGCCAGCAGCGTGGTGACCTCCGCGATCGTACGGCCCACCCGCTCGGTGTCCACGCGCGCCGCGACCCCGCTCATATGGGGCAGCCCGTCCAGCGCGGCCAGCGTGCCGCCGCCGAAGTCCAGACAGTAGAACTGCACTTCGCGGGGCGTGTGGGTGAGGGCCAGCGCGGTGATGAGGGTCCGCAGCAGGGTGCTCTTGCCGCTCTGCGGGCCCCCGGCTATGGCCACGTGGCCGCCGGCCGCCGACAGGTCCACGGTCAGCAGGTCGCGCAGCTGGTCGAAGGGCCGGTCCACGACGCCCACCGGCACCGTGAGCCGTCCCCGCAGCGGCCAGTCCGCCGTGGTCAGGCCGTACCGCGGATCGGGTGCCAGCGGGGGCAGGACCTGGTCCAGGGTGGCCGGCCGGCCCAGGGGCGGCAGCCACACCTGGTGGGCGGGCGGCCCCGCCCCGCGCAGCCGGTCGAGTGCCACCGACAGCAGCGTCTCCCCGCCGGCGTCGCCCTCGTGCTCGGGCTCGGGCTCCGGCCCGTCGGGCCCGCCCGCCGGGTCCGGGTCCGCGGGCGCGCGCGGCACCACCCACTCCGCCGTCCACGGCACCACCTGGCGTGCCACCTGCGCCTGCACGACGGCCCGGCGCCGCCGGTACGGCCCGGAGACGTACGCGGCCCGGAACCGGGTCAGCGCGTCGACGCCGCTCTTGAGGAAACCGGCACCCGGCTGCGCGGCCAGCTCGTAGGCGTCCGGCACGCCCAGCACGCCCCGGCTCTCCATCGCGGAGAACGTCCGCAGACCGATCCGGTACGACAGATGGCTCTCCAGCTGGTGCATACGGCCCTCGTCCAGCCGCTGCGAGGCGAGCAGCAGATGGACCCCGAGGCTGCGCCCGAGGCGGCCGATCATCACGAACAGCTCCATGAAGTCGCGGTGCGAGGCCAGCAGTTCGCTGAACTCGTCGACCACCACGAACAGGCTGGGCAGCGGCTGCAACGGTGTCCCGGACTGCCGTGCCTTCTCGTACTCCAGCGCGGACGTGTAGTTGCCGGCGGCGCGCAGCAGTTCCTGCCGCCGGATCAGCTCCCCGTGCAGGGCGTCCTGCATCCGGGCGACCAGCGCCACCTCGTCGGCGAGGTTGGTGATGACCGCCGAGGTGTGCGGCAGTTCGTCGAGCCCGAGGAAGGTGGCGCCGCCCTTGAAGTCGACGAGGACGAAGTTCAGCGTCTCGGAGGAGTTGGTCAGCGCCAGCCCCAGCACCAGTGTGCGCAGCAGCTCGCTCTTGCCGGAGCCGGTGGCGCCGATCAGCATGCCGTGCGGTCCCGTACCGCCCTGCGCGGACTCCTTGATGTCCAGCTCCACCGGTCTGCCCTCACCGCTCACCGCGATCGGCACCCGCAGCCGGGCACTGCCGGCCGACCGCTCCCACAGCGTGGCCGGGTCGTGCCGGTGCAGATCGGGGATGTCCAGCAGCGCGGTCAGCTCGACATCGTTGGCGAGCGGCTTGGAGTCGTCACCGCCCACACTCATCCGGTACGGCGCCAGCAGCCGGGCGAGCGCCAGCGCCCCCGCGGTGCCCAGCCGGTCGGGCCGGCCGAGCACCGTCGACTGCTCCTTGCGGTCGCGGTCGGTGCGCACCAGCGCGACACCGTTCTCGTCCACCTCCAGACGCAGCGTGGTCCGCCCCGGCTTCCACGCGAGCGCCCCGGTGAGGTCGAGCACCACCGCGTTGCGGAACCCGTGACCGTCGAAACGGTGTCCCGTCGGGACCGTGCAGCCGTCGATGACGACGACCGTGTACGGCTCCTCGCGTCCCGGGACCGCGTCGGGGTCGGCGCCCGGCCGCTCCAGGAACTCGGCACCGAGCAGGTTCTCCAGCTCGGTGAAGGCCGAGGCGATCAGGCGGGCCGGTCCGGCACCGTCCTCCTCGTGCCGGTGCAGACTGTGCGGCAGCCACTTGGCCCACTCCCACTCCGAGCGCCGCTCGTCCGAGACGCACAGTGCGATCCACAGGTCGTCGGGCGAGTGGAACACCGCCAACTGCGCCAGCAGGGCCCGGGCCTGGGCGCGGATCCGTTCCTCGTCCCCGCGGAACAGCACCTTCGCCCAGGCCCGCAGGTAGATCGCGATGGGCTGGTCCCGGACGGTGGAGTAGGCCCGGGTGAAGCTGCGCAGCGCGTGCGCCGACAGCGGTTCCAGGTCCTCGACGGGCTTGGTCGACAGGGGCGTCAGCTTCATCGCCAGACGCTGGTCGCCCACGCCCATCCGCACCTCGGCGAAGTCCTCGTCCGACGCCCGCCGTTCCCACAGCCGGGTGCTGCGCACCAGCGACGACAGCGCGTCGGGTTCCGGATGGCGCCAGGCGAGGGCGCGCTGCTGCTCCACGATGGACGCCCGCACCATGCGCCGGGTCTGTCGCAGGTACCGCAGGTAGTCGCGGCGCTCGCCCTTCATCCGCTGCTTGCGCTCGCCGTTGCGGCGCATGACCTGACCGAGCATCATGCCCGCCGACGCGATCACCATCACACCGAGCGCGATGTAGATGAATCCGCCGCTGTCCCGGCTCATCCCCGGCCGCATGAACATCAGCATCATGGAGACCGACATCAGCGCCATCGGCAGATACGTCCACACCGCGGAACTGTCCGGCACGACTTCCGGAAGTGTCGGCGGCTCCTGAAGGCTCAGTTCCCCCGACGGCATTTCCGGTCCTTTGCGGCGGGCCGGCCGGCGGAACAGGATCACGCTCAACGAACGTCCTCCTAAAAGATATCGGAAGGAATCCCGGGGAAACCTCGCGAGAACGTCTCGGTTCTTCCGTAAAGAGTCAGAGTCCCACGCGACGGCGGCGGGATAATTGCCATGGGGTTCCCTGACGTGAACTCCCGGAGTGGTGTTGCGAAAAGCCCGGCGTACGGTCAAACTCGTCGGCGCGTGCCCCGTCCGACTTTTCCGTCGCGTCCGGCGACCGACCGGTGTGCCGCTGCCACCTTCCAGCCACCGCTTATCGCGTGGTCCGCCAGAAAGTGTGAACCCCGAGCCCATGACTGAGATTCAGACGGCGAGCCTGTGCCGCGTCACCGTACGCGCTCCGGCCAGGACCGTCGACCTGGCCGTGCCCTCCGACGTCGCCGTCGCCGATCTGCTGCCCACAGTGATCGGCTACGGAGGGGACGGCTTGGAGGAATCCGGCCTGGAGCACGGAGGCTGGGTGCTCCAACGCCTCGGTGGTCCACCGCTCGATCCAGAGAGTACCTTGGACTCCCTCGGTCTGCGGGACGGAGAGCACCTTTGTCTGCGGCCGCGGACCGAGGCGCTGCCCGAGGTGCACATCGACGACCTGGTCGACGGCATCTCCGACGGCATGGGCCGCAGGCCGCACGGCTGGAGCCCGGAGGCCGGCCGGCGCCTGCTGCTCGGGCTGACCGCGGCCACCCTCGTGCTGGGCATCGTGCTGCTGGCCATGCCGGGCACCGCGGGCTGGGTGCGGGCCGTCGCCGCCTCGGCCGCCGGACTGCTGCTGATCGCCGGGGCGGGCTCCGCCTCCCGTGCCGTCGGGGACGCCGGGGCCGGCTCGGTGCTCGGCCTCATGGCGGCCCCGTACTTCGCGCTGGCGGGCTGGCTGCTGCCGGGCGGAGACCTCGGCGGCGCCGACGGCGAAGCCGTCCTCGGCGCACGGTTGCTGGCCGCGTCCGCGGCCGGCGGCGCGGGCGCGGTGCTGGCCCTGGCGGCGGTCGGCGTGCACCCCGCCCTGTTCATCGGCGCGGCCTGCGTCGCGGGGGCGGGCGCGCTCGGCGCCGCCCTGATCACCGTGGACCTGGCCCCGGGACAGGCGGCCGGCGTGGTGGCCGTGGTGGTGGTGCTCTTCGGCGGGTTCGTCCCGTCCCTGTCGTTCCGGCTGGCCGGCATGCGGATGCCGCCGCTGCCGACCAACGTCCAGCAGCTGCAGCAGGGCATCGACCCGTACTCCTCCTCGGACGTCGACGCCCGGTCGGCACTGGCGGACGGCTGGATGACCGCCTTCTACGGCGCCATCGGCCTGGTGTGCCTGCCCTGCCAGGTGGCCCTCATGGCCGCGCCGGGCCTCGCCGAGATCCTCACCGTCGTGGCTCTCTCCCTCCTCCTGCTCCTGCACAGCCGAGGGCTGGGCAACGTCTGGCAGCGGCTGTCACTGACCATCGCCGGGGCCTGGGGCACGGCCCTGCTGCTGTTCGTCTCCGCGCGCTCCCTCGACCCGGCGGACCGGCTGACGCTGACGGCCGGCCTGATGGGGCTGGCCGCCGCGATCACCATCGCCTCGTGGACCGTGCCCGGACGGCGGCTCGTCCCGTACTGGGGGCGCGCGGCCGAGCTGCTGCACTCACTCGCCGCCATCAGCATCCTGCCGCTGACGCTCTGGTCGATGGGCGTCTACGGCTGGCTCCGCGGCATCAACGGCTGACCCGGGGGAACGGCGACATGCACAGCAAACGCGACGAAGTACAGGCGCACCTCTTCATCATGGGGCGGCTGGCCTCGGCCATGCTGCGCGCCGAGCCGGACTCCCCGGAGAGCCCGCTGGGCAGGACCAACCGCGGCGCAGCGATCGGCGTGATCATCGCCATCCTGGTCGCCGCCGGCGCCTTCGTCTTCGGACTCATCCGGCCAGGCGGCAACGACTCGTGGCGCTCGGGGGAGAACCTGATCGTCGACAAGCAGACCGGCGCACGGTACCTGTACCTGGACGGGCGGCTGCGCCCGGTGCGCAACTACGCGTCGGCCCGGCTGGTCACCGGCGGCGGCGTCGGCGTGACGACGGTGGGTACGTCCTCGCTGGCCGGCACCCCGCACGGAACGCCCATCGGCATCCCCGACGGGCCCGAGGCACTGCCGGGCACCGGCGACCTGGACCGCACCCCGTGGCTGGTGTGTTCCGGGATCCTCCCGCGGACCACGGGCGTCGTCACGGCGACCACCACGCTCGCCCTCGGCACCGGCGCCCCGCGGGACGTGCCCGGCGGCAAGCAACTCGCCGAGAACGAGGGCATGCTGGTCGCGGGCCCGGACGGCGCCAGGTACCTGCTGTGGCAGGGCAGCCGGCTGCGCCTGGACGAGCGGGCGAAGGCGGCCGAGGCCCTCGGGTACGGCGGCGTCACCCCGCGTCCGGTCTCCGCGGCGTTCCTGGACGCGTTCCCGCTGGGGCCCGACCTGGCGCCCGCCGAGGTACCCGGCCGGGGCGGGAAGGGCCCGGAACTCGCCGGGCGGGGCACCAGAATCGGGCAGCTCTTCAAGGTCGACGTACCCGGCTCCGCCGCCCGCCACCACCTGCTCACGCGGGAGGGCCTCGTACCCCTCACCGACACCGGTACGACCCTCCTGCTGGGCGACCCGCGGACGCGGGAGAAGGCGTACGGCGGGGAGGCCGCGACCGTGGTGACGCTCGGCGCGGACACCCTGGCCGGGCATCTCGCCCCCGGCGCGCGGAGCTCGGGGTCGGCGAAGCTGCCCGCGGCGCCGCCGAAGGCGGTCACCGTCGGCGCCGGCTCCGTGGCCTGTGCGGAGGTCGACTCCACGGACTCCGGCGTGCGGGTGGGCACGTCGGTACTGCCCGAGGGCGCCCTGCCCAGGGCCGTGCAGGCACCGTCGCCCGAGGTCGAAGCGGGTTGCCTGAAGGTCGACTCCATCGCGGTACGGGCCGGAAAGGGCGCGCTGGTCCGGGCGTTGAGCGCGAGCGGCAGCGCGCTGGGCGACACCACGTACCTGGTGACGGACGAGGGTGTGAAGTACCGGCTGCTGTCCCAGGAGGCGGTGACGGCGCTGGGCTACGAGGGCGTCGAGGCACGGACGATGCCGTCCCCGATGCTGGCCATGCTGCCCAGCGGCCCGGACCTGACCCCCGAGGCGGCGTCCGAGGGCGAGGCACGGGTGACGCTGCGGTGCCCACGGCGATAGCGGGAGGGGGGCGGCCGGCTCCCGCCCGGCAATCGTCCGGAAGGGAAATTCTCGGCATCCGTGTGGTCACCGCACGTTAAGCCGGGCACCCGGCGGCGTCCGGTGGATCGCGCCCGGTGCCCGTTCTGTCCGGCTGGATTCACCACGCCGCTCACGTGAGCGGCGCATTTTCCGGACCATTGCTCAAGTGAGCTTCCGAAGAGAGGACTTCGCGGTTCCGCTGGCAATTGCCAAACAAGTTGAAGCCTGCATAGCATCTGGCCACCCCATGGCCCCGGCGAGTCAGCCGTGATCGCAGGGACACTCTGTCTGCCCGCGGAGTGACGTGGGGGACGCAATCCGGTGAGTGCCGCCGAAAAGGGAGTTCTCTCATGGCCATGCAGCAGTCGGAAGAACGCGCCACTCGTAACGGGATAATGGCGCTGGAACAGGCCTTCACCGGTGTCCAGCGCTGTCAGCAGGACGTCCAGTCGACGTCGCACACGCTCGCCTCGAACTACGGGGGCTCGGACGGCGGCAAGTACAAGAAGCTGCTGGAGCAGTGGGACGAGCACGTCGACACCATCCTGCTCAACCTGGACCGGATGGTCGACGAGCTCAACGGCACCCTCAGGGAGCACGGGCTGGTGCAGGGATCCACCAGCGACGCCATCGACGCGGAGTACTCACGCTCCACGCAGGTGTTCGACGAGCTCAACGGCACCAGCACGTCGTCGAACTGACCCCGGCGCACCCAGCAGATCCCAGAACCTTCAACTCCCGCCGTTATCCCGGTGAATCGAGGACTCCGATGGACTTCTCCGACGGCTACATCTACGTCGACTACAACCACGCCGAAGGCGCGGCGGACGACATGGTCGGCCAGTCTCAAGCGATCATGAGCATTCTGGCCAACCTGGAGATGGAGCTGGCCGAACTCCGGAACAGCTGGATCGGTGACGACAAGGACGTCTACAGCGAAGTCCAGGCGAAGTGGGACAACGCTGTCGAGAACATCAAGAACCTGCTCGCCAACCACTCCGGTCTGCTCACCGAGATCTCCTCCAACTACCGGTTCACGGAGCAGAACCTGTCCCAGCGGTGGGGCGACATCAGAATCGGCAGTCGCTGACGCCGGCCGGTGACGGAAGGGTGATCACATGGCCGTCACGGTCCTTGACAGCACGTTTCTGAAGAATTTCATCAACAACCAGATCGACGGCTTCCGCACGACGCTGGAGAACATCCTCAAGGACAGTCCGACCGCCGGACCGGCGATCTCGTTCATCGCGGACAGCATCTCGACCACGACGATCGACGCCGCGAAGCCCCTCGTCATCGGCCTCATGGCCGGCGAGAACAGTGCGGTCGGCGGCGGTGCCCTGAACAAGGTCGTCCAGCAGGGCGCGGGTGAGGTCCTGCGCATCCTCGAGGACCAGACGGTTCTCTTCGAGGACCTCGAACAGGCGTTGTGGGACACCATCGACGAACTGGCCAAGAGCCAGGGCAAGAATCTGGAAAGCATCACCGCGGACGATTTCATGGACATCTTCGAGGATGTCGACAGTGATCTCGGCAATCCGGGTGCTACCGAAGAGGAAGAGTAGCGGAGTTCGGCGATGGCCAGCCCCGAGGACAACAACAACGACAACTGGAAGAAAGCGGTTGACCTGCTCACCGGCTATGTCCTGCCGGAGCGGAAAACGTTGTTCGACGATCTGAAGGGTAACGACGGCATCCCGCTGATTCACGTCCGGCTGGACAAGCAAGGTGGCCCGGAGTATTCGTCGGGTTTCCTGTCCTCGAGCGGATGGAAGACGCACAACACCGACTACACGATCCCGTTCTACCGCCCCAGCGACGACTCCCAGGACGTGTCCGAGGGCACGTACCTCTACCGGTACCGGGCCTACATCACCTTCCTCGCGTCCGGCCAGGACTGGCCGCCGGGCGGGGACGACGTGATCCCCGACTACACGAAGACGAGTGAGCGCCTGAAGGACAAGGGCGGCTGGAACAAAGAGGGCGAGAAGCTCGACTGGAACACCAACGCGCTGGTCCGGTACGTCTACGGCTCCAAGGACGCCCTCTCCCAGATCACCATGTGGCCCTACTCGACCCACGGGTTCAAGAACCGCGGCTACCCCGTGAACGACGCCGACTACGTCGACCTGCGCACCTTCACGGAAGCGGCCCAGGCTTTCGACCGGGTGGCCAAGTTCTTCGAGGACAGCGCGGTCACCGTCGGCACGTGGGACACCGAGAACATCGGAGAGGGCAGCGACGCCTGGGACGGCACGTCGGCCGCCATCTTCAAGGAGCTCATCCACAAACTGGCCCGGAACTACGAGGGGTACGCCGACCAGCTCAACGGCAAGGGAGGCGAGGGCACCGCCGTCACCATCGACGACGTGACGGTGACCTCCGCGCCGGCCCGGGCGCTGGCCGAGGCCCAGAGCGTTCTCCTCGCCCAGGCGCAGAAGCTCTACGACGCCTGGGAAGCGTGGAAGGCCGAGAGCAATCCGCAGCGCTGGCTCTACGACATGCTGCAGAACGCCCGGCTGACCCTCTTCGACACCCAGTACGACAAGACGGACATCGAGACGGTGTCCAGCGGCTCCGGCATGTACACCTCCTGGCACAACTATGTCGTGTCGACCGCCGGCTTCCAGAACGACATCGTCATCGAGGGCAAGCCGTACGGCAGGCCGAGTGAGATGACCACGTGGAAGGCGATCGCCGACGAGGCGGTCCGCCGGTGGGAGCAGTCCGTGCAGGACTGGCTCAGCACGGCGGGCGCCGAGGCCATCGTCGAGATCCACAACGCCTTCAAGACGGCCGAGAAGGCGTTCGACACCAGCATCACCGACAAGGACGACCGCCCCCTCTCCGAAATCTCCGCCGAGGCGGAGGCCGACGCCGAGAAGAAGAAGGCGGATGCCGAGGCGGCGGCCGCCAAGGCCGAGGCGGAGAAGGAGAAGGCGGAGGCCAAGGCCGAGCGGGAGCGGGAGAAGGCGGAGGCCGAGAAGGAGAAGGCCGAAGCCAAGGCCGAGGCGGAGAAGGAGAAGGCGGAGGCCAAGGCGGAGCGGGAGCGGGAGAAGGCGGAGGCCGAGGCGGAGCAGGCTGC
>NZ_JBNGGC010000055.1:0-31119 GCF_049974565.1 Streptomyces sp. WG5 | reverse complement strand
CCGTCCGGCACCAGACGCCCCACCATCGCCATCACGGCCGCCAGCCTAGTGATCCAGCCAGTTGAGACGTCCTCTAAGTGGGGCGCCATCAAGGCCGCTTTCAGTAAGGTCGGCGGCTTCGCCAAGGCCATCGGCGGCAAGTTCAGCGACTTCAAGAAGTGGTACGACGGCCTGTCCTGGTGGGTGAGGGCGCCCTCGCTGCGATCTCTCCCGGGCTGACGCTTCTCGAGATCTACAACGCCCTGCACTGACGAAGGTCAGGGGACTGGAGTGATTGCGTCCCCTGACTGAGTGACAGCAGTCGGGTCTGCCCAGACTACCTGGGCAGACCCGGTTGGCTGTCCGCGCACCGCAAACGGAAACACGGAGCACCCCATGACCCATACGCAGTCTTCCCGTACGGCCACCGAAGGCACATGGGCCCTGCCTTTGCTGACGCTTGCGCCACTTACCGCGATCAGGCTTCTTACAGAACTCTCCACGCCATGGCTTGCCATTTCCTGGGCTCTCTGCATCCTGTCCGTGATCCTCGTAACGGCCGGATGGGTGACGTTTTTCCGTCACGGAGCGCGTGACTTCAAAGCGTGGGGAATGTGCGTTCTGGTTCACGCCGTACTGGCTTGGCAGGCAATTATACTTGCACGCCATCAAATTCAGAGATGAGTAATCGGGGGGAAGAAGTCTGCGCCGGGACCCTTCGGTTTCCACACCTGCTCAGGTCACCCTCGAAGACTTCCTCCCCCTTGCGATAACGCAAGAAGACCCTACATGAGCCGAAGCGATCCGCACCATGGTGGTCGTTTCAGCGACATTCCCCGTTGGCAATCGGCCGGTCGGCCACGTGAAGGAAGCACAGTGAAGGGCGAGATACTCGTCGAAGCTCGAGGCCTGAGCTGGTCTTTCGGCCCCAAGCGGGTCTTGGGCGACATCTCGTTCACTCTCCGTTCTGGTGAGGTGACCGGCTTCCTGGGGGCCAACGGAGCGGGAAAGACCACAGCGATCCAGCTCATGCTGGGTCTCTTGAAGGGCGAAGGACGAACGACCTACCTCGGTAGACCGTTGTACGAGTGGGGAGCGCCCGGCACAGTGGTCGGAGCTGTCCTGGGGTATCAGCGAGACCGAGAGAGGTCAGGTAGCGCACGCAGTCGGCCCTGCTCCAGGACATGTTCACAAGGGGATGCCGGCTACGCATGTACTTGACGTCCGCGTCCTTCGCGCGGTGGAGTTCATTCGTGGAGATTCTTACCCACTGCTCGACGAAAGATCCCTTCGGGATGCGAGTCGGTAGGGGTAGCCAAGCAGTTCGCGAACCTTCTGCTTGATCGACTTTACCTTATATTCACCGGTGCTTCTCTGTACTTCATCCTCACGGGTGAGGGCGGGTATATGACTTTCAGTGAACCTCCGAGATTGATGGAGTGAAAGTGGTGGCGTCGGCGGCCGCTGGGCAGGTCACCCGACGTCGGCAAGATCAGCGCACGGCGTCGGGCAGCATCAGGGCGGGACGGCGAGCAGCAGAAGCACGTGCTGACCCCGGAGGAGGACCGCAGCGATTGCTGGGGCCTTGCATACGAGTACGAGATGTTGTTCACGCTGCTGCCGGATGAGGCTTGAGCACGCCGAGTGCAGCTCGCGGGTTGTCTCTCGAAGGGGTGTCCTACTCAGGAGCGTGGCGGGAAGCGCCTGGTTCGAAATCCTCGGCGGCGACGGTGCCACTATGAGGGCTACGCGGTCAACGCCCTGGCATTGTCCTGAATGGCCCTCACATAGCTGAGGTGTTGGCTGTACTGTGCCTTCCCGCCGCAGTCTGCCTGGATTCGCGGCAGACGGGGGCAGAGTTCGTGGACATCGTCGCGGAGACAGTCAGAGTCATGACGGCTGTTGTAGGGGGAGCCGCAGCAGCGGTCGGCACTGAGATCGCGCAGGCGGTCACGGGTCTCGTCCGGGGCAGGCTCGTCGGCAGCGAGGAAGGCAGGGCTGCGCTGAGCGCCCTGGAGGAGCGGCCGACGGCCCCTGAGTCCGTGTCGGCTCTCGCGGAGGAACTGCGCCGCCAGATCGAGGCCAACCCGGACTTCGCAGCCCGGCTCGAAGCCGCGCTTACGGACACCGCACCGGTCGGCTACTCGTCGCAGGTCTCCCACAGCATCCAGATCAGCGGAAGCGCCCGGGTCCGAGGCAGCACGCTTTCCCTCGGTCCGGTTACGTTCAACAACACTCCGGCCGGGCGGGCCAGCATGGTCGTCGTGGTGGTTGCGTTCGTCGCCCTGCTCGCGCTCGCCGTCTACGGCATCCTCCAGGTCCTCGACACCGACGGTGCACCGTCCCAGGGCAGCAGGGCACCGGAAGTCAGCGGCACGCCCCTGGTGACGGGTTCCCCTGGAGACACCGTGTCCTCTGGTACCACCGGAGGGGCGGACGGGCCCACGCGTGAGGACATTGCTCCCCTCGCCGATGAGACTGCCGTGCTGAGCGTGATGCCCGGCCCGGCCGATGTCCCCGTCGGGTGGAGCCAGGTCGGGGCGCCCCGGCTGTTCGAGACTGACCCAGGTGCCGCGGACCGGCTGAACGCGTCCTACGTCGCACGTGCCAAGTACGCGGACGGAGATCGCTCCCTCACCCGCTTCCTCGTTTTTGCCTACAGTGACGAGAGGAACGCCCAGGCCGGGTACGCCCTGAGTCGATCGAGGGTCGGCGCTGCCAATCGAGCCCTCAGCATGCCAGCAACCGGTGACGAGAGCTTTGCGTACACGTCTCCAGAGAGCGGCCAGATGCTGAGCGTGGTTCGCGTGGGAACGGTCGTGATTGAGGTGTCCGGGACAGGAAGTGGCGACCACCCCTACTCGGGGCCCGATCTGCAATCCATGACAGAGCTGATGACACAGCGGGCGCTGACTGCACAGGTGGGCCAATCCCTCTGAGCGGGCTGGGGTGCCACCACCCTGTTCACCGTGCACTGGGAGTCCGGGACCGAGACCAGGGCACGGTTGGAAGGGCGCCGCCATGTCGGCGATCGTGAGGTTGTGCTGTTAGACCTGCTCGGTGTGAGCGTCGTCCTTCGGTGACAGTTGGTCGCTTCCAGGCACTGGTCTGGGGAAGGTTTCGGACTCCTGTGGACGGAGGCGTGTGGGGATGCCGAGGTGGACAGCTGGTCGATGTGCTCGGCGTTGGGTCTCGTTGCGCTTTGCGCGGAGGAAGGTGAGGGTGAGGTCGATGCCTTCGACCTCACCGACCCAGCCCTCGGTCTCGGCGCGCCCTCGCCGGTCGAGAAGGTCGGTTTCGAGCTCGGTGAGCCGGGCGAGCATCTTGGGGTTGACGTGGGGCATCGGGCAGCGGATGCAGACTTCTCTGAACTTGACCACCGGACGTCCCGCCTGCTGCGGGGACCTCGGTAGAGTCGGGCCAGTGACAGGTAACCGGGGCCGCTGGCCAAAGATCGACCAGGATCGTGGCATCGAGGACTGACGCTACTCATCCTGGACTGGTTGGGCGAGCAGGGCGTGAATGCCATGATCAGGGTGAGCAGTACTGAGTTTTGTAGAGTCCGGTGATTTTGTTTCAGGCGGACTGCGGGGTCTGCTCCTGGCTCCGCCAGAAGGCTCCTCGTACTCAGCGGGCGGTACGTAGTCGAGCGTGGAGTGGAGACGCTCCTCGTTGTACCAGGTGATCCACTGGAAGATCGCCCATTCGACCTGGTCGACGTCCTTCCAGGGGCCCCGCATCTCGATCAGCTCGGCCTTGAAGGTGCCGTTCAGGGCCTCGGTCATCGCGTTGTCATAGCTGTCCGCGACGGAGCCGACGGAGGCTGAGGCCGATGTCGGCGAGTTGATCGGTATACCGAATTGATACGTATTGAGACCCGCGGTCGCTGTGATGGATGAGACCGGAGTCCTTCTTGATCCTCCGCCTCCACAGCGCCATCTCCAGAGCGTCCAGCGGGAGCTCGGTCCGCATGTGATTCGCGACCTGCCAGCCGACGATCATCCGCGAGTACACGTCCAGGACGAACGCCACGTATGCCCAGCCGGACCAGGTGCGGACGTACGTCATGTCCGCCGCCCACAGCTGGTCCGGCCGGGAGGTGGTGAAGACACGGTCGACCAGGTCCGGCGGGCGGGGCGCCGACGGCTCGGGGATGGTGGTGCGGCGCCGCCGGCCTCGAATGACGCTCTCCAGGCCCAGCTCGGCCATCAGGCGCTCGACGGTGCAGCGGGCCACGTCCACGTCCTTGCATCGAAGTGCGCGGGTGATCCGGCGGGTGCCATAGGTGCCGCCCGATTCCGCGTGGATCTGTTCGATCAGCGGCATGAGACGTCCGTCGCGGAGCCGGCGAGCGGACTTCGGCCGCTTCTTGCGGGCGAAGTACGTCGACGGCGACAGGCCGTGCACGGGCAGACGGGATCGACCCCGAGACCTCTGTCACGCAGGTGATCTATCACCTGCTCGGTCTCGTCCGGGGATGGTCGATCTCCTGGGCAAAAGATACCGAGGCGGCCTTGAGGATCTCGTTCCTTCGCTTCAACTCCGCTACTTCTTTGCGAAGTTGCTTCAGCTCGTCCTGCTCGGCGGTGGTCAGCCGGTCGTCGCGGTCGGCCTCGGCCTGGCGGACTCAGCCGCGCAGAGCCTCCTTGTGGATGCCCAGATCCTTCGTGACGTGGGCGATGGGGCGGCCGGTGGCGCGGACCTCACGGATCGTGTGCTCGCGGAGCTCGCCGGGGTATTTACGGGGTGCTGCCATGGTGCTGGTGGATCTCCTTCGCCAGGACGGTAACCCTGGCATCAGGGACTCCATAAATCTCAGTACAGCTCACCGCGACCGCGGATGCTCACACTCCTTGAAGAACGAACCCATCCGACGAACCAGGGCAGTGGAACTCACGATTGACGACTCCTCCGGGACCGACGCTAACAGTTTGCTAACCGTCGGCGGTCCGGAACGCCGCTGACCTGCGCAAAGGCGCACAGGCTTCGCTATGTTCTGGAACTGGATCGGACGGTCGCAGGAGGAGATCGCACAGGCTCGCCGGGACTGGATGGAAGGGTCCCGGTTCGGTGAGGTGAAGGGGTACGACGGGGATCCGCTGCCCGCCCCTGTGCTGCCTCCGGTGCCGCTGAAGCCGCGCGGGAGGCTTCGCTGACCTGCGGGAAGGGCTGACGGGACGGTTGTGGCCGGTCAGCCGGCCGTCTCCCGTCGTCCTTCACAGGCTCCTCGCGGGCGCTGGGCGGCCGGGTGTGCTGTCAGCCCGATGCCGTTGTGCCGTGCCCGTCGAGGGTGTGTCCCTCTGCGGGTGGCTGTGGCAGGACACTTGCCGGCTCTTTGCCGACTCTGCTGACGCGGCCAGGACCCAGTGTCTCGTGCGTCCAGCATCGGGGCGAGGCCCGCTCACTGGCTGGACTCCTCTCGCGACACGCTCGATGCCTCGCAGGTGCAGGCCGAGCGGGCGGCGGCGCCATCCGTACGGTGGGCCGGGTCCGGTTGCCCGGGAGGGGCCGACCGAAGTCCGTCCTCAGTGGGGCACTGTTCCCAGTAGCGCACGGGTTTCGGCGACCACCCGCGCGTTGAACGCCGGGTCGTGCACCTGTGCGGAACCCCGCATGGGTCGTCCCTTCTCGTCGTAGTAGACGCCGGTGGTGTCCGACTCGTCGGTGAGTACCCGGGTGATCACGCGAGCAGCGGTGCCCGGGTTGGTCCAGTACTTGATGAGCGGGGCCAGTGGCGAGAGCACGTACTTCGACAGCAGACGCAGGAGCGGGCCGGCGTCACGGCCGAGATTCGTGCCGGGAGCGAAGCCGGGCTCGATGGCGTTGAACCGCAGTCGGGGTGTTTCGCGGGCGAAGGCGAGCACCGTTGCCAGGTTGCACTGCTTGGACGTGGCGTAGGCGTCCGCGCCGGGCAGTTTCGAGCCGCCGGGCTTCCACTCGCCACGGGTGCTCGCCTCGGCGGAGATGTACCGGGCGCTGCGGAAGCCGGACATGGTGGCGGCCTTGCGCTCCGGATCCTCCACAGCCGAGACGACGAACACCACCTGTGTGCCGTCTTCGAGGTGGGGCACGAGTGTCTCGGTGAACACGAAGGGCCCGATGTGGTTGGTCGCGTAGGCGATGTCCCAGCCGAGGGCGTTCGTGCCGGGACGGTTGGGGAAGATTCCGGCGTTGTTGAGCACGCCGGCGATCGGGAGGCCGAGCTCGGTGATCCGAGCGACGGCGCGTCGCACGCTCGTCAGGTCCGAGAGGTCGCAGAGGACGGACACGGCCTTCCCGCCCGTGCCTTCGATGGTGCTGCGCACGTCGTCGAGCTTGGCGGCGTTGCGGCCGACCAGCACGACGGTGCCGTGCTCGGCCAGTGCGAGCGCGGTGCGGCGGCCGAAGCCGGAGGTCGGGCCGGTGATGACGTAGACCTTGTCGGGCATGGCACTCCTTAGATGTCTGACTGGCCAGTCATTAATGGGTGTGGGTGAGTGCGGGGAAGCGGGCCCGGGGCGGGTCAGCCGATCATGCGCCAGAGTGCGTCGAAACCGGACTGCTTGTGTTCGTCGGCGCGGTCCGGGTCGCCGATGATGTAGTCGATGGTGGCCTCGGCCAGGGCGTGGGACAACGCGAACACCAAAGCCGCCGGGGCATCGCGCATCGGGCCGTTCGCCCGGCCGCGCTCCAGGATCTCTCCGATGCCTGTCATGGTCCGGTTTGCGGACTCGTGGGTGGACGCCGTGATCTCGTCGGAGACCTGGAGCTGGGCCAGAGTGCGGCGCTTCAGGGGAGCGGCCGTCGCCCAGTCCATCCATCGTGACCACATGTGCAGCAGCTGGGTGCGCGCATCGGCTGCGGGCAAGCCGCCGAGTGCGGCTGCCCTCATCTCACCCTTCAGCTCCAGATAAAGCTGGTTCAGTAGATCCGCTTTGGTGTCGAAGTAGGTGAACAGTGACCCGTTCGAGACGCCGGCCTCCTTCGCGATCGCCGCCGTCGCCGCCCCCAGTCCCTGGACAGCGATGATCCGCGTGGCAGCGGCCATGATCGCCGCGCGCTTGTCGTCGCTCCTCGGCCTGGGCATGAGGACAGCATGTAGGAGAGCGACCGGTCAGTCAATGGAGGGGGTCGCTTTTTCCCCGACGTAGGTCCGCTCGGCCCGCAGCACGCCGACGTCGGTCGCTGATGGGCGGTAACGCGTTGGCGTGGGTGGCTGCTGGAGCGTAGGCGGTCAGGCGATTCTCACCGGCTTCCGCCCTGCCTGTGGGAAAGATTCTGAACAGCCGGCCCGCTCGGGCCGGAGTGGTCGGCGGTCCCACCGTGTGGCTGTTTGTGCGCAGCTTCGGCGGCTGCGCAGGTTTTCGCAGGGTTACTTCGCCTCTGATCGCCTGACCCATTCGAGGGACGCCGTCCGCCGGGCCCGGTCAGGGATTCCGACGGACGGTGCTGAAGGTGCGGTCGAAGCGACGGGCTTCCAGGTCCGCGCGCTGGATTCCCCACTGCACGTCCGAGCCTTCCCGATGGCTGATGTCCGGATTCCAGTGGGCCAGCAGAACCCAGTCCTCGACGGCGCCCGACACCGGCTCGTCGCCGCCCCGACGTCCCCGTTCCGCCTGGTGGACGGCGCAGCTGGCCACGGATTCCAGCGGGTCAGCGTCGCAGGCCTCCTCACTCGCGTATCCGCCGATCTGCAGATGCCCTTCTCTGCCGGAGGTGTCGCACCAGACCGTGGCCAACTCGTCAGCGTGCGGGAATCCGGGAAGCGGGTGGTACGGCAGGTCCGGTTCGGTTCTGGCTCTCAAGTCGCCCTGCGGGTAGGAGTCGACGATCTCCTGGTAGTAGTCATCGCCGGGACAGCCGTTCCAGGTGTTCTTGTCGCGTTCCTCCACCGGTGTGCCGGCCGGGACGTACACGGCCTGGCCGCAGTTGCCGTCGCCGTCCGTTTCCTCGAGTGAGGCGAAGAGCAGCAGGCGTCCGTCGGGCGGCAGAGGGAGGTCCGTCGCGTCCTTCGGCAGCGCGGCGAGGTCGATGGACGCGAGGTACGGGTGTTCCGGGTCCGGGACCTCGGCGGGCAGCAGCAGCGGCCCGCCGAACCTGCCCGCGACCGGCCCGTCTCCGCCGTCGGTGAGGACCGCGCAAGGCCGGACGTGGCCGATCCACCGGTCCACCTCTTCGGCCGGGAGCGGGTCTATGTCCTCCCACGGGTATCCCTCCTCAACTGCCCGGGTACGAAAGGGGATCAGCATGCGGCGAAGCTCGTCATCGGTCACACCGGCGACTGTAGTTCCCGCCACCGACAACCTCGCGGCCCCCGGGACACCGAGGGCATGCGCCACCGACGACCGCCTGGAGGAGCGTTGTGCCCCGTCGAGGGACACGACCCCGGGCCAGGTGTGGTCGTCGTCGAACCGGCCCCGGAGGTCCTCGACGAACCACCGCAGCGTGCGGCCGGTACCGTTGAGCAGCGGCACCATCCGCGCACGCGGGCCCGCGCCGTGGGCGCACACGGCGAAGCTCCTCGGTCACGAGTACCCGTCGACCCTGAACGTCTGCCGGCCCACCAGGGGCGACGCCATCGCCGCTGGGCTTGCCCACCATGCCCGCCAGGAGCAGCGGCGCGACGAGCCTCCCGGGCGCGTCCACGAACCGTCCTACGGCAGAGACTTTTTGTCGTCCTCTGGGGCCGGAACCCGTCATGACCAGCGCTGCGACCTCCGCCGCATCGAGTTTCGTCCCGTTGCCGGTCGGGGCCCCGGTGATGCTCTGCGCGGATGCGGTCCGACCCGACCCGGGTTCCTCATCGACGTGCCTGGCGAGGATGGCCGAGACCCCCCTGTGTGGTCCAGGATGACGGGATGGTCACGCTGGAGACTCCCCGTTTGATCCTGCGTCGCTGGCGCGAGGAAGACGTCGTGCCGATGGCTGCCGTCCATGCCGACCCCGAGGTCATGCGGTGGATCCGTGACGGCAGCGTCCGTGACGAACAGCAGACTCGCGACGGGGTCCAGGCATGGGAGAGCGAGTGGGAGGCGCGGGGCTTCGGCCTGTTCGCCGTGGAGATCCGGTCCACCGGCGAGCTGGCCGGGTTCACCGGCCTTTCGGTGCCCGACTTCCTGCCGGAGGTACTGCCGGCGGTCGAGGTCGGCTGGCGGCTGGGACGTTCCCATTGGGGTCAGGGCTTGGCCACCGAGGCCGCTGCGGCCGCTGTGCGGTTCGGGTTCGAGGAGCGAGGGCTGGAGCGGATCGTCAGCATCGCTCAAGTGGGCAACGACGCCTCAGAACGGATCATGACCAAACTGGGGATGCGTCCGGTCCGTGAGACCGTCAACCCCACCTGCGGCCGGCGAGTACGGGTGTTCGAGTTGTCGTCGGACCGGTACGCCACCCACACGCGGTGAAGGCGGCAACGAGGACAGCAGCCTCATGGCGGCGGACCGCGCGTTCGCCGTGCCCGGTGCCTCGGCTCGATGTCTCCGTGCGGACCTTCGACCGTGACGGCCACGGCGCCTGCCATGATCGTCGCCATGGGGACAGACATCTCAACGGCCGGGGTGGCCGACTTCCATCAGGTCCTGGCCGATCACCCCCGTTACTGGGGCGAACGCGACCTCCGGTCGCTCCACCTTCTTGCACTGGTGCAGGAGTTCGGTTCCACCTGCTTGGTCGCCCGGGCCGAGGACGGAATCCGTGGGTACGTCTTCGGGTTCGTCACCCCGGACGGCACCGGGTACGTGCATCTGATCGCCACGCGGGACGACGCCCGCGGCACCGGTCTCGGGCGTCGTCTGTACACGGCGTTCGCCGAAGCGGCGGAACGTCACGGTGCACGGCGGCTGAAGGCGATCACGTCGATCGGGAACACCGGCTCGATCGCCTTCCACCGCAGCCTCGGCTTCGCCACGAAGGTCGTCGACGACTACAACGGCCCGGGCCGGGCCATGGCCGTCTTCCACCGGGACCTGCCGCTCAACGTCTCGCAGCCCTGACCCGTCAGCCGTCACCGGCCGCCGCATCCCGGGCCGTTGGTCTCACCTACGGGCCACAACCGCTCGTTGAGGGTGGCGACCAGGACAACTGCGTGTCAGACGGCGGACCAGCCGTCGTCGACGGGCAGGATCGCGCCGTTGATGTTGCTCGCGGCGTCCGAGGCGAGGAACAGGATCGCGGCCGCCTGCTCCTCCGGCCGCGACACACGGCCGAGGTTCACGAAGTGCGGGCCGATCGCCGCCGGGCCGTGCGCCGCGCGGTCGGCCTCCACCGCGATGGCGGTCGCGGTGCCACCCGGGCAGATGGCGTTGGCGCGGATGCCGTTCTTCCGGTACATCACCGCGAGCGACTTCGTCAGGCCCACCACACCGTGCTTGGAAGCCGTGTACGAGGTGCCTGCCGCGCTCCCGCGCAAGGAGGCCTCGGAGGCGGTGCTGACGATGGCGCCGCGGCCCGCGCCCAGCATGTGCGGCAGTACCGCGCGGGCCAGCATGAACGGCGCGGTCAGGTTGACCCGGATGACCCGCTCCCATTCGGCGTCAGTCACGTCGGCCAGGGCCGACATGCTGTCCATGATCCCGGCATTGTTCACCAGGACGTCCACGCCGCCGAACCGCTCCACCGCCGTCGCCGTCACCCGGTCCACGACAGCCTGCTCGCTCAGGTCGCCCGGGACGGCCACCGCGGTGCCGCCCGCCTGCTCGATCTCCTTGACGACCGCGTCGGCGCCGTCGGCGTTGAGGTCCGCCACCACGACGCGGTCCCCCTGCGCGGCGAAGGCGAGGGCGGCCGCGCGCCCTATGCCCGATCCCGCTCCGGTGACGATCACGCTGCGGCCGTTCGGATCGGCGGTCATGAAGTGCTCCCTCTCCCAAGTGCTGGTGCGGCCGGCCCGTGTCCCACCGGGTCGGCACGCCAGCATTAATGTCTCTGAGTGACATAAAGTCTTGGTGGAGAATACACGTTCATGACGTGGAGCACTGTGCGCCGGAGGGGCCGATGACCGCAGCTCGCGGACGGACCGGGCGGCCACCCTTGACCGAGGAGCGCAAAGCCGCCATCAGGCTGAGGATCGCCCGGGCCGCGGTCGACCTGTTCATCGCCCAGGGCGTCGCCGCGACGACGGGGGAGCAGATCGGACAGGCGGTCGGCGTCTCGGCGCGCACGGTGTGGCGCTACTTCCCCACCAAGGAGAGCTGCGTAGGCCCGCTCTTCACGACCGGCATCGATGCGATCGCCACCGCGCTGCGGCAGTGGCGCCCCGGCCGGCCCCTCCAGGAAGCCTTCGACCACCTGTGGACCGCCGACGCCGTCCTGCCCGGACCGGACGTCGGCGCCCTGCTGCGGCTCACCCGGACGGAGCCGGGTCTGCGCGCGGTCTGGCTGCGGACCCACGACGAGGCGGAGCCCGCCTTCGCCCGCGCCCTCGCCGAGCGATCCGGACTCCCCGCCGACGACGTACGGCCGGCCATCTGGGCCGGCATGATCAACGCGGCGCTGCGCGCGGCGGTCGAGCACCACGCCTACCGGACGACCGGGCCGGACCCCGATCCCGCGGCCGCCAGGATCGACCTCGCGGCGACCCTGCGCACCGCACTCGCCCTCACGGCCGCCGGCCTCACCTGAGTCGCCGGGTGCGTCCGGCGGGCCGGTCGGCGCACCACGGGCGGGAACTCGTCGCATACCCGACCAAGGGTGTCGTGGTTTGCCGGAAGGCTCGTCAGCACCGACGTCGACGAAGGCGGCTACGCCGCCGATGGGCGTCGTACTTACTCCCGGTGAATCCAGATGGAGCTGATATGGCAGTGGAACGAACGGCGGTCAACCCGGTGACCTGGTCGGTGGAGATGGGCTTCAACCAGGGTGAGGTCGTCTCCGGACACACCCGGACCCTGTACTGCTCGGGACAGACCGCGATGTCCGCCGACGGCAAACCCCAGCACGACGGTGACATGGCCGCCCAGGTGGCGCTGAGCCTCGACAACCTGGAGGCCGTGCTCGCCGAGGCCGGCATGTCCCTCTCGAACGTGGTCCGGCTCAACGTCTACACCACCGACGTCGATCTGCTGCTCCCGCACTACGGCGTGCTGGCGTCGCGGTTGGCCGCCGCCGGGGTCGCCCCGGCCAGCACGATGCTCGGGGTGACACGGCTGGCGGTTCCCGGCCAGCTGGTCGAACTCGAGGCGACCGCCGTCGCGTGACGCGAACTCGCCGCCTGCTGCTCGTGCCGGCACGAGCAGCAGGCGGCGGAGGGAGGGGACGTCCGACGCTCACCCGGCCGCGTCGGTCAGCGGTGCACGCGTCGTCGCCGTCAGTGGTGCAAGCGGAGCCGGTGCGGCCGGTGGGCGGCCGGACGGCGGTCTCCCGCCGTCTCGTCCGGAGGGCTGGTCCTGCCGTCGGCGCCGCTCCCGCCCTCCAGGCGGTCGGCCAGTCGGTCGCGGTCCGCGGCGGCCCGCCGGGCGGTCTCCCGCTCCCCACGACGCTTCTTGCTGCGATGGCGCGCCAGTACCGTCCCGGCCAGCAGCATCCACATGCCCAGGCCGAAGATCAGGGTCAGGGCGATACCGCCGAGAAACGCTCCGAGCGTACTGATCGTGAAGGGTTCACTGCCCAGCAGGGTCACCGTGTAGTCCGGACCACCGGACAGGTTGTACGCGATCAGCAGACCTGCGAAGGCGGCGGCGCCCGCCATCAGCAGGAGGCCCAGTACCAGCATGGTTCTCACCTCGTCACACGGGGATGTGCTCCCTACGGGTCACCCAGGGCGAAGAGGGCGAAACGTCGGCTCGCCACCTGGGCCGCCCGTGTCGCGCGCAACCGGCCGGACAGTGCTCACTCGGCCGGACAGCGCTCACTCGGCCCGCGCCGGCTTCGTCGCGGTCGCTCCCGGTCGGAGGGCGCCGGTTCGTGACACCTGAGAGGCCGGCCGGAACCGGGCGCTCCGGCCGCCGGCGTCGTGCTGCCACGGTGCTCGTACGACACCCGCGCGTCGAGCAACCCGTCCGCGTGGGCGGCTGCCCGTGCGCACACCGCGTTCACCGGCCCCCGCGGCGGCCTCGCGGCGGGCCCCACGCGGTCACCGGGACTCGCGTGTGACTCCGTGTCACCGGGACCCGCGGGTGACTCCGTCGACGACGAATCCGACCCCGACGCCGAGCAGCCAGGTGTCCTTCGCCAGGGCCGTGCCCTCCTGGGTGGGGCGCAGACTGCCTTCCTCGCGCATGCCGGGCGTGCGCAGGTACAGGCCCACCAGCCCGGCCGAGAACGCGGTCAGGCCGATCCCCGCCACCGCCGTCGGTACGACCGGCAGGAGCAGCGCAGCGCCGAGGGCCATCTCACCGGCGGACAGCAGACGGACGAAAGTCGCCGGCTGCACGTTGCCGAGGAACGGGTAGGCGTTCTTCGCCATTCCGTGCAGCATGGTGGCGGTCTGCTCGTCGGCCCCGCGTTTCGCCAGGCCGGAGTTGAGGATGAAAGCCCCGATGGCCAGTCGTGGGGGGAGATGCCTGGGTTCGACGGGCAGACGCATGGGGACTCCTAGCGGCGCTTCCGGGGGATACCCGTGAGCCTATGGCGGGCGACCGTTCCCCGCAGGGCGGGTCACGGACGACTGCGCCGATCGGGTCACGGCTGTCTCCCCGCCGTGCACGCCCGGGTCAGTACGTGCGGCACCTCCCGTCGTCGGACGTCTCCGTGGCCGCAGCCCGGCGGCGTGGGGCGGCGGATCCGATCGGGCTCCCGGGTCGAGTGGTGGGACCTCCGCACGCGGTCCAGGCTGGTCTGGACCGGAAGGAGCGGTGAGGTGGCGAAGAACCGCGACGGCGCGACGGGGAGAGGAATCCCTGGAAGGGCGACCGGGCTGCCTGGAGCAGCCCCGGCGGCGGGGTCCAGGGGGCGGTGGAAGGGCAGACCGCCGAACGTACCGAGGGCCCTGCCGCCCGTGCGCTCCCGAACCGGGGACACGAGCCGCTGACGTGACACCGTTCCCACGTTCCACTCACCGAAAGGGACCGACCACGTGGAAGACCCGCACCGGCGCCCCGAGGGCGTCAGCGACGAGACGGTGGAAGCCCTCGGGTCCCTGTCCAAGGCGCTGGAGACGACCGACCGTGCCCGTGGGCACCTGTTCGCGTTCCACCAGCTCACCGGCACGGCGGACTTCGAACTGGACCGCGCGGTCGAGCTGCTGCGCAAGGCGGGCCACCCGGAATGGGCGGAGCGTGTCCGCACGGAGATCCTCGGGCGCAACGTCATCCCCGGGCACTGGACGTTCCAGATCGTCGAGGCGTACGACCGGACGTACTACCAGGCGTTCCGGGACCTGGAGCGCGCGGCGGTGGACCGGCTCGCCGAGGGCCGTGACCATCTGTACGAGGCGGAGCTGAAGGAGGCCCGCCGTACCCGCGGCCACCCGGACCACACGGCCCGTCCCGACAGCCCCGGCACCCGGATCCCGAACGGTCCCTTCACCTGACGCCGGCGCGCGGTGCGTGCCCCGACGGACGGTCACCGGGACCGCTCACGGGGGCACGCTCGGTCCGCACCGGAAGTCGTCGCGGTGGCGTCCTCCCGTGCGAAGGCCGCCCGGGACGCGTGTGGGCCCGGCTCGGCCCTTCTATACGCTGATCACGTGGCGACAGCGAATCAGCGCGGGCAGCACGCGCACGAGCGGGGGACCGGGGCCGGTGCCGAGGAGGGCGGCCTGCACGTCCTCGCGGCGCAGCTCCGGCGGATGAACGGCGAGATCAACCGCCTCGTGCAGAGCTTCGCCGGCACGCACGGACTGCACGCCACCGACGTCCAGGCACTCGCGGCGATCCTGGACGCACAGGAGCCCATGACGCCGGGGCGGCTGCGGGAGCACCTCGGGCTCACCTCCGGCGCGGTGACGGCGTGCGTGGACCGGCTGGAGCGCGCCGGGCACGTGCGCCGGGTGCGGGAGAGCGCCGACCGCAGGGTCGTCCATCTGCACTACGTGCCCGACGCCCGGGCGGCGGCCCGGACGTACTTCCGTCCGCTGGCCGAGGCGGCCGCCGCCACCTGCTCGCGCTTCGACGAGGGCGAACTGGCGGTGGTGGCCCGCTTCCTGGCGGCGATGAACGAGGAACTGCGCCTCGTCCGGGCGCACGACCGCTGATCTCCCGGGCGCTCGCGGCATCCGGGGGACACGTCCGGGCAGAAGCCGGTGTGTCGCGACGACCCCAAGTAACTCGATCATTGAGATTGTTTATGATCGAGCCACTTCCCGTGCCGCTGGAGACCTGGAGACCCGAAGACCGATGTCCATCCCCTCCCGACGAGCCCGCTGGCTCGTTCCCGTCGTCCTGCTCCTGGTCTGGCTCGGTATCGGCGGAGCGCTCGGCCCGTACGCCGGAAAGCTCGGTGAGGTCGCCACCAACGACCAGGCCGCCTTCCTGCCCCGCAGCGCCGAGTCCACCCGCGTCATCGACGCGCAGAAGGCCTTCCAGCAGGACGAGACCCTCCCCGTGATCGTGGTGTGGACCGCGGACGGCGGCGGCGCCGTCACCGGACACCGGGCGGCCGCCACCCGAGCCGTCGCGGGCCTCGAAGGCGAGCCCGGGGTCGCCGGCCCCGCGACGCCCGCCCTGCCCTCCGACGACGGGGAAGCCCTCCAAGCCGTCGTCCAGGTCGAGCCCGGTCTCGGCGACCGCCTGCCCGACGTCCTGGAGCACATCCGCGAAGCCGCCGGGCAGGTCCCCGGGACCCGGGCACAACTCGCCGGACCGGCGGCCTCCCAGGCCGATCTCTCCGACGCCTTCTCGGGCATCGACGGGCTGCTGCTCGGCGTCGCGCTCGTCACCGTGCTGGTGATCCTGCTGCTCGTCTACCGCAGCGTCCTGCTGCCCCTGGCCATCATCCTCGGCGCCGTCTTCGCACTGGGTCTGGCCTGCGGGGTCGTCTACGCGCTCGCCGACCGCGGCGTCGTACGCGTCGACGGGCAGGTCCAGGGCATCCTCTCCATCCTGGTCATCGGCGCCGCCACCGACTACGCGCTCCTGCTCACCGCCCGCTTCCGTGAGGAACTGGCCCGGCACCCGGACCGTTTCGGCGCCATGCGCGCCGCACTGCGCACCTCCTGGGGAGCCGTCGTCGCCAGCGCGGCGACCGTCGCCCTGGGGCTGCTGGCGCTGCTGCTCAGCGACCTGACCAACAACCGCGCGCTCGGACCCGTCGGCGCCATCGGCATCGTCTGTGCCGTGCTGAGCACGCTCACCTTCCTGCCCGCCGTCCTGGTCGTGCTCGGCCGGGCCGCCTACTGGCCGGCGAAGCCCGTCCGGTCCGGTGACCCGGAGGCCGGGCACCGCCTGTGGCACCGTGTCGCCGCCCTGGTGGACAGGGCCCCGCGCCGCATCTGGGCGGTGTCGCTCGCCGCGCTGCTCGCCTGCGCCGCCTTCTCACCGACCCTGACCTCCAAGGGCGTGCCGCTGGACGAGATCTTCGTGAACGACACTCCGTCCGTCGCCGCCCAGCAGACCCTGGCGCGGCACTTCCCGGGCGGCTCCGGCAACCCCGCCGTGATCATCGCGGACGCCGACCGGCTCGCCCCCGTCCTCGCTGCGGCCCGCGACACCCACGGCGTCGCCTCCGCCGCCGCGGTGACCGCCTCCGGCCGCCCGGGCGGCGGCGAACCGAAGGTGGCCGGCGGGCGGGTGCGCATCGACGCGACACTGCAGGCACCGGCGGACAGTGACGCCGCCAAGAGCACGGTGGCCCGGCTCAGGTCCGCCGTCCACGACGTGCCCGGCGCGGACGCGCTCGTCGGCGGCTACACCGCGCAGCAGTACGACACCCAGCAGACCGCCGAACACGACCGCACGCTCATCGTGCCCGTGGTCCTCGCCATCATCCTGGTCATCCTGATCGCCCTGCTGCGCTCCCTGCTGATGCCCGTGCTGCTCGTGGCGACGGTGGCGCTGAACTTCCTGGCCACGCTCGGCGTCTCGGCGCTCGTCTTCACCCACGTGCTCGGTTTCAGCGGCACCGACGCCTCCGTACCGCTGTACGGGTTCGTGTTCCTGGTCGCCCTCGGCGTGGACTACAACATCTTCCTCATGTCCCGGGTACGGCAGGAGGCGCTGGACCACGGCGTACGGGAGGGGATCCTGCGAGGGCTGACCGCCACCGGCGGCGTGATCACCTCGGCCGGTGTCGTACTCGCCGCCACGTTCGCCGCCCTCGGCGTGATCCCCCTGGCCTTCCTGGTGCAGATCGCCTTCATCGTGGCCTTCGGCGTCCTGCTGGACACACTCGTGGTGCGCTCGCTGCTGGTCCCGGCGCTCGCCCGCGACATCGGCGCGGTCGCGTGGTGGCCCGGACGCCTCGGCCGCCGGCCACCGGCCGGAGCGGCCGGGCCCCCCGTTTCCCGCCCCGGGAGCGGTGGCTGACCCGGCGGACTCACCCTTCAGGGGTGCCGGCCCCGGAGGGTGTGAGGGGGCGCACCGTGCCGAGGAAGCGCCGGACGGCGATCTCGATGACGACCCGCTCCGGGTTCGCCCGGGGCTGCCGGTAGCGGGCCGCGTACCGGGCCTCCGCGTCGCGGACCGCCTCGGCGTCGTCCCGCACGGTGGCGACGCCCTCCAGGGTGGACCAGCGTCTGCCGTCCACCTGACTCACGGCGACGACGGGCCGCTCGGCCCGCTGGACGTTGCGCGCCTTCGCGGTGCCCCCGCTGGTGATGACGCGCGCCGTACGGGTGACGTGGTCGTACGTCACCCCGACCGGGACCAGGTGCGGGGTCCCGTCGGCGCGCGCCGTCGACAGGAAGCACACCCGGCGCTCCTGCCAGAACCTCACGAACTCGGCGTCCGCGTCCGTGCCGTGTCGTTCCTCGGCGTCCATCCGGCCTCCTCGAGTGAGCCGCTCGGGTCCCGCCCTGACCCCGCCTTCGCCGCGTGTGTCGCCTCCGCGGGCGGGACGTCCGTGGTGGTCGGACGGCACCGAACCGCGGTGACCGCTCGACCGGGGCCGGCCCGTGGCGCCGGTCCCACGACCTGACCGTAGTCGGCGCCAGGCCGATGCCTCGGACCGGGGCACCGCTCGTGACACCGGTGTCGTCCGGCGAGACCGGCCCGCGCCGCCCTCGCCGCTCACTCGGTCCATGCCAGGCGCGGCCCCACCCTGCGGTGGTCATCGCCTCGCGGCACGCTGACGGGGCCGGGCGAGGCGGACGGTGCCGATCACCGTGTTGCCGGACCGGCAAAGGTCTTTGTCGTCCGGTTCCGGCAGGTGCACTCTGCACACGGGGTGCGCGGTCGTCGCGCGTCCCGCCGAGCAGACGGTCCGTCCGCCCCAGGAGGCACCCATGACCGACACACCCGCGCCGGCTCCCGCAGCGTTCTGGGAAGCCCGCTACCGCGACACCGACCGCGTCTGGAGCGGTCGCCCCAACGACCTGCTGGTCCGCGAGGCGAGCGACCTCGCCCCCGGCACCGCGCTGGACCTCGGCTGCGGTGAAGGGGCGGACGCCGTGTGGCTGGCCTCGCGCGGCTGGCGGGTCACCGGCGTGGACATCTCCGGCACCGCCCTCGAACGCGCCGCCGGGCACGCCGCCGACGCGGGGGTCGGTGAATACGTCGACTGGGAACGTCACGAGCTGGGCGCGTCGTTCCCCGAGGGCACGTTCGACCTGGTGAGCGCCCAGTACCTGCAGTCCCCGGTCGCTCTCGACCAGCGGACGGTACTGCGGGACGCCGCGCGGGCCGTGGCGGACGGCGGCACCCTGCTCATCGTGCTGCACGCCGGGTGGCCGTCCTGGCAGACCGAACCGCCCTTCGACGCCGTCTTCCCCACCCTGGACGGGGTCCTCGCCGAACTCGCCCTGCCGGAGGGCGAATGGACCGTCGGGACCAAGGAGACCGTCCGCCGGCCCAGCGCCTCGCCCCAGGGCGTCGAAGGCTTCCGCGAAGACCACGTGTGGCGCCTGCGGCGGAGGTGAGCCCCCGGCCCCGCCTGCGCTCCCGGCGCCCGCCGGCACCGGTTCCGCTGGGCGGCCGGGAGAGCATCTGTCCGCTTTGTTGAAATAGCCACCTTCTGTGAATGTTGTGACGATAGGCATGTTTTGTGGCTTACCGGACACCTGTGGTGTGAAGGCTTTCGGCTACCAGAGGGAGATGGTGAAATGCCTTCCGAGGACAAGGTGCTCGAGGAAGTCCGCACCGAGAACATCGACATCGAAGCGGCACTGAACCCCGCCGAGGCCGACGGAGTCTTCCGCGACAGCCGCGAGTGCGCCGCGCTCGCCCTCCAGGGCGGAGGTGGCAAGCTGCTGCTTTCGCCGCCGACCCCGCGCCCGAAGAAGGGCTGACGGACCGACGGGAGCATTGAGATGGAGCAGTCGAGCACGTCGGCCCTTCTCCAGGGGACGGTGCTGGACCTCGCTTCCGACGTGGTCTCCGCTCTTCGGAGCGGAGACCACGTGCGAGCGGGGGGCGCCCTGGCGGGGAGCGGCGAAGGCGTCGCCGTCGCGGCGGTACGCGTCCTGGGCGCCGACACTCTGTTGCCCACCGCCCTCCTGCGCGTTCCGCCCGAACCCGGGTGGCTCGCGGTGTTCAAGGACGCCGTGGCGGCCCATCAGCCGCGCGCCGACGCGGCCCCCACCGTCGTATGGAGCCACTGGGCCATGGCCCGTGCCCTGCGTCGGCTCGAAGAACCCCCGACCCACCCGCCCGACGAGGAGCCGGGCGCCGAACCCGGCGCCGGATGGCTCGACGACGCGGGCTGGCAGTACCTGACCCACCAGCTCGCCGTACTCGCCCCGCTCGCGCTGCCCGGCGAGGAGTGCGCGGTGACCCGTGCGGCCCGGCGCCGTCCCGTGGACGTCGCCCGCGGCTTCGTACGCGCGGTACGTCGCCGCGACTGGCAGCAGGCGGCCGGAGCCGGGCGCTGGCTCACCCTCCTCGACGGCGTGCCCGACACCCTCGGTCTCGAGGCCGGACTCGACTTCGTCCAGCTCATGGGCGGCAACGACCCGCGGGTGGCCCTGCAACTGGAGGCGGCCCGGCTGATGCCGGCCGCGGTACTCCTGTGAGCGTCCGGGCGGTCGAGGAAGCCGCCCTGGCCTGGGTATGGGCCCACCGCGATCGCTTCGCGCTCGGCGACGACGCCCTGGCGGCCGACGGCCAGGTGAACCGCACCTGGAAGCCCCTGGGCGAACTGGCGCAGGTCTGCGCGTCCGTGTCCGCGTGCGCCCCGCCGTCGGACCCGCTCCACACCCGCGCGTCCGACCTGCTGGACTTCGCCTGGCAGCAGACCCGCCGGGGCGAACTGTTCCTGTTGATGCAGTCGCTGGAGCCCTTCGCCACCTATCCGCTGGAGGTGTACGCGGCCTTCGCCTCGGCCGGTCACCGGCACACCGGGTACGAGGCGTCCGCCGCCGTGGTGGCCCGCACCCGCGGCTGGCGGCTGACCGAGCAGTACCCCACCCGCCGGCTCGGTGTCATCGAGGCCGAGCGGCGCAGCGGACTGAGCCCGCACGACCGGGTACCGCATGCGCTCGGCCGCACCTGGCTGGGCGGCCTGCCGGAACCCTGGACCTTCGAACGCACGGCCGGCTACGCGCTCACCCACGTCGTCTTCCACCTCACCGAATGGGGACGCACCGTCCAAGGGCTACCGCCGGACCTGGCGGACTATCTGCTGCACTGGCTGCCGGCTTGGCTCGACAGCTGCCTGGAGGCGCGGATGTGGGACCTGAGCTGCGAGCTGCTGGCGGTGGCGGCGAGCCTGCCGCGTCCGCCCGGACCGGTCGTCCTGGAGGACGCCTGGCAGCGCGTCGCGGCGGCACAGCACGTGTCCGGTGCGGTCCCCGAGGAGGGCGCCGTCCAGGACGCCGCCGGGTCCACCGACGGCGTCGCCCCCTACGCCTTCACCGACTGCTACCACTCCACCCTGATGGCGGCGTTCGCGGCAGCCCTCACCACGGCACGGCTGAGGGACGCGGACCACGCCGGACAAGGAGTGCCGGGATGACGGACACCCGACTGATCCACCGCGTCGGAGCCGATGCCCTGGAATGGCTGTGGGCCCACCGCGACGGCTTCCGGCTGGAGCCGGAGGTGGACCCCGAGATCGGCTTTCTGGAACGCTTCAAGCCGATCGGTGAACTCGCCCTCGTCTGCAAGGTGCTCTTCCGCGAGGGCGTCGCCGGATCCCGGCAGGCGCACCTGGCCCGCCGGCTGCTCGACGACACCTGGCGCGACACCCTGGACGGGGGCCGCATGCTGGTGCGCGGGCAGCGCATCGAGCCGTTCTCACCCATCCCGTTCGAGGTGTACCTGGCGTTCAAGGAGCTCGGCTACAGCCAGCCCGAGGTGGAGCGGGCCACGGTCCTCAACCACCGGCTGGCGAGCTGGACGCGGTCGCCGCTGACGCCGACCCGGCGCCTGGGCCTCTCCGCCTTCCAGCGCCGCTTCGGCCTGCCGCCCCGGCCTGCGGAGGCCGACCTGGTGGGCACCACCTGGCTGGCCGGAACCCCCGAACCGTGGACGGTCGAGGGCCATACCGCCTACGACATCACCCACACCGTCTTCCACCTCACCGACTGGGGCGAGAACCCCGACGGCCTGCCGGCCCCGATCGCCGGCTATCTCGCCACCTGGCTCCCGGTCTGGATCGACGACTGGCTGGACCTGGAACGCTGGGACCTGCTCGGCGAACTCCTCGTCGTCGACGCCTGCCTGCCCCGGCCCACCCTCGACGAACCCGCCTGGCGGGGCTTCGCCGCCGCACAGCAGCCCGACGGCGCCATGCCCGCGATACGGACGATGCCCGAGGGAGACCCCGACACGGTGTTCGACCTGGTCTACCACCCGACGCTGGTCGCGGCCTTCGCCTCCCTGCTCGCCACCTCACGCGCCCTCACCGCGCTGGCGCACACCGGCTCATGACGGGCCGCCCCACGCCGTGGCCGGGCGACGCCGACGACGAAGGGAACGCCCCGCCGCAGCTCGGGCTCCCCGGACCCGCCGACGAGGCGGCCCTGCGGGAACGGCTGGCCGACGCCGTCGATGCCGCCGACGCACCCGACGTCGTCCTCGCCGTCTCCCGGCACGGCCGGCGCACCCTCCACAGCGGCGGCACCGCCCCGCCCCCCGCGGTCCCCCGCGAGGACCTGCGCTACGAGATCGGGTCGGCCTCCAAGACGCTCGCCGGACTGCTGCTGACCCGGCTGATCCGGCGCGGTGTCCTCACCGGGGGCGAACCGGCCGCCGCCTGCCTGGACCCCGCCCGGCCGACCGGCCCCCACCCCGTGACGCTTGCCCACCTCATCACCCACACGTCGGGACTGCCCGGCCTGCCGGCCGACTTCTTCCCCCGCGCCCTGCCCGCCTGGCGCACCAACCCCTACGCCCGCTACCCGGCCGAACGGCTGACCGCCACCTTCCTGCGCCACCGCCCGAGGCACCGTCCCGGAACCCGCTGGCACTACTCCAACTACGGCGTCTCCGTGCTCGGGCACGCCGTCGCCGCGGCCACCGGCACGGCATGGGAGGACCTGCTCACCGGGCACGTCCTGCGCCCGCTCGGCCTGAGCGGTACGGCCCTGCGCGCGGAGGACGCGAAGACCGACGCCATCGGTCACCGCAAGGACGGACGCACCCCCGTCCCGGCCTTCGACGCGGGCGGATTCCAGGCGGCCGGGGCCGTCCGGTCCACGCCGCACGACCTGCTCGCCTTCCTCGAGGCCCACCTCGACCCGGCCGGCTCGCCCCCGGCCGGCGCACTGCGGGCCGTACGGGTGCCGGTGCTGCGGCGCGGACCGGGACACCGGCACGTGCACACGGTGACGTGGTTCCGGCACCCCACCGACGGCGGGCCGATGTACTTCCACAGCGGCGCCACCCTCGGCCAGCAGGCGTTCCTGGGGTTCCGGCCCGACACCGGCACGGCCCTGGCCGCGGTGTGCACCCGGCGCTTCCGCGCCCACGACCCGTTCATGGCCGCCGCCTACGCGTTCCTCGCCGAGGAATGACGAAGGCGCCCGGCCGCCTTCGGCAGCGACCCGGCGCCCCGTCCGCCGTACGGCGGCTCACCGTCCGTCAGACACGCTGCCACAGGGCCGGTGTGTTCTCGGGTGACCAGACACCCTGCGCCTGGTGGCTCTGCAGGCACCGGTACCGCAGGCCGGCGTGGGACACCGTGGCCCCGACCTCGTACACGCGGCCCGCCGCCCACGCGTCCGCCGCCGCGTTGTCCTGCGGCGCGGGCGTTCCCGCCGAGGCGGACGTGGTCGTCAGGGTGAGGCCGAAGTCGCTGAGCAGCGGGTTGATCGGCTGGTAGAAGGTGGTCCCGCCGTTCGTGCAGTCACCGGAGCCGCCGGACGTGGTGCCCTGGGCCTGGGTGCCCGCGACGAAGGGGCCGCCGGAGTCGCCGGGTTCGGCGCACACCGTCGTCTCGGTCAGCCCGTCGACGGTGCCCTCCGGGTAGCTGACGCTCGTGTCGTGCTGCCGGATCGTGCCGCAGTGCCATCCGGTGGTGGAGCCGGAACGGCACACCGAGGCGCCGACGAGCGCCTCCACCGAGCCGGTGACCTGCACCTTCTGGCCGTTCTGCGCCCTGACGTCGGGGGTGGCGGTCCAGTCGGGGTTGACACCCACCCAGGCCATGTCCTTGCCGGGGAAGGTCGAGGCCCGGAAGGTGCCCTGGTCGGCCTGGTCGAAGCCGGTGGTGGCGTCGCCCGGGTCGCCGCAGTGACCGGCCGTGGCGAAACCCTGCTGGGCGTCCTGGGTGACGGAGAACCCGACCGAACAGCGGGCCTGACCGTTGATGTAGTAGGCGTCGCCGCCGACGAGGTCCTCCAGCACCCGCGGCCGGTGCGGCGAGATGCGGACGCCCACCATCTGGTCCTCGACCCCGGCGGCCTCGACGAACGCGGCCGCGGCCGACCGGCTGGTGGCCTGGACCACGACCCGGTTGGTCCGCACGTCGACGTACCAGACCGGCGTCTTCGGGGTCTGCGTACGGGCGGCGGCGGCGTCCAGCTTCTCCTTGACCGCGCGGAGCTCGCCCAGCCCCTTCTCGACGACCGCGGCCCTGGCGCCCTGTGCCTCGATGGCGGCGGTGTCCGCGGCGTCGGTGGTGGCGACGGTCAGTTCGGCGGAGGCCGCGCCGCTCACCCAGGCCCCGGCGAAGCGGTCGCCCAGGGTGTTGCGCAGCATGCCCGCCCGGGTGCCCGCCTCCGCCTCGTTGACCAGCCGGGCCGCCGCCTGCCCGGGCGTCAGTCCCAGGTCGCGCTCCATCGCGCGCAGTACGCGCGCCGGCGCCTTGCCGGCGGCGGGCGTCAGGGCGGTGACGCGCTGCGGCTCCGGGGCGGCCGGGGGTGCGGCCGAGGCGGTCGCGGGGAGAGCGGCCAGGACCAGGGCGCCGAGCGCGGTCAGGGCGGCGCGGCGGCTGCGCGCGGCATGTCTGCCGACCATGCGATGTGCCTCCTTCGAGGGCTGTGCGAGACAGCGGGGATCGGTGAGTGACCGTGGATCACGGAGACTGTGGCGAAGTCACAGTCCTTGCCGGAAAGATCCGCGGCGATGCCGGGACCGGGCGTCTTTCGCGCGATGGGGGACGCGGGGGGTGCCAAGTGCAGTACGCGCACGCGCGCGCCTGGCCGGGTCAGGCGGGTTTCAGCCCCGGGGCACCCGCCTCGGTGACGAAGGACGCGGCCGTGCTGACGGGAGCGCCGGGCGTGGTGACCGCGGAGACCGTCCTGAAGTCGAGGCGGGCGGCTTCGCGGTCGAGTCCGACCCGGACGTAGCCGCGCTTGCCGTTGTAGAACCTCATGTGCGGGTTGGCCCGCAGGTACAGGTCCCAGTTGGCGGGCTGCTCCACGCCGTCCCGGCCGCTGGCCACCGACGAGCAGGTGACCTCCGTGCCGATGGTGGCGGACGCGGGGTCGTCGAAGTCGTCCTTGACGTCGAGGGCGTAGCCCACGTGCACGTCACCGGTGAGGATCAGCCAGTTGTCGACGCCGGCGGCCTTCGCCCCGGCGACGACCCTCTCGCGGGAGGCGCGGTAGCCGTCCCAGGCGTCCATCGAGACCGCGGCGTCGGCGGTCACGTCGAACTTGCGCTGGGAGAAGCAGACCTGTTGGGGCATGACGTTCCACAGCGCGCCCGAGCTCTGCCAGCCGTCGAGCAGCCACTGCTCCTGCGCGGCGCCGGTGAGGGTGCGCGCCGGGTCGTCCGACTCGGGCCCGGGGGCGTGCGGCCGGTCGTCGTAGGCCTGGTCGGAGCGGTACTGCCGGGTGTCGAGGATGTCGAACTGGGCGAGCGTGCCCCAGTGCAGCCGGCGGTACAGCCGCGCGTCCGGCCCTTGGGGCAGCTGGGCGGCGCGCAGTGGCTGGTTCTCCCAGTACGCCCGGTAGGCGGATGCCCGCCGCAGCAGGAACTGGTCCGGCGGGATGTCGTTCTCCGGGATGCTGCCGGCGTAGTTGTTCTCGGTCTCGTGGTCGTCCCAGGTGACGACGAACGGGTGCGCGGCGTGCGCGGCCCGCAGATCCGCGTCGCTCTTGTAGAGCGCGTAGCGCATCCGGTAGTCCGCGAGGGTCATGGTCTCGCGGTTGAACACGTCGGGCAGTGTGATGTCGGTGTAGCGGCGCTCCCCGCCGGCCGGGTTCACCGCGTACTCGTACAGGTAGTCGCCGAGGTGGAAGACCACGTCGACGTCGTCCTCGGCGAGGTGCCGGTGCACCGTGTAGTAGCCGTCCTGGTAGGCCTGGCAGGCGACGGCCGCCAGTCTCAGCGCCGACGTGGTGCCGTTCGCCGGCGGTGCGGTGCGGGTGCGGCCCGCCGGGCTGAGCCAGGCACCGGTGCGGAAGCGGTAGTAGTACACCGTGCCCGGCGCCAGGCCCAGGACGTCGACGTGCACGCTGTGGGCGTACTCGGCGTGTGCCTCGGCGGTGCCCCGGGACACGACGGTCACGAAGCGCTCGTCGAGGGCCACTTCCCACTCGACCGTGACCCGCTCCGTGCCCATCCCGCCGTCCTCCGCGAACGGCTCCGGCGCCAGCCGGGTCCACAGCAGCACCGAGTCCGGCAGGGGATCACCGGAGGCGACGCCGAGGGTGAACGGGTCGCTGCTGATCCGGGCGGTCCGCAGGGGTGCGGCGACCGCGCCGCGGGCCGGCAGGTTGGTGGAGAAGGCGAGCGCGGCGGCGGCCGCGGTGACCGTGAGGAAACGCCGGCGGCCGAGGTGCCGGGCGGCGGCGCCCATCACGGCGTCGTGGGGGGAGAAGGCGTGCTCGGCCAGTGCGCTGCGACGGCCCGTGGGCGCCATCTGCTGTCCTCTCGTACGGGGCGGGCGGTCCGTGGGCGAACGGCACGGGGAACCGGGTGGGCCCCGGGCGGTCGCCCCACGCACGCCGGCACGGGGTACTCGCGGCGGGGCGAGCCGGTGTGCGCCGTCCATGCCTGGGTTCCGTCGCGCGGTGGCGCCGACCCGCGATGCGCGGACCCCGCATGCTAAGCAGACAGAACGGCGGAAACCGTCAGGACGTGCGGAGCGATCACACAGGAGGAGGTACGCGCGTGTGGGCGCCTGCCCGCCGGGGCACCCGGGGACGGTGAGGAGGCGGCACGGGAGAGGAAGGCGGCGGGCGGAGCCGATGGCCAGGACACGGCGTTACGACGTGGCGGCCTCCGGCCGCTGGTGGGACGAGGACGACAACCGCTGGCTGCCGGCCGGCGAGGTGCACGCGTGGGAGCAGGGCAGGAACCAGACCGTGTGCGGTCTCGCGCTGCACCGTTCGCAGCTGTCCCGGTTCCCGGCCGTCACCTGGACCGACGTACTGCCCGAGTCCGGCGGCGCGGCCGACGCCGTCCGCCGGGTCTGCCCCCGCTGCGCGGCCGCGGCCGGCCGCCGGGGCGCTGACGCCCGCCCCGGCTGGCGGCGCACCGATCCACGGCCGTAGGGCCGGACGAAGGGCCCGGCCCCGGGGTGCCGCGGCTGCTCGGTCCGCCGTCTACGACGGCAGCGGCGAGCGGCTGACGCGGATCTTGGACTGGCCGTGCGGCCGCTTCTCCCAGTCCTCCATGAACCGCGCGTGCAGACCGTGCCGGCGGGCCAGCGCGAGCAGGGTGTCGGTGCGGTAGTAGAAGTCCTCGCGGAGGACCTGGTGTTCGGTGCCCTCGGTGCGGTCGAAGGTGAAGTCGAAGAACCCGGTGTCGGTCAGGACGCGGCCGACGTGGGCCAGGCACTCCTCGATGACGTTCAGTGGCGAGTGGGAGAAGACGCTGTGTGCGTGGACGACGTCGAAGTGGTCGTCGGGCAGGAAGTCCAGTGTGAGGTCCCCGGTGATGGTCAGGTGGGGGAGCTTGGCCTGGAGTCCGCGCTCGCTCAGCGTCTTCTTGGCGGCGATCAGTATGTCCGGCGAGATGTCGATGCCGTAGTAGTGGCCGGTGTCGAGGTGGTCGATGAAGCGCCAGCCGCCGCGCAGGTTGCCGCAGCCGATGTCGAGCATGCGGTGCCCGGGGCGCAGCCCGTGCTCGACGAGGTACTCGAACTGCATCTGCCCGAGCGCCAGCCAGCGGTCGTGGGTCTGGCTGCCGACCGCGGCCTCGGGGTTGCGGCGGGTGTCGGAGGCCATCACGGCCCGGTAGTAGCCGACGTGGTCCGGGTGCTTGATCCGCAGCCACGCGTCGCGGCCGGCCCGGCGGACGTAGGGGCCGACACGTTCGGGGTGGCGCAGCGCGTACCCGACCTTGTGGGTGAGCGCGGCGCGGTTGCTGCGCAGTTTCTTCGGGGACTTGGCGTCCTTGGGCATGAGCGGATCGACCTCCGTGTGACGTGAGAGGGTGGGGCGCTGAGGAGGATGCCGGAGAGGGTGTCAGACCCGGCGGCGCAGCAGGAGGACCGTGACGACGGTGAGTCCCAGGGCGAGGCCGCCGAGGAGGGCCGTGTCGGTCCACTGGAACGTCCAGCAGTCGCCGGCCGGGTTCGCCTCGTAGAAGCGGGCGACGTAGCCGTGCTGGGACATGCACTCCTTCAGCTCGCGGCCGGACGGGTAGGGGCAGTCCAGGACGGACTCGCGGCGGCCGGAGGCCGTGATCAGGCCGTAGTGCCCGGTGGACCACTTGTCGCCCATCGGCGGCTTGGGCTGCCACCCGTCGCTGACGTACCGGTGTGGCGGGACCAGCAGGCGGGCCCGGTGCGTCCACTGCACCAGAACGGTGACCGCCGCCGTGACCAGCAGCGTCCAGGCCATCGCGGACAGCACCCGGCGCGTGAGCAGCCCGGCGAGGGTGCCCACGGCCAGGCCGGTCAGCGCGGCGGCGACGGTGGCGGGGCCCGAGGGTGGAGCAGCGTGCTCTTGCCCGCGCCGTTGCGGCCGACCAGGGCGGTGATACGGCCGCGCGGCACCGTGAACCCACAGTCCCGCAGGGCCCATTCGGCGCGTGCCCGGTAGCGGAACTTGAGGTCCCTGGCGTGCAGCGCGACGGGCTCGTCGGGCCCGGTCATACGTCCTCCTGTGTCCTTCCCCGGTCGCCCGGGTCGTTCTGGTGCGGCTGGTGCTCGTGCTCGTCCAGGGCCGCCGTGACCAGGGCGATCACGTCGTCCCGCTCCAGTCCGGCCGACCGGGCCCGGGCGACCCACTCGGTGAGCTCCGTGCGCAGCGGCGAGTCGTCCTCCGCGCCGGGCCGTGCCGGCGACCGCGTCACGAAGGTGCCGAGCCCACGCCGCGACCGGACCAGGCCGGCCTGTTCCATGTCGCGGTAGGCCCTGAACAGGGTGTTGGGGTTGATGGCGGTGGCGGCGACGACCTCCCTGGCCGTCGGGAGTCTGTCCCCGACCCGCAGCACACCGCCTCTTGTGGACTGACAGTCCAGGCGTTGGACGTGTAGTCTCGGCTCACCTGCCGGCCCCGTAAGGAGGCACCTGGTGAGCGAACCGTCCCTGGACGCCGAACGGAACGCCGTCCTCGCCGCGTTGCGCCCCGTCGTCGACGGGATCGCGGCGACGTTCGGCCCGGTCTGCGAGGTGGTCCTGCACGACTACCGGCGCCCCGAGCGGTCGGTCGTGGCCGTCGCCGGCTCGGTGACCGGGCGGACGGTGGGCGGGGCGATGAGCGAGATCGGCATGCGGGTCCTGGCCCGCGGCGACGAGGCACGGGACGAGCTGAACTACGTCACCCGAACCGGCGACGGCCTGCTGATCAAGTCCTCCACGATGGTGCTGCGCGACTCCACGGGGGCCGTGTTCGGCGCCCTGTGCGTCAACCTGGACGTGACCGCCGTCGACCGGGCCCAGGCCCTGCTCGGTGCCCTGGCCGGAGCCGCGGGCACTCCGGCCGATCCACCCGCGACCACCTTCGGCGACGACATCGACGCGGTGGTCGACGCCATCGTGGACGCCCACCCGCTGCGCCGGGACAGGAGCTGGGCGGCACTGGACCGCGCACAGCGCCTGGAGCTGTTCCGCGACCTGGACGGGCGTGGAGTGTTCGCCGTGCGCCGCTCGGTCGAGCAGGTCGCCGCCCGGCTCGGCATCTCCCGGGCCTCCGCCTACAGCTACCTCTCCCAGGCCCGCGCCGCGACCGGCCCGGCCACCGACCCCGCTGGAGGACACGCGTGACGACCACCACCCCGCCGGTCACCCTCGACGACGTCCGTTCCGCCGCCGCCCGGCTCCGGGGCGTCGCGCACCGCACCCCGGTGCTGCGCTCACGCACCCTGGACGCCCTCGTCGGCGCCGAGGTCTTCCTCAAGTGCGAGAACCTCCAGCGAGTGGGCGCCTTCAAGTTCCGCGGCGCCTACAACGCGGCCTCCCGCCTCACACCGGAGCAGCTGTCCCGCGGCATCGCGGCCTACTCCTCCGGCAACCACGCGCAGGCGGTCGCCCTCGCCGCGCGCGAGCTGGGCACCACCGCCGTGATCGTCATGCCGGAGGACGCGCCGCCCTCCAAGCGGGCGGCCACCGCCGGCTACGGCGCCGAGATCGTCACCTACGACCGCTACACCGGCGACCGCGCCGCCCTCGCCGAGGCCCTGGCCGTCGAACGCGGGCTGAGCCTCATCCCGCCCTACGAGCACCCGCACGTCATCGCCGGACAGGGCACCGCCGCCCTCGAACTCGTCGAGGAGACGGGGCGGCTGGACGCGCTGATCACCCCGGTCGGCGGCGGCGGACTGATCGCCGGGAGCGCCACCGCCGTCAAGGGCGTGCACGCCGGCACCCGGGTGCTCGGCGTCGAGCCGGAGGCCGGCGACGACACCAGGCGCTCCCTGGAGGCCGGTCGGCGCGTCACCGTCCCGGTCCCGCACACCATCGCCGACGGCCAGGCCCTGCCGACCCCCGGCGAGCTGACGTTCTCCCTCAACCGGCGACTGCTCGACGGGGTCGTGCTGGTCTCCGACGACGAGATCCGGGAGGCGATGCGGTTCGCCTTCGAGCGGCTGAAGACCGTCCTCGAACCGAGCGGCGCCACCCCGCTGGCCGCCCTCCTCACCGGTCGCGCAGGCCCGCTGCCCCGCCGCGTCGGCGTGATCCTCTCCGGCGGCAACGTGGACGCCGGACGCTTCGCCCGGCTGTGCGGCACGCCGGGCTGAGACCGTGTCCTCCCCCGGATGGCGGTGCCGAGTCGACAGGCGGACGATGGGGTGGTGGGCAGGGAAAGGAGGAGCGTCATGCTCGACGTCAAGACACTCGACAAGCCGGACGAGCGGCGCGATTTCCCCCGGGGACACCTCGAGGCCGTGCACATGGAGGGCCTCGACTTCGCCGTGGCCACCTTCGAACCGGGCTGGCGCTGGTCGGAGTCCGTGGCCCCGCTCGCGGGCACCGAAAGCTGCCAGGTCCACCACAACGGCTACGTCGTCCAGGGCCGCATGCGGATCCGCATGGACGACGGTGCCGAGAGCGAGGTGGGCCCCGGTGACGTCTTCGTCTGCTCGCCCGGGCACGACGCCTGGGTCGTGAGCGACGAACAGTGTGTGGTCCACGACTTCGCGGGCGGTATGGCCAGGGAGTACGCCAAGACCGACTAGGCGGCGAACCATCCGATCAACGGGTGGGAGGGGGGTGGGGGGGGCGGCGGCCCCCCCCCCCCCCCCCCCCCCCCCCAAAAAACCCCCCCCCCCCCCCCCCCCCCCCCGCCGGCCCCCCCCCCCCCCCCCCCCCCCGGGCCCCCCCAGGCCCCCCCCCCCGGACCCCCCCCCCCCCCAC
>NZ_JBNGGC010000054.1:0-31166 GCF_049974565.1 Streptomyces sp. WG5 | reverse complement strand
AAGCGGGCGACCAGGACACCCAAAACCGTTCGGGATGTCCGCAGTGTGCAGGAATGGGTCCAGCACTCACTCCTGCAGACTGAATAGGAACGGTCAGTAGACGAGGGCCTGGGTGTCGTCGGCCAGCGCCTCCCGTACGAAGACCTGCGCGCCCGCGATGCGCACGCCCTCGATGACGTCCTTCTCGGTGAGGTCGCGCCGAGCCGCGCACTGCGTGCACAGCGTCACCCGGCCGCCCGCCAGCAGCGAGTCCAGCAGGTCCGGCAGCGGCGCGGCGTGCGGCAGCTCGAACTCGGCCGCGCGCCCCGGCACCGCGAACCAGGCGGACTCCCCGGTCAGCCACAGCGACACGTCGACACCGCTGGCCACGGCCACCGCCGCCACCGTGAACGCCTGAGAACACCGCTCGGGCGCGTCCGCCCCCGCCGTCACCTTGATCACGAGCTTCTTCGCCATGGCCGAATCGTAATCAACGCCATCACAACCCTGGCGCCAGGCTGTGGGTCTCCTGTGCGCACGACTGATCGAATGCGTCATACACGTTCTGTGGGGGGACGTCTTGGAAGAGGAAACGGAACCGGAAGCGGAACCGCGAACGGAGGGCACGCCGCCGGCCGACGGGACGGCGCCGGAGCCACGGCCGCGTCGACGCGGCCGTACCACCGTGCTCATCTGCACCGCCGCCGTACTCGGGCTGGTCGCCGGCGTCTGCGCCGGCTACCTCGTGCAGGCCGACCGGGAGCCGACGAAGCTGCCGTCGTTGGCCCGGCCGCTGGCCGCGCCCGGCAAGGGTGAGGTGCCGCAGCGGCTGCCCGCCGCACAGGACCGCAGGGTGCGGACCGACGGCGACCTGCGCGAGCTGTTGCTGGAGAAGCCGCGCGCCGCCCAGGACCTCGAGTGGCCGGAGGGCGAGGACGGCTGGATGGACCTCGCCACGTACGTGGAGACCTATGAGCGGCCGGGCGAGCAGTTCGACGCGCTGCTCCACGACGAGTTCCGCCGGGCGGCCGTCGGCGGTTGGTACGTCGAAGGCTCCTACGCGGTGAGCATCCGGCTGATCCAGTTCCGTCAGGAGGAGCTTCTGGCGGCGGGGGAGAAGGTCGCCGGAGCGAGGTACTGGGCGGCGCTGGACGAGAACACCGACAGCTGGCCCGTCCCGGGCACCGGGGACGGGTGGGCGTACGTCCACGGGCTGCCCACCGGCGAGCCGGGGGAGCCGCCGGTGTACACCGCGGAGGCGCACGCCCGGCGGGGTGACGTGGCCATGGAGATCTGGGTCAACGGCGACAAGCCGATCAGCAAGCAGACGATCCTGGACCTGGCCGAGCGGCAGATGGAGCGCCTGTGAACGAGAACCGGAACGGCGAGCCGGCGCTCCCGGCCCCCACCGTCCCCGAGCTGCCGCATCCCACCTCCGCCCCACCGCCCTCTGACGCGCCCGCCGAGTCCCACGCATCCGCCGAACCGGACAGGACGCCGCGCATCGACGTTCTCACCGAGTCCGACGCGAGCGCCGGTTCCGGCGAGTCCGCCGAGCCCGGCGCTTCCACCGGTTCCGGCGAGGCCGATACGCCCGTGGAGCCCGACGCGGTCGACGCGCGGCCTGAGCGTGGTCGGCGTCTCGCGGTGGCCGGCAGCGCGCTCGTGTTGGCGGCCGTCACCGTCGCGGGCGCCGGGTACACCGCTGTGACCGTGAGGGACGCCGACCGCAGCCCGGGCGCCCCCACCTTGGCGCTTCCCAAGGCCGCGCCGGAGAAGAAGGCGGAGCAGGCACCGACCCCGGCCGGAGCCGCCGGCCTGGCCCAGACTCTCGTGCCGTACCGGAACGACGCCTGGTCACGCGGCCCCGACCTCGGGGAGTTCGGCTCGGACGCCACGCTGAGCGGCGCCCAGGCCACCGCCCTGCGCAAGGAGTCACTGGCCGGCCTGCCCCGCTCCGAGCGCAAGGAGCTGGAGAAGGAGATCGACCGCCGGCACATCACGGGCATGGCGATGCGGAACTACGCCGGTGGCGGCCACGTCACCGACGACGGACAGACGGGCGCGGCCACGGTGACGATCGTGCTCTCCCGCATGGGGAACCGGTCGGCGGTCCGCGACATGGCGACGCGTCAGAACGCGTTCTTCGCGGCGATGGACGTCTTCCGTGAGGGTCCGCGCATCAAGGGTCACGAGAACGCCAGATGCTTCCGTCCGTCCGCCGAGTCCGACCAGGAACTCGACATGGTGTTCTGCGCCGCCTACGAGGCAGACGTGCTGGTCACCGTCACCGCCGACAGCGTGCGGCCGTTCGACACCGAGAGTTTCACCGAGCTGGTGACCGAACAGCTCGACCGCATCGCCGAGCCCGGGGAGTCCGTATGACCGAGCAGACCGCCCCGCCGGTGTCGGACATCCCGCCGCCCTCGCCCCCGCCCTCGTCCCCGGTCACGGAGCCGGCGCCGGGGAAGCGAGACCGCCGCGTGCTGCGCGCGGTGCTGCGCTGGAGCGCGGCCGTCGCCGTGTTCGCGGCCGTCGGGTCGGTGACGGCGTACGGCGTCACCCGCGTGGAGCGCACGGACGTACCCGGCCTGGCGACCGAGTCGGACGGACGGTGGGACTACCCCGCGCTCACCGCCGCACCGCTGCCGTCCGGCAGCCCGGGACCGTTCGACGAGGAGAACGCGGCGGGTGCCCACTACGCCGACCTGCGCGACCTGGTCCTGCCGGCCCCCGAGGGCGCGACGGTGGACAAGGTGCTGCGCGGAAAGGACGGCTGGCTGCCCACCGACGTCTTCCTCCAGGAGTACCAGGCGGAGTCGGACCGGGACTCCCTGCGGCGGACGCTCGTCGACAGGGGACTGCGGCACATCGCCGCCCGCGGCTGGACCACGCCGGACGGCACCCACACGCGGATCTACCTGCTGCACTTCGACACCGCGGCCGTCGTGGACGAACTGCAGGCCCTTCACATCGCGCCTGCCCTCAACCGGGCCTTCGCGGTGCGGGGCGAGGACATGTCCGTGTCCGGCGAGACCCTCCTCGACGAGAGGGTTCCGGAGGAGGCCCGGTTCGACGACATCAGGTACACCTTCTACGTCGAACCCGAGCCGTACGGCGCCGAACAGGTGCTCCAGGCCTACCTCGGCGCCGGTGACGTGCTGGCCGTCGTCCTGCAGAGCCGCAAGGGCGGCGCCTGGGCGGTGCCCTTCCAGCAGACCGTCGTCCTGCAGAGCCAACTGCTGCACTGATCCGCCGGGCGGACGGACCCCACGGGGCCTGTGTACTCGGCGTCAGACGGCGAAGGTGATCGTCACCAGCAGCGTCGCGACCCACAGGACGGTGAGCAGGCCGCTGACGGTGGCGCCGTCCAGCCGGGTGCGCCGCCGGTGCCGGGCCTTGTGCTTCGGCGCGGGCCTCGGCGGGTGGTCCGGATGGAACGGCGGCAGCGCGAAGCCGGGGGAGAGGGGAGCGCGGTCCCGTCGCGGCGCGAGCCGCTGCGCCCGCCGGCACTCCTCGTAGGGCGGTCCGCCGTCGTACGTCATCCCTCGTGCTCCTTGCGCCGGTGCTGGCGCAGCAGGACGTTCGCGTCCGTCACCGCGCTGTGGTCGAACACCGCGCGTGCGGCCTCCCGCCGGTCGGCCAGCCAGGCGCAGGCCTCGCAGCCGGGTACCGGCAGGGGCGGCCGCTCCAGCTCGCCGGGGACCGGAGGCGCGGCGAGAGTGCGGTCGTTCACCGCACGCAGGCTCGCCCCGAGCCGCTCCCGGTCGGTCGCCGGGCGCAGCGCCGCCGGCTCCGCCTCCCACTCCCGCCCGCCGCCGAGCGGCCGGAGCATCGCGCGCGACCCGCTGCGACCCCGGTACTCACCGACCTTGGCGGCGGCGGTGTCGTAGAGCACGGTGCCGGGCTCATAGGTGGCCGGTTCTGTTCTCACGGGTTCACTCCCTTACGTCAACGTCTGTACGCGATGCGACAGTTGCCCTACTCTGCGTAGCGGTGGGTGGTACGGGCATGACCCGCGCCGGGGGTCGCCAAGCCCGGAACGGCCGCCAGTGCCACGGTGGGCGCTCCAAATTCCACACATTCCACAGCCGGGAGGGGTGCGGTGCCGCAGCGGAGGGTGATCACGGGTCGCAGTCAGGAACCGAGGGCACGGTTCGCGCGGCGAACCCGTGGAGGAAAACGCCTCAGTTGAGCTGCTGCAACGTAGGTACGATGCGATGCGTGACTTGGCGCTGTCACCGGCCGAGTCGCGCGATTTCATCCTGCGGACGTTGGAGGAAGCGCCATGCGAGCCATCGCTCTGAGCGCCGTCTCTTGGCGCAAGAGCAGCTACAGCAACACGAGCGGCGGGGAGTGCGTCGAGGTCGCCCCGGACTTCCCCTCCCTCGTCCCCGTCCGCGACAGCAAGGACCCCTCCCGCGGAGCGCTCCTCTTCACCGCGCCCACGTGGGCCGTCTTCCTGGACGGAGTCCGGCGAGAAGAGCCGGGGCGGGCCGCGTAAGCTGAGGCCGGCCCTGTTGTATGCCCCCCGCTCAAGGAGCACCCCGTGGAGATCTTCTTCGAAGCCCTGCTGGTCCTGGTCTGCGTCGGCGTCCTCGCCTTCGCCGGTCTGACCGTGAAGAAGCTGTACCAGGGCCAGCGCTGATCACCGACGCCAGGAAGTACCGCTCATGATCGAGATCCCGTCCGACCTGCACAAGGACCTCGTCCCCCTCGCCTTCCTCCTCGGCGACTGGGCGGGCGCGGGCGTGCACGACTTCCCCGGCGCCGAGAAGTGCAACTTCGGTCAGGAGGTCTCCTTCACCCACGACGGCCGGGACTTCCTGGAGTACCGGTCGCACACCTGGGTGCTGGACAACGACGGCAACAAGGTCCGCCCGCTGGAGTCCGAGCACGGCTTCTGGCGCATCGACGCGAACCGCAAGGTCGAGGTCACGATGACCCGCGACGACGGCGTCATCGAGATCTGGTACGGCGAGCTGGCCGACCAGAAGCCCCAGATCGACCTGGTCACGGACGCCGTGGCCCGCACGGCGGCCTCGCAGCCCTACACCGGCGGCAAGCGCCTGTACGGCTACGTCAAGAGCGACCTGATGTGGGTCGGCGAGAAGCAGACCCCCGAGGTCGAGCTGCGCCCCTACATGTCGGCGCACCTGAAGAAGGTCGTCACCCCGGAGGACGTCGAGCGCTGGGCCAAGGCCCTGCCCGACGACATGCCCGACGACGGGATCGCCTTCTTCAAGTAGGCCCTCCGGATTTCAAGTAGGTCCCTTCGAAGAGGTCCTAGACTCGTGGGTGTGGTGAGCACCGACTGGAAGAGCGACCTCAGGCAGCGCGGCTACCGGCTGACCCCGCAGCGGCAGCTGGTGCTCGAAGCCGTGGACACCCTGGAGCACGCGACCCCCGACGACATCCTCGGCGAAGTGAGGAAGACGGCGTCGGGGGTCAACATTTCCACCGTCTACCGCACGCTGGAGCTCCTGGAGGAGCTCGGGCTGGTCAGCCATGCCCACCTCGGGCACGGTGCGCCCACCTACCACCTGGCCGACCGGCATCACCACATCCACCTGGTCTGCCGGGACTGCACCAACGTGATCGAGGCCGATCTGTCGGTGGCCGCCGAGTTCACCGACAAGCTGCGGGAACAGTTCGGCTTCGACACCGACCTGAAGCACTTCGCGATCTTCGGCCGGTGCAAGGACTGCGCGCCGAGGGGTTCGGCCACCGAGTCGTAGGCTAGGGCGTATGAAGAGCCCCCTGCTGTCCCTGCCCGGCGCCGTCCCCGCCGAGGGCGTGGACGAAGGCGTCGCCGCCCACTACGGCGACCTGTTCCGCGAGCAGCGCGCCCTCGCCGACGGCACCGGCTTCGTCGATCTCTCCCACCGCGGTGTCGTCACCGTCACCGGCGACGACCGGCTGAGCTGGCTGCACCTGCTGCTCACCCAGCACGTCAGCGAGCTGCCGGCCGGCGAGGCGACCGAGGCGCTGATCCTCTCCGCGAACGGCCACATCGAACACGCCCTGTACCTCGTCGACGACGGCACGACCGTCTGGGCCCACGTGGAGCCCGGCAGCCAGGAGGCGCTGACCGCCTACCTGGAGTCGATGAAGTTCTTCTACCGCGTCGAGGTCGCCGACCGCACCGCCGACATCGCCGTCGTGCACGTGCCGGCCGGCTCGATCACCGAGGTGCCCGAGGGCGTCGCCGTCCGGGAGACTGCGTACGGCCGTGACCTCTTCCTGCCGCGCGAGGAACTGGAGGCGTTCGCGGCGCAGGCGGGTCCGCCGGCCGGGATCCTGGCGCACGAGGCGCTGCGCGTCGAGCGGCACCGTCCCCGCCTCGGCTTCGAGACCGACCACCGGACCATCCCGCACGAGCTGGGCTGGATCGGGACGGCGGTCCACCTCCAGAAGGGGTGCTACCGGGGGCAGGAGACCGTCGCCCGGGTGCAGAACCTCGGAAAGCCGCCGCGCCGCCTGGTCTTCCTGCACCTGGACGGCAGCGAGGTCCACCTGCCGGGGCCCGGCGCGGAGATCCGCCTCGCGGACGACGGCCCCGACGGCCGCAAGATCGGTTTCGTCACCACGTCCGTACGCCACCACGAGCTGGGCCCGGTCGCCCTCGCCCTGGTGAAGCGGAACGTGCCGGTGGACGCCCGGCTGATGGCCGAGGAGACCGCGGCCGCCCAGGAGACGGTCGTAGAGCCCTGAGCGTGCCCTGATCAGCCCCGGGAGGCCCGGGAGGTCCGGGAGTCTCTGGGGCCCCGGGCTCCGGTACTGCGGGCCGGCGGCCCCTGGGCGTCAGACCTCGACGAACACCGTGAACGGGCCGTCGTTCGTCAGTGACACGCGCATCCGGGCGCCGAAACGGCCCGTCGCCACGGTCGCGCCCAGCGCGCGCAGCTGGGCGACGACCTCGTCGACGAGCGGCTCGGCCACGTCGCCGGGAGCGGCGGCGTTCCAGGTGGGGCGGCGGCCCTTGCGGGCGTCGCCGTACAGGGTGAACTGGCTGATCACCAGGAGCGGGGCGTCGACGTCGCTGCACGACTTCTCGTCGTGCAGCATCCGCACCGACCAGAGCTTGCGGGCCAGCTGCGCCGCCTTCTCCTTGGTGTCGTCGTGGGTGACGCCGACCAGGACGCACAGGCCCTCGCCGTCGATCGCTCCCACGGTCTCGCCGTCCACGACGACGTCCGCGCCGTCCACCCTCTGCACCACTGCACGCATCCCGTCATGATGCCGTGTCCCCCCGAGGCGTCCGCACACGGGCCCGTACGGGGTTTCTTTTCGCTCTCTAACCCCCCATCTGGGGCCGATCGGGGCTGATCATGGGCACTCGGTCACATAGCGGCCACTTGGGGTGGCACGATGCTCCCAGACGCCGGTCGAGGGGACGGTTGAGGCACATGGGAACACCGAGTACGGGGCAGCCGCTTGGGACTGTCGCGTTGACATATCCGGGTGGCCTGGAGGCGCCCCGGCCGCCCGTGCAGCGCACGGACAGTCCGGAGCTGCCCGCGGATCCTCCGGGGCACGACCTGACCGCGCTGAGCCTGCCGGAGCTGCGCGCCCTGCGCCGGGACGCGCAACGCGAGGAAGCCGACCTGAGTTACGTACGGCGGCTGCTGCAGGGGCGTATCGACATCCTGCGTGCGGAGCTGGCACGGCGTCGTCCCGCGTCCGTGGTGACCACCGCGGCGAAGGGGTCCGTCGTCGAGCGGCTGTCGGAGATCCTGACCGACGCCCCGGCCCGGCAGCGCTCCTCCGCCCGCCATGTGACGCTCGGCACGCCACGGAGCGAGGAATGCCGGCGGCTGGCCGCGGAGATGCTCGGCGAGGTGGAGCTGTCCGACCTGACGGCCCGCACCGACGCCGAGCTGACCGCAGGGACGGGGCGGCTCGTGCGCTACGAGCAGCAGGTGTCCCGGCGGAGGCAGCGCCTCCAGCGCACCGCCGACGACTGCAGCGCGGAGATCGCACGCCGGTACCGTGAGGGGGAAGCACAAGTCGACGACCTGCTCGTGTGACGCGTGGGGCGGCCTCCGGGCCGCCCTCCGGGCCCCGGCGATCCCGGGATGTCACCGCGGTGGGTCACCCGTCCGGAAGGCCACCGCCGATGCCCGCGCCGCAACCGTCCCAGCCGTCCCAGTCACAGCCCCAGTCGTCCCAGCCGCAGCCCCAGTCGTCCCAGCCGCAGTCGGCCGAGCCGGCGCCCACGTCCGCGCTGTCGTCCGTGGTCCCGCCCGTCCTCGCCGAGGTCGTCCGGTCCGGCTTCGTCGAGGGGCGGCACCGGGGCAGTCTGGTCGTCCTGGGCGCCGACGGGGCCGTGGAGCTGGCCCTGGGGGACGTCACGGCGCCGGTCTTCCCGCGCTCCGCCAACAAGCCGATGCAGGCGGCGGGCGTCCTGCGGGCCGGTCTCGACCTCGCGGGGGAGCGGCTGGCGCTGGCCTCCGCGAGCCACTCCGGGGAGCCCTTCCACCGGGACCTGGTCCGCAAGATGCTGGACGAGTACGGTCTGGACCCCGCCGCGCTCCAGTGCCCGCCCGACCTGCCGCTGGACCCGGAGGAGCGGGACACGTACCTGGCGTCGGGCGCGGCGCCCGACCGGATCACCATGAACTGCTCCGGCAAGCACACCGCGATGCTGGCGGTCTGTGCCCAGCAGGGCTGGTCCCCGGAGACCTACCTCGACCCCGACCACCCGCTGCAGCGGATCATCCACAGGGTGGTGGAGGACGCCGCGGGCGAGCCGGTCGCCGCCGTCGGCACGGACGGGTGCGGGGCGCCGCTGATGGCGATCAGCCTGGTCGGGCTGGCCCGCGCCTTCCGTTCCTTCGTCCGCGCCGAACCCGGCACGGCCGAGCGCCGCGTCGCGGACGCGATGCGCGCCCACCCCGAGTACGTCGCGGGCACCCGCCGCGCCGACACCTGGCTGATGCGCGAGGTGCCCGGCACGCTCTCCAAGATGGGTGCGGAGGCCGTGCAGGCGGTGGCCCTGCCCGACGGCCGCGCCCTGGCCTTCAAGGTCGAGGACGGCGCGACGCGGGCCCTGGGCCCGGTACTGGCCCGTGCCCTGACGCTGATGGGCGTGGAGGGGCCCGTGGTCGACCGCATCGGCCGTACGCCCCTGCTGGGCGGCGGGCGCGAGGTGGGGGAGATCCGGGCCGCCTTCTGAGGAGGCAGGGTCAAGGGCCGGGGCCGGGGCCGGGGCGGTCGTCGGGCGGTACGGCGCCGATCGGTACGGTGCCCATCGGTGCGGCGCCGAGTGCGGCACCGAGTGCGGCGCCGACGGGAGCCGTACCGCCCCGGCGAAAACCGTGCGACGCCGGCGCGGACGCCGACCTACCGTGAGCACATGACGCGCCCCTCCGACATCGACGTACGTCCCATGACCGAGGCCGAGTTCCCCGACTGGCACCGTGCCCTGAACACCGGGTTCCTGATGTCGCCCGCCGTCGCGGCGGAGCAACTGGAGGCCCGCCGCAACCTGTTCGTGCCCGGCCGGTCCACCGGCGCCTTCGACGGCGAGCGCTGCGTGGCGACCTTCCGGTCCTTCGACCAGGAGATCACCGCCGTCGGGGGCGCCCTCGTCCAGGCCGACGCGATCTCCAACGTCACCGTCACCGCGACCCACCGCCGCCGCGGCCTGCTCACCCGCATGATGGCGCGGGAGCTGGCGGCGGCGAAGGACCGCGGGGACGTCGTCGCGACACTGATCGCGGCCGAGTACCCGATCTACGGCCGCTACGGATTCGGCCCCGCCACCACCATGACCGAGTGGACGGTCGACGTGCCGCGCGCCGGCCTGGACCGGCGCTGGGCGGCCCCGGAGGACGGCGGCCGGATCGACCTCGTGGACGGCGAGGACGTCCGCACACTCGGCCCCGGACTGCACGAGCGGCTGCGCCGGGCCCAGCCGGGCGCGGTCAGCCGGGCAGAGCTGTGGTGGCTGACCCGGACCGGGGTGCTGAACGTCAACGGCACCCCGTGGACCGAGCCCTTCTACGCCCTGTACCGCTCGGCGGACGGCGCGGTCGAGGGCCAGGCCGCGTACCGGGCCGACGACCACTGGGGCGACGCCAAGCAGCCGCTGAACACGGCGACCGTGGACTGGCTGCTGGCCGTGACGCCGGCCGCCGAGCGGGCCCTGTGGCACTACCTGTGCTCGATCGACTGGATCACGACGGTGAAGAGCGGCTGGCGCTCCCCCGACGACCTGCTTCCGCACCTCCTGCCCGACCCGCGTGCGGCCAGGATCACCACGCAGGCGGACTGGCTGTGGGTGCGGATCCTGGACGTCGTACGGGCGCTGGAGGCGCGCACCTACGAGGGGCGGGGCTCCCTGGTGCTGGAGGTCGTGGACCGATGGGGAGGGCTGACCGGCGGGCGGTGGCGGCTGGAGGCCGGGCCGGACGGGGCGGCCTGCACGCCGACCACCGAGAGCGCCCACCTGGTGCTCGACGTGGGCGAGCTGGCGGCGCTGTGGCTGGGCGACGAGTCGGCCGTACGGCTGGCCGCGCTCGGCCGGGTCCGGGAAGAACGAGCGGGCGCCGCCCGTGTGGCCGACGCCCTGCTGCGTACGTCCAGGCGGCCTTGGTGCCCGGACATGTTCTGAGAGCGGATCCCTTCTGCCGGTGACGGGTGGGTGTGCGCATCCGTAGCGCGTGCTCTTCGGTTGTGGTCATGCGGTGCGGTGCTGCGTTGCTGTGCTGCATTCAGTTGTGGTTGTGGTTGTTGTGCGGTGGTGCTGACTGACTGTCCGGGCTCCCGGCTCCCCTCCGGAAGGGGGCCCGGACAGCAGTACGTCGGTTCAGCCGGACTGGGCGAGCAGCATCACGAGGATCACCGCGCCCACACCGCCGATCATGGTGTTTTTCGCCTTGATGCCGATGGACAGCGCGACGAACGCGATGATTCCCATCGGCCCGTACTTCCATTGCACGAGTTGCTCGAACCCGATGGCCAGAGCGGCGACGACGATGGCGATGAGCGGCATGGTGGCCCCCTGTCACCTTGGTGGCCAACCCTCGGAAGGTGTGACCACATTGCTCAAGTTGGTTGCCAACTTAGTGTTAGTTATTCCTACTTGGGAACGCCTTGTACCCACCTTTCCGTGAACTCCGCGAAGATGGCGAGAAGTTGCAGTGACCGGTTGTGGAGCCGAAACGAAACCCTGGCAGCGGGCGGTGCGCCCGGGCCGGGCCCGGGCGTCCGCGACCGGGGCGTCGCTCCCTCGCGTCGGACCGGCCGGCCGTCGAGTGCGGTACCGAGTGCGCCGCCGCCCGTCGGTGACCTGCTCGTCCCCCGGTCGGAACGGGTGGGCGGCCGCGCGCCCGAGGGGCCCCGCGGCCGTGGTGCCCGGCTGCGGCGGGACCCCGGCCGTGCCCGGCGGAACGCCGTGCCGGATCCTTCCGGGGCGACCGGAACCGGCCAAGGTCGACAGGCGTGTCTCTTCGCGTCCCGCGCCCGCCGCCTGCCCGCCGCCCGTCCGCCGCTCGTCCGCCGTCGGCCCGCGGCCGGACCGTCCCCTGGTCACAGCGCCGGCCCCGCGACGAGGAGGGCCAGCATCACCGCCCCGGCGGAACTGACGGACGGGCTCTTCGCCTTGATGCCCAGGGTGAGCAGGAGCAGGCCGACGATGCCAGTGGCGCCGTACCGCCACTGGACGATCGCCTCGAAGGCGACGACGAAGACCGTGGAGACGAGCGTGAGGACGGGCATGGTCTTTCCCCCTTCGGAAGTCTGGGAAGGAACTTCCGCCAACTAGACCAAGTTGGCAACCAACTTCTGTTAAGTTGTCCCCACTTGGCTACTACCTGTAAACAAGTTTCAAGCAACTCCCGGTAGGTAGGTCGAAGTTGTAGCGTTTGGTCGTGACTCAGGAGAACGCGTCCGTGAACGGCAGCAGAAGGCTCTCGGCCCAGGAGTTGGCCGACATCCTGCGGGAACGGATCCGCGGGGGTGACCTCAAGGCGGGCGACCGCCTGCCCACCCAGGCCGAGCTGGCCGAGGAGTTCAAGGTGGAGCGCGGCACCGTCCGCCAGGCACTGCGGGCCCTCCAGGAGGACGGCCTGCTCACCAACGTGAGCAAGGGCAGTCCGCCCCGCATCGCCGAGCCCGCCCCGGTCCGGGCAGGTGAGGCGCAGCCGGCGATGGCGGCGCTGGGGCCGAGGCTGACGAAGGCGTTCTCGGCGCCGCGGGTGCGGGTGGACGTCGTGTGCCACACGTCGGAGACGCTGATGCTCGCCCTCAGCGAGCCGCTCCGCCTCATCCACGAGGGCCACATCCGCCCGGAGTCGATCGACTTCCGTGTCCTGATGCCGTCGCGGAACGCCAAGCTGGCCTTCCCCGTCCTGGTCGAGGAGGAGGAGGACGACCCGGTCCACCGGCGCTGGCTCCAGATGCGCAACGCCCATGCCCAGGTACTCGAGCACAACCTGCGCGCCGTGCGGACCACCCGTCACGTCGACGTGCGCGTCACCTTCCGCACCCTGCCCTACTCCCCGCCGGTGAAGCTCTACCTGATCAACGGCGACGAGGCGCTGATCGGCTACTACATGCTCACCAGGCGCGCGGAGGAGTACGAGGGCCGGACGCTGGAGATGTACGACGCCCTCGGGGCCCAGTCGCTGCTGTTCTCCTTCCTGAAACGGGCGGGCCGCCGGGACGCGACGTTCGTGGAGGAGTCACAGAAGTGGTTCGACGCCCTCTGGGACACCATCACCTCGGACATGGCCCTCACCTAGAGGCCGATGACCTGGACCGACGACCTGGACCGATGACCTGGAGACCGATGACCTGGAGACCGACGAGGCGGAGCGGACGGAACCGGTGACAGCGGAGGCGGACGACGAGGCGCTGGGCCGCGCGGTCCGGCGCGCGCGGCTCGTACTGTGGGACTTCGACGGCCCGATCTGCCGTCTGTTCGCCCAGTACCGGGCGAGCCGGATCGCCGCCGAGATGGTGCGGTGGCTGGCGGACCGCGGCATGGGGGGCTTGCTCTCCCCGCACGAGCAGGCAACCGACGATCCGCAGGCGGTGCTGCGGGCCGTGGACCGCCGGTGTCCCGGCAGCGACCTGGCGGCCGGGCTGGAGGAGTTCTGCACGGCGGCGGAGCTCCGCGCCGTGCCCTCCGCGACGCCCACCGCCCACGCCGATCCGCTGATCCGCACCTGGTCGGCGATCGGGTGCCGGCTGGCCGTCGTGACGAACAACTCCCCGCGCGCGGTCGGTGCCTACCTGGCCGGCCGCGGCCTGTCGCCCTGCTTCTCCCCGCACGTCTACGGCCGCACCCGGGACCTGCACCGTCTCAAGCCCGACCCGTACTCCCTCGACCGCGCCCTGAGCGCCACGAAGGTCGCCGCCTCCGCCACCCTGATGGTCGGTGACTCCCCCTCCGACCTGGCCGCGGCCACGAGCGCCGGTGTCGGCTTCCTGGGGTACGCGAGGAACGACCGGAAGGAGAAGCTGCTGCGGGACGCCGGCGCGCAGATGATCGTGGGCTCCCTCGAACCGGTACTGCGGGTGGTGGGCCGGTAGGGCCGCCGCCGCGAGGCCGGCGACGTCCGCGACGACCGCGAGGCCGGTGACGGCCGCGGTCGTCACCCACAGGCCAGGAGCTCACCTGCAGCCCGTACGACCGGGAGATACGAGGGGACCACCGCGTCCGCGCCGCCCTGCCGCATCCTCCGTGCGCGTTCCGCATGCCGTGTGAGGCCGAGGAAACCGGTCCCGGCAGACCGGGCCGCCTCGAGGTCGGTGAGCTGGTCCCCGACGAGCAGGCAGTCGGAGGCGGGCACCGCGAGGTGGCGCAGGGCTCGGTGCACGCAGTCAGGATGCGGCTTCATCAGCCGCGCGTCGTGCGGGGAGCGGCCGAACACCCCGTCGAACTTCGGGCCCAGTCCGAGACGGCCGAGCCAGGCCAGGATGGGCTCCTCCGCGTTGTTGCTGACGACGGCCAGGCGCATGCCGAGGTCGAGGAGCAGGCCCACGAGGGTGTGCAGACGGTCCGTGGGGGGCGCCGTGCGCACGGCCTCCCATTCCCGGGCCGTGACCGCGGCTTCCGCGAGTTCCAGCGGGCGGGCGCTCGGTTTGGGTACGGATCGTTCGTACATGTCCCTGAGCGGACGGAGGATTCCGTGGGAGTCGTGGCACTCCTCGACCGAGGGGTCGAGAGTTCCCCAGTGCTGCCGGGCCGCCTGCTTGACGTGCTCTGCCACATCCGCTGTCGCCGCGCCCCCGAAGAGATCGCAGACGGGGCCGTCGAAGTCGAACAGCACCACGCGTGCGGACCCGACCGCGCGCAGCAGCCGGGCCTGGCTCCCGGTGGCTTCCCGTCTGAATCCCGTGTCGGTCACCGCGGCAGTCTGCACCACGGAGTACGGGCGGACAAAGACGACACGGGACGGTGCGGCACGGCGCCCCGTCCCCTCGCCCCATCGGCTCCACCAGGACGGGCAGAGCACAGAGGATGACACCGGCACGGTTCTCCGCGGCCCGCAGGCGAGCGGTGGCGGTGAGCGGCGACGCGAGCCTGGTCACGGGCCCGCTCAGCGGCTACCACCACGAGTCCTACGTGGTCCCCCTGCTCGACGGGACGAAGGTGAAGTTCAGGGAGCCACGCCGGTCCGTGCTGTGGTTCGACCGCAGGTACTTCGAGTCGGAGGACGCTCTGCTGCGCTCCCTGAGCGGGCGGATCGAGCGGGTGCCCGCGGTGCTCGCGAGCGAGGGCGGGCTGAGCGTGCAGACGTTCATCGAGGGACGTACGCTCGCCGCGTCGCACGCGCCGGGACGTCGGGTGCCCGCGGTGATCTTCTGCCAGATCGTGGCGTTGTTCGCCCAGTTGGCGCGGATCACGCCGGGCACGCTGGGGGCGGAGCGCCGCCGCGGTGCGCGGAACCACTCGGAGGACGGGGACAGCGGCGGGTTCCTGGAGTGGCTGACCGTCTTCGCCGAGCAGCAGGTCTACGAGGGGAACCGCGCCGAGTTCGGTTCCCTCTACCGTGCGCTGGGCGTGCCGGACGACGCGTTCGACCGGCTCAGGAAGCACGTGGCCGGGCTGCGGAAGCGCCCCTTCTGCCTCCTCCACGCGGACCTGCACCGGAAGAACCTCATCGTCGACCCGCAGCAGCGCCTCTGGACGATCGACTGGGAGCTGGCGCTGTTCGGTGACCCCCTCTACGACCTGGCGACCCACCTGCACCTCATGCGGTATCCGGTGCGTCAGGAGCGGAGGATGGTCCAGGCGTGGTGCGCGGCCGTCGAGGAGGTCCGCGAGGGCAGCTCGTACGGATACGCGTCGGACCTGCAGCGCCTCCTCGCCTTCAAGAGGGTGCAGTCCCTCTTCACCGACGTCATCCGGGTGGCGCTCTCCCTCGGGGACGCCCCGGGGCCCGGCCGGCCGGTCCTGCGGGCCGCCGCACGGCGACTGCAGGAGGTGCTGGCCGCCGCGGCCGAGCCCCTCGGGCTGGAGAACGTACCGAGCCGCGCGCGGATCGTGGCGGAGCTGGCCCGCTGGCACCGCGAACGGGAGGCGCCGTAGCCGGACCGGCCGAGCGGCGCCGGGAGGCGCGGGGCGCCCGGCCGGCGAGGCCCTCCCGGTCCGGGCGGCGGCCGGCGTCTTCCCCGACTCGCGCGCCCGCCGCCGGCGGACGACGAGATCGGCGACGCGCCGGTGGCGACGCTCACCGCGTCCCGACGTCGTACGTGGTGCCGTCGGCGACGGCCTGGAGTTTGTCCGGGTTGGCCACGTTGTGGATGGCGGTGATACGGCCGTCGGCACCGAAGTCGAAGGTGACGGTGGCGATCACGCGTCCCGGCGCGCTGAACACCAGACCCGGCCCACCGTTGATCCCGACGAGTTCGGCCTTCATGTCGGCGGGCTCGACGCCCTGGTAGGTGACGGTGCCGATGGCCGCGAACCAGGAGGCCACCGTGGCCGCGCCCACGACCGGGCGCAGGGCCTGGCGGACCTTGCCGCCGCCGTCGGTCCACAGGGTGACGTCCGGGGAGAGCAGTTCCATCAGGGCGTTGACGTCCCCGCCGGTCGCGGCGGCGAAGAACCGCTCGGTGGCCTCGCGCTGCCGCGACCGGTCGGCGGCGAAGCGAGGCCGCCGGGCCCGCACGTGCTCGCGGGCCCGGTGCGCGGCCTGCCGCACCGCGGCTTCGGAACGCTCCACGGCCTCGGCGATCTCGGCGTGGCTGAAGTCGAAGACCTCCTTCAGCACGAACACCGCGCGCTCCAGCGGGCTGAGCGTCTCCAGCACCACCATCATGGCCATCGACACCGACTCGGCGTCCGTGACGGCCTCGGCGGCATCCCCGCCGGTGAGGATGGGCTCCGGCAGCCACGGCCCCACGTAGGTCTCCCGCTTGTGCCGGGTGGAGCGCAGCCGTTCCAGTGCCAGGTTCGAGACGATGCGCGTCAGGTACGCCTTGGGGTCGGCCACCTGCGAGCGGTCCGCGGCGGACCACTTGATCCAGGCGTCCTGGACCACGTCCTCGGCGTCGGCGGCGCTGCCGAGGACGCGGTAGCCCACGGAGAACAGCAGCCGCCGGTACGCGTGGAAGACCTGGTGGTCGGGGTGGGCGGAGTGGCCGGTCACCGGGCCCCCCGAACGCGGGTGAAGCGACCTCCGCGGGGCCAGAACGCGCCCGAGGCGGGCATCTTCTTCATACGGCCGTACGTCGGCCAGGGCGAGGCGGTCACCGTCTCCTTGTACCGGACGGCCGTGCGGCCTGTCAGGCAGATCCGGCGGGGGCTGTCGTCGGGCCGAGTGAATTGCACCACGGCGTCACCGCGGCCCAGGCTCACCGGCGTGTGGTAGTAGCCGAAGCGGAACGGCTTGGGCTGCTTGCCCTTGAGCACGCGGTCGATCGACAGCGCGGCGTGCACCCCGGTCGGCATGCCGCCCTGGCAGGTGCCGTGCATGACGCCGTACCCCTGGCGGATCGCGGCCGCGTCACCGATCGCGTACACCTCCGGGTGGGACACCGACCGCAGCGTGGCGTCGGTGACGATGCGTCCGCGTTCGTCGACGGCCAGCCCGGCGGCGGCCGCCAGCGGCGACACCCGAGTACCGCTCGTCCACAGGACCGCGTCGGCCGCGATGCTCTCCCCGTCCGCCGGCTCCACCGCGTCGGGCAGCACCTTCACCACCTCGACCCCGGCGCGTACCCGGACGCCCAGCCGGTCGAGCGCGGCGCGCAGATACGCCCTCGCCCTCGGGTTCATCGTCGCACCGGGCTCCTGCCTGCCCAGCAGCACCACGTTCAGCCGCGGGTACCGCTCGGCGATCTCCGCGGCCGACTCGACGCCGGTCAGCCCGCTGCCCGCGACCACCACCGTGCCGCTGTCGAGCCGCGCCAGCCGGTCGGCCAGCAACTCGGCGTCCTGGGCACTGCTCAGGGTGTACGCGTGGTCCTCGACACCCGGCACCGCCGACGTGTCGGCGACCCCGCCCAGCCCGTACACCAGCGTGTCGTAGTGCAGCACCCGGTCGTCGTCGACCCGCACGGTCCTCGCGTCCGCGTCGACCGCGGTGACCCAGCCGCGCAGGAACCGCGCGCCCGTGCCCTCCAGCAGCTCCGGGATGCTCAGCTCGGCGAGCGGCTGCCCGGTCGCCGTCATGTGCAGCCGCATGCGCTCGGTGAACCGCTCCTGCGCGTTCACCACGGTCACCCGCACCCCCGGGCGCCGCTGCACCCGGGCCGCGAGCTGGACCGCCGCGGCCATGCCCGCGTATCCCGCCCCCAGGATCACCACGTGGTGCGCGGTCGCGGTGCCGGTCTCCTGCTGTGCGCTCATCGTTCCGTCCTCCTCGGCTCGCTTGCAGACGCCCACCAGATGGGAGCAGGCGGCCCGGACGTGACATGGGACGGATGTGATGCGCGCCACAGCCCGGGCCGGGGTCCGCCGGGAGGCGGTCGAAGCGGTCCGCGCAGCCGTCATGGCTCGGTGGCCGTGACGGCTGCCCCGTCCCTCTCGGGCCCGTACCTCTCCCGGTCGACTCGTGCGAGAGGAGGCTCGGCGCGCGAGCGGACACGGATGCTCCTCGGCCCCCGGGCCGGCGGCGGACGCGGAGGCGGAGGGCCCCGGAGGCGGAGGGCCCCGGAGGCCGGGGTCCGCACCGGCTCTGCGTGGTGCTCGCCCGTGCGGTGTCCCGGCTGGACGTGGTGCACGGGCGGTCCTGCCGTTCCGGCGGGTTCCGCGCGGCCTCTGTCGTTCCGGCGGGCTCCCGTCGGCCCCTGCCGTTCCGGCGGGCTCCCGTCGGCGCAGCTCCGACGGGCTCCGGGGGTCAGCGCCGGGCGATCACCTCGGCGACGCGGGTGAACCCGTCCGTGCCGTGCCCGAGCGCGATGACCCGCCGGGCCTGCCCCTCGATCACGCGCATCAGGCTCGCGTCGATGCCGTGCGCCTCGGAGGCGTGGACGACGTGGGCCATGGTCGAGGCGGCCGAGGTGATCGGGTTCAGCTCGCCCGAGTACGACCCGGAGTCGGTGTCGGCGGCGAACTCGGTGAACAGGGGCGGCAGGATCGCGGCGATGCCCTGGGCGAAGGGGGCGAGCTCCGCACCGGTGACGCCCTCCGCGCGGGCCACGGCGAGGGCGTGGACGTAGCCGCCCATCGCCGTCCAGAAGATGTCGAGCAGCGCGATGTCGTAGGCCGCGGCGCGCCCGGGGTCCTCACCCAGGTGGGTGTGGGTGCCGCCGAGCGCCGCCAGCACGGGCTGGTGCTCCCGGTACAGCTCCTCGGGGCCGCTGTGCAGGAACACCGCGTCGTCCGTGCCGATGGTCGGGGTCGGGGTCATGATCGCGCCGTCCAGGTAGCGGACGCCGTGCAGGCCGGCCCACTCGGCCGTGTCCCGGGCGCGGTCGGGGGTGTCGGCGCTCAGGTTCACGAGGGTGCGGCCCTTGAGGGCGGCGGTGACGTCCTCCTGGCGCAGTACGGCGTCCGAGGCGTCGTAGTTGACGACGCAGACGACCGTCAGCGGGGATGCGGCGACCGCCTCCGCGGCCGACGGCGCCGCGACCGCGCCGCGGGCGACGAGGTCGGCGTCCCGGCCCGGGGTGCGGTTCCACACGGTGGTGCGCAGGCCGGCGTCGAGGAACGCGGCGGCCAGCGCCCGGCCCATCGGGCCGAGCCCGAGTACGGTGACGGCGGCGGGGGACCGGTCGGTGTGCACGGACATGCTTCAACTCCCGTAACGTACTGAGTAATTGCGGATAATCGGGTAATCGCTGATGAAGGGGGTACCGCATGGCGCACCGGCGCCACGATCCGAACGTCTGCGGAGTGACCGCTGCGATCGCCGTGATCGAGGGCAAGTGGAAGACCACGCTGCTGTGGCAGCTGGAATCCGGCCCGCACCGGCCGGCCGAACTGCGCCGGCGGGTGCCCGGCCTCACCGAGAAGGTGCTGACCCAGGCGCTGCGCGAGATGGAGGCGGACGGTCTGGTGGACCGGCGGGTGTACGACGTGCTTCCGCTGAAGACCGAGTACTCCCTGACCGCGTTCGGCCGCGACCTCGCCGAGGCCCTTGCTCCTCTCTCCGACTGGGGGCACCGGCGTCTGGACAGGCTGGCCGGCCCGGAGACCGGCGCTCGCGCGGCCTCCTGACGTTCACCTGCCCCTCCAGCTTCGGCGGTGAGGGGCGCGCTGCCAAGTACGCACAAAAAGGTGGGTAGGGGCGGGCCGGCGGACAGCCGTGCCCGTCGCCCACCACGTGCCCGTCCTGCGTGCCGTCGTCGCGCTGACCTTGTCTCCCGGCCCTCGGCGCTTCCCTGGTCCGCCCGGCAACCCGGGGCGGAGCCGTCGCGGTGAGGCCGGCCGCCGCCGGTCGGCCGTTGGGTCCGCACACCTCTGGCCGGCCCGCGCCCGTAGGCCCGGACCGCCCCGGCCGAGGCGCCCCGCCCCACCCTCCCGTGTTCCTTTTGTCTGCCCTGCGGGTTTCCGCATTGCCGATGTCCGAACAATGGGCGCGGTTCAACGCGCGTCGCCGAGTGGGGAGGATTCCACCGCACGGATGAACGACCGAGGGAATTCCACAGGACAGCTGCGGGAAGTCCCTTGGCCGCATCGAATGCCGGACGAGTGGAAAGGCGGTGGCGTCGGTGGCCGGAAAGGCCGTGGTGACCGGGGCGAGCAGCGGAATAGGCGCGGCGACGGTGCGCCGGCTGGCGAAGAACGGATTCGACGTGGTCGCCGTCGCCCGCCGTACGCAGCGGCTGCGGCGACTGGCCGAGGAGACCGGCGCACGACCGTACCCGCTCGACGTCACCGACGACGGCGCCGTACGGCGTTTCGCCGCCGGACTCGGCTCCTGCGACGTCCTGGTGAACAACGCGGGCGGCGCCCTGGGGGCGGAATCCGTGGCCGAGGCGGACGCGGCGGACTGGGAGCGGATGTACGCGGTGAACGTGCTGGGAACCCTGCGCGTGACCCAGGCCCTGCTGCCGTTGCTCAAGGCCGGCCAGGGCGGCACCGTCGTCACCGTGACCTCCACCGCGGCCTTCACCGCCTATGAGGGAGGCGGCGGCTACTGCGCGGCCAAGTACGCCGAGCGCGCGCTCACCGAGACGCTGCGCCTGGAGCTGAGCGGCGAGCCCGTCCGGGTGATCGAGGTGGCGCCCGGCCTGGTCATGACCGAGGAGTTCGCCCTCAACCGGATGCGCGGCGACGCCGAGCGGGCCGCGGCGGTCTACGAGGGCGTCGACCGCCCCCTCACCGCCGACGACGTCGCCGAATGCGTCGCGCTGGCGGTGGGGCTGCCCCAGCACGTCAACGTCGACCGGCTCGTGGTCCGGCCGCTGGCCCAGGCGGCCCAGCACAAGCTGCACCGCGGCCCGCTGTTCCAGGCCTGATCGCCCCTCCCGACGCCCGACCGCCCCTCCCGACGCCCGACCGCCCCTCCCGACGCCCGACCCGCCCCTCCCGAGGCCTGCCCCGCCCCTCCCGAGGCCTGCCCCGCCCCTCCCGACGCCCGACCCGCCCCTCCCGAGGCCTGCCCCGCCCCCCGAGGCCCGACCGCCCCCCCCGAGGCCCGACCGCCCCCTCCCAGGCCCGACCGCCCCCTCCCAGGCCTGACTTCCCGTTCCACCCACCTCATCCGCACCAGCCGAGGAGTGCGACCACGTGAAGCTCCACCGTGACGAGCTGACCCCCCAGATGCAGGAGTACGCGCGGTTCGACGACCGCGGCGAAGCCCGCTACCTGCCCTACCTCATGTACTTCCACCGGGCCGATTACCGGTCCTCCGTCATCAACACGGACCGGGCGGGCTTCCGCGTCTCGCACGGCCCGGGCGGACAGACGGCCTCCGCGGCCGGCCGCGTGCCCGCCGGTCCGGTGCGGCTGATCTCGGGCAGCTCCACCGTGCTCGGCATCGGCGCCACCAGCGATGCCACCACCCTCGCCTCCCGGTTGTGGGGCAAGCACGCCCCGTCCGCGCCGTGGCTCAACTTCGGCGGCCGCTGCTACAACTCGACCCAGGAACTGCTGCTGTTCACCCTCTACCGCCACCTGCTGCCGGAGATCGAGGAGATCGTCGTCTTCTCGGGGCTCAACGACCTGACCGTCGGCAGGCTGCCTCAGTGGCAGCAGGGCGACCACGGCGCGTTCTGGTTCTGCGGTGAGTACTTCGACAAGATGGAGGAGCTCCGCGAGAGCAACCGCAAGGCCGCCGGCAACAAGCTCCTGGGCCGCCGCACCGAGCGCCGCCGCACCATCTCCACCCACGACGACGTCCGCCGCGACATCCCGGCGGTCATCGACTCCGCCGCCGAGCTGACCCTGCGCCACCTGGAGAGCTGGCGGCGGCTGGCCGGGCCGGCGGCCCGGCTGACGTACGTACTGCAGCCGATGGCGCTGTGGATGCGGGACCGGCACGCGCCGCAGGAGCAACTGCTCTTCGACGAGATCGACCGCATCTCCAAGCTGGGCACCTGGGAGGCCCTCTACGGCGACATCTCCCGCAAGGAGGTCGCCCGTGCCTTCTCCGAGCAGCTGCGGGCCGGCTGCGAGAAGCTCGGCATCCGCTACGTCGACCTCAACCCGGTCGTGGCCGAAGCGGTCACCGAACGGGACTGGATCTTCGTGGACAGGGCGCACTACACCGACCACGGCTACGACCTGGTGGCCCGCGTTCTCGCCGAAACGCTCGCGCTTTCCTGACCCGCCTTTCCCCTTTCGGTCCTTCTTGCAATCCCCCCTTGAGAAAAGGTGATGACGCGTGTCCCTTCTGCGGAAGCTCGCGGACGTCCTGTTCCGGCGCAAGAAGCGCGCCAGCCGTAAGAACGACGCATCCATCTATCCCATGTTCTGACGCGTTCCTGCGGAAAAACAGGCCGTTCGAAAGGAGAAGGATGTACGACGACGGCGGCCCCGCCCGGGTCGTGTACGCGTACGCCGCCGACCCCGAGGCATCGCTGCCGGACGGCGGATTCGTCGAGGAGGTCCGCACCGAGCTGCGCCGGGCGGCCGTCGCCGGCGGCCCGCTCGACGACCTCGTGGGGCAGGCGGCCGACTGGGCGGCGGCCGAGGGCAAGCGATTCACGGGCCTGCTCGACGCCGGGCACCGGGAGGGCCGGCCCGCCGGGCACGAGGAGGTGCTGGTGCGCCGGGCCGTCCTCGGCTGCTCCCCGCTCTCCCTCGTCTCCGGTGCCTGGCTGCAGTGGCTGAGCGCACCGGGCAACTTCGAGGTCCCCGTGGTGCTGCGGATCCTCGCGCTGTACGCCGCCGACGTGGGCGCCGGACATCCGCACGCCTCCCGGGGCAGCGCCTTCCTGGAGTTGCTGCGCAGGCTGCGGCTCGCGGAGCACGCGGTACCGGCGGCCCGGCTCACCGGCGACCAGCGCATTCCCGAGACGGCGTTCCGTCTGCCCGGCCTGCTGCTGGCGATGAGCAGGCGACCGGACGAGTTCCGCGGCGAACTGCTCGGCGCCGACCTGTGCCTGCGCACGGTCGGCCTGCTGCCCGCCCTGAGGATGGTCAGGCGGGCCCGCCCGGCCGGAACCGACTGGGAGGCGGTGGACCCCTCGGTGCCGCGGGACGACGCCGCGGAGCGGCCGGACCTCCAGTGCCGCGCCCTGGCCGACGAACTGGCCGAGGAGGGCGGCCCCCGGGCCGCGGCCGCGGTGGGCCGGGGCTTCGCCTGGACGCTGGGGGCGCTGCGCGAGTGGTCCGGGGCGCTGTACGCGGAGCTGGTCGCGGCCGGAGACCCGGCGTTCGACATGGCGGAACTGATGCGGCAGCGCTCCCGTGAGGGCTCCGTGTACCACCACCAGTTCCAGCTGGAGGGCAAGCCCCTCGCCCGCTGGCTCACCGAGTGCCGTACCGACGCGGGCCCGCTGCTGGACGCCCTGGCCCGCAGCAGACTCGTCAAGCCCGGCCGGTCGCACGCCAGCTCGCTGGTGCGCGGGCTGGTCGGGGAGCGCGGGCCGATGTTCCGGGTGTTCTCACCGGAGGACCTGAACGTCATCCGGCGGTGGATCGACTCCTTGCCGGCGGCGCCCCCGCAGGAGAACACCGCCCGCACCGAGACCCGTACGGAGGGCACGCCCGCCGCCCCCACCGCGGTGGCCGCCGCGCTCCGCGCCGGCCACCCCTCGCCGGGCCGCGCCCCTTCCTCCGTACGCGAGGCCTACACCCTGCTGATGCGCCGCACCGACACCCCGGAGCTGCGGTCCTGGGCCAAGCGGTACGTCGCCGGCTGGCTGGCCCGGTCGCGGCACGGCATGGACGGGGCCGTGCCGCTGCCGGAACGCTGGACACGGGAAGGGCTGCGACCCTGGCTCCAGGACCGGCACGACCGGCACGGTGCGGAGTTCGAGGAGAACGCCGAGGTGCCGCTGCCCTCCAGGGAAGCCGTCGTCGACGACACCGTGCAGACGGCGCCGCTGACTCTGATCGACGGCAGCTGGCTGCAGGGGTTCACCGACTACGAGCAGGCGTCGTCGGAGATCGGGCATTCGCTCTTCGAGACCTACTGGGACGAACTCGGCAACGGGGAGCCCCGGTTGAACCACCCGCTCATCTACCGGGACGTCCTCAAGGAGATGGGCGTCGACCTGCCGCCCACCGCCTCGGCCGAGTTCGCCCGCTGGCCCGGCTTCCGGGACGAGTCGTTCGAGCTGCCGGTGTACTGGCTGTGCGTCGGCCGGTTCCCGAGGACGTTCCTGCCCGAGGTGCTCGGGCTGAACCTGGCGATGGAGCTGTCGGGAGTCGGCGGCACCTACCGCCGGGCCCGGCTCGCGCTGAAGGCGTACGGCTTCAGCACGCGCTTCGTCGACATCCACAACACCATCGACAACGTCGCCACCGGGCACTCCGCGTGGGCCGCGGACGCGGTGGACACCCTCATGGCCGCCCTGCCCGAGACCCCCGGTCCAGGCGGCCGGGCGGAGACCTGGCAGCGCGTGCGGGTGGGCTACCGCTCGCTGAATCCGCCGAGCGGCGTGGGCGCCCGGCTGGCCGCCCGCCGCGGACGGCTGGCCGGCCGGCGGGGATGAGGCGGCGCCCGATCGCAAGGACCACAACCCGCACACCAATTCCGTGGAGGAACGCAGCGGTGTCTGACCTGATCCTGGGAGTGTCGGCCTTCTACCACGACAGCGCCGCGGCGCTGATCGCCGACGGTGTGCCTGTCGCGGCTGCTCAAGAGGAACGTTTCAGCAGGCGACGGCACGACCCTTCCTTCCCCTCGGCGGCCGTTCGCTACTGCCTCGAGGAGGCGGGCGCACGCCTGGACGACGTGTCCGCCGTCGCCTACTACGAGGACCCGCGGCTGAAGTTCCGCCGGGTCCTGGCCACCTTCCTCGGCGCCGCCCCGACCGGCTTCGCGTCCTTCCGCGACACCCTCCCCTCCTGGCTCGGGCCGGGCGGCAAGCTGCGCACCGCCGACCGGGTGCGCGCCGAACTCGCCGCCCTGGGCCAGGGCCCGGTACCCCGGCTGTCCGTGCGCCGTCACCACGAGTCGCACGCCGTGTCGGCCTTCTTCCCCAGCCCCTACGAGTCCGCCGCGGTCCTGTGCATCGACGGCGTCGGCGAATGGGCCACGACCACCCTGTGGCACGGCCGCGGCACCGAACTGACCCCCCTCGCGGAACTGCGGTTCCCGCACTCGCTGGGGCTGCTGTACTCGGCGTTCACCTACTTCTGCGGCTTCAAGGTCGACTCCGGCGAGTACAAGTTGATGGGCCTGGCCCCCTACGGCAGGCCCCGCTACGCGAACCTCATCCGCGAGCAGCTCATCGACGTCAAGGCCGACGGCTCCTTCCGCCTGGACATGCGGTACTTCGCGTACCTGCGCGGCCAGGTGATGACCGGCCGGGGCTTCGAGAAGCTCTTCGGCGGACCCCGGCGGGACCCCGAGGGCCCGCTCACGGAACGGGAGTTCGACCTCGCCGCCTCCGTGCAGGCCGTCACCGAGGAGGTCGTGCTCAGGCTGGCGCGGACCGCACGTGAACGCACCGGCGAGTCCAGGCTGTGCCTGGCGGGCGGTGTCGCCCTCAACTGCGTCGCCAACGGAAAGATCATCGACGCCGGGATCTTCGACGAGGTGTGGATCCAGCCGGCCGCCGGGGACGCCGGCGGCGCGCTCGGCGCGGCCCAGGCCGTCGCCATGGAACGCGGGGTGCGCCGCGACCACCCCGCCACCGGACGCGACGCGATGAGCGGCTCGCTCCTCGGGCCCGGCTACGACGACGAGGAGATCGCCGCCTACCTGGAGTCCCGCGGCATCCCGCACCAGCGACTGGACCCCGACACGCTGGCCAAGGCGGTCGCCGAAGGGCTGGCCGAAGGGAAGATCGTCGGCTGGTTCCAGGGCCGTATGGAGTTCGGACCGCGTGCCCTGGGCGCCCGCTCGATCATCGGAGACCCGCGCAACCCGGACATGCAGTCCACCATGAACCTGAAGATCAAGTTCCGTGAGTCGTTCCGCCCGTTCGCGCCCGCGGTGCTGGCTCCCGACGCCACCGACTACTTCGACCTGCCGCAGGAGAGCCCGTACATGCTCGTGGTCTCCCAGGTCACGGCCTCCCAGCGGCTCGACGCCGACAGCGCCGGCGCCGGCGGCCTCGACCTGCTCAAGGTGCACCGCTCGACCATTCCCGCCGTCACCCACGTCGACCACTCGGCGCGGGTGCAGACGGTCACCGAGCACAGCAATCCCGCCTACCACCGGCTGCTGACCGCCTTCAAGGCCCGCACCGGCTGCCCGGTGCTGGTCAACACGTCCTTCAACGTGCGCGGCGAGCCCATCGTGAACACCCCGGACGACGCCTACACCTGCTTCATGCGCACCAACATCGACATGCTCGCGCTCGGCAGCTTCCTGCTGGAGAAGAGCGCCCAGCCCGCCTGGTCGGAGGAGCACGACTGGCGCGCCGAGATCCCCCTCGACTGAGCACCCGTCCCACCACGCCTCACGTACCCCGGCGCCCCGCCCGGGTGCAGGGAGAACGGACCGCCCATGCGCACCTTCCTGCTCTTCCTCGTCTACTGCCTCGTAGTGACGCCCGTCGGCCTGCTCGGCCGCGTCGTCAAGGACCCCCTGGCCCGCAGCCGGCCCTCCGGTACGACGACCTACTGGATCCCGTCGGCCCCGTCACAGGCCCGCTGAACGGCGAGCGGCGGAGACGAGCCCACGACCGATCGGAGGACAAACGATGACCAGCCTGCTCCAGTTCGCCCGGCACCGCATCGACGACAGCGTCCGGGACCTGCTGGACAAGGAGATTTCGGAACGCGTCTCGGAGACCCGACTGGACTCCGATCTCGACGACGCCATCCTCGCCGGCATCGGCGCGTACGCGCTCAGCCGCCATCTCCCCGGTGACGTGCTGCAGAGCGTCCAGGTGTTCACCGCGGCCGCGCGGCACGCCCTGGTGCTGTCCAACCTGCCGGCCCAGGACTTCCCCGCCACCCCGGTGAGCGGCTTCGGCAACGAACCCGAACTGGCCGTCACCAACGCCATCCACCTGGGGCTGATCCGCCTGATCGGCGGCACGCCCTTCGCCGTCGCCTACGAGAACGACGGCCACCTCATCCGCAACGTCGTACCGAACCCGTCGGCCTGCGGCACGACCAGCTCCTGGGGTGCCGACTCGGAGTTCTTCTGGCACACCGACAACCCCCACCAGCCGTTCGGCAGGCCGGGCTCCGACCCTCGTCTCTACACCCCGCCGTACCTGACCTTCTACGCGGTACGCAACGAGGAGCAGGTCCCCACCGAGATCGCCGCGCTCGACGACGTCGTCGTGCGTCTGGACGCCGAGACCCGGCAGATCCTGCAGACCGCCCAGTTCGAGGTCGGCGCGCCGGACTCCAACGACGGCGGGGTCACCGGCCCGCTGCGCGAGGCCGCGATCCTCGAACCCGACGGCACGGGCCGCCACCGCGCCCGCTACGACCGCGGCACCACCCGCGGCGTCACCGAGCGCGCCCGGACCGCCCTGGACCGCTGGAGCGAGGCGCTGGCCACGATCCCGGCAGCCGAACTCGTCCTGGACACCGGCGACTTCATGATCTTCGACAACCACCGGGTGCTGCACCGCCGCAAGGCCTTCACCCCGCGCCCCGACGCAACGGCCCGCTGGCTGCGCCGCTGCTACGCCGCCTGACACAGGCCGTCCCGAACACCCGCACGGAGGGAACCCCATGAACAAGTACCGCGTGGCCGTCGTCGGCGGCCGCCCGGCCCCGATCGCCGGCGCCAAGCAGCTCGGCATCGACGTCGTCCTCGTCCACGAGGAGGGCGCCTACGACCCGGCCATCGCCGAGCACTGCGAGCGCATCGTGCACGTCCCCATCGCCGACGGCCAGGCCGTCCTCGACGTACTGAAGCCGCTGCACGACGAGCGGCCGTTCGACCGGGTGCTCACCACCACCGAGCCGGCCGCCGAGTCCACCGGGTTCGTCGTCGACTCGCTCGGCCTGCCCGGTGTCACCGAGGCCACCGCCCGCGCCCTCAAGGACAAGGCGCTCACCCGCGAACTGCTCGACAAGCACGGCCTGAGCCCCGTGCGGTACCGGATGGTCAACAGCGCCGCGGAGATAGCCGACTTCCGCGCCGAGGTCGGCGAACGGATCATCGTCAAACCGGTGGACGGCGTGGCCAGCCTGCACATCCACCCCGTGGACGGCACCGAGGACGCCGAACGGGCCTGGCAGGCACTGCGCGAGGCGGGCATCAGCGCCGTCATCGCCGAGGAGTACCTCGACGGCCCGGTGGTCAGCGTCGACTCCTTCTCCCACGAAGGCCGCCACCTGCCCATCGGCTACTCCGAGTACCGCATGAACGAGCGGTACGTCGAATGGGAGGTCAGCACGCCCAGCCGGTACGCCCGGCCGTGGCTCGCCGAGCTCCGCGAGCTCACGCCGAAGCTGCTGGACGCGGTGGGCCTCACCGAGGGCCCCTCGCACAGCGAGTTCGTGCTGACCGAGAAGGGCCCCCGGGTCCTGGAGTCGCACGCCCGGCTGGCCGGCAGCGGCGCACCCGAACTGGTCCGGCGGGCCTTCGGCCTGGACCTGAACCGGATGTTCCTCACCGTTCCGCTCGGCATCGACGCCCTGCCCGCCACCTCGCCCGAACCGCTGGGCGGCGCTGCCGTACGGTTCTTCACCCCCGAGCCCGGCACGGTCACCGCCGTCGAGGTCGCCGAGGACGCCGCCGACGAGGTGCGCAGGATCCCCGAGGGCGAGGTGCTGTACGTCTTCCTGCCCTACCTCGACGAGTTCCGGGACACCGAGGTGGCCGCGGTGATCGGCAAGGCCGTGGGCGAGACCGTGCCCCCGCTGCTGACCGTCGCCGACTGCGTCAGCGGGTATGCCATCGCGTCCGGGCGGGATGCCGACGACGCCGTGGCCAAGACCGAGGCCGTCAACGCGAGGATCCGCTTCGAGACGCGCTGAGCACGCCTTCTTCCGACTCCGGCCGGGTGGCCGGGCCCCGCTTCCGCCGGCGCCCGGTCGCCCGGTCCCGCCTCGTGTGCGCCCGACTGCCACCCGGCCGCGACGCCCGCCGAGGCCTCCGGCCCGCACCGACCACTGGGAGGGAACCGCCCGTGAACCCCATCGCCGCTTCCGCCGTCCCGGCGGGTAGCTCCGCACCGGACCCCGTCACCCAGCTGAACTCCGCCCGGCTGCTCGTGGAGGAGCGGTACACCGACGAGCAGCCGCTGATCCGGGCCGCTCTCCACCTGATCGACTGCGCGACCGACATCGTCGCCGGACTGCCCGAGCCCGACCTCGACGTCTGCCGCGACGCCCTCGGCTCCGCCCGCGCCGCCGTGGTCTCGGCGACCTACGCCGTGGGCCGGGTCCGCGACCTGGCCGTGCCCGGAACGGAGCGCGCATGAGTCACCACATCGTCGTCCTCCACCGCTGGCGCGACCGCCACGCCCGCTACGAGGACTACCTGGACCACCGCACCCACCACATCACCTACGTCACCACCCGCCTCGCCCTGGACTCCGTACCCGCCGGCGCCGCGGCCGCCCTGGTCGTCCCCGCCACCGACGACACCGCGGCGGTCTGGCGCGCGGTGACCGAACTGCGCGCCCGCTTCGGCCCGCCCGCTCGGCTCCTGGCGCTCAACGAGGGCGACCTGGACACCGCGGCCGCCATCCGCGTCCGCCTCGGCTGCGCCGGCCAGACCCCCGCCGAACTCGCCCGGTTCCGCGACAAACTGGTGATGAACCAGATCGTGTCCGGCGCGCGCGTACCCACCCCCCGCTTCGCGGACGCCCCCGACGAGCACGCCGTCCGCGCGTTCGCCGCCCGCCACGGCCTGCCCGTCGTGGTCAAGCCGCGCCGCGGTACCGCCAGCCGGGGCGTCGTACGCCTCGACTCCCCCGCCGACCTGCCGCGGCTGCGGGCCCTGCCGTCCGAACCGCGCCTGGTGCAGGAGTACTGCCCGGACGACATCGTCCACATCGACGGCCTGTGGACGGGCGAACGCCTGGGACCGTGGCGGGCCTCGCGCTACGTCAACACCTGCGTCGGCTTCACCCAGGGCCAGGCACTCGGCTCCGTCGAGATCGACGACCCTGAACTGCTGGGCGCCCTCGGCGAGTTCACCGCGCGGGTCGCGGGCGCGCTCAGCTCCGACCCCTGGGTCTTCCACCTGGAGGCGTTCGTCGGCACCCGCGCCGATGGCCGGCCCGCGATCCGGTTCCTGGAGGCGGGCTACCGGGTGGGCGGCGCGGAGATCCCGTTCGTCTGGCGGGAGGTGCACGGCATCGACCTGATGCGGGCCGCCGCCGACATCCAGCTCGGCCGGTCCCCCGACCTCCCCGTGCCCGAGCGGTGGCGCACCGGCGGCTGGCTGCTCGTACCGTCCCCGGTCCCGCCCCCCTGCTGGGTGGTCGGACACGACCTGCCCGCCCCGCAGGACCCGGCCGAGGCTCCGTACGCCGTGGTCGTTCCCGAGGCCGGCCGGGTCATCCCCCGGGCCGGCGGCTACGAGCACGTCGGCGCCCGCTTCCGGTTCCGCGGCGACTCCAGCGGGGAGGTCGAGAAGGCGGTCCTGCGCACAGCGGCCCAGTTCCGCCTGGAGTGCGTCCCCGAGACCGCGGTCCACGGCGGCGGGGGCCGCCCGGTGTGCGGACTGGACCGATGAGCGGCCGCGGACCCGCTGCGGCCGTACTCGTCCTGGAGGACGGCCGGATCTTCCGGGGGCATGCGTACGGGGCCCGGGGGGCGGCCTTCGGGGAGGCGGTGTTCTCGACGGGCATGACCGGCTACCAGGAGACGCTGACGGACCCCTCGTACGACCGCCAGATCGTCGTCGCGACCGCACCGCAGATCGGCAACACCGGCTGGAACGACGAGGACGACGAATCGAGCCGGATCTGGGTGGCCGGGTACGTTGTCCGCGACCCCGCCCGCGTGCCGTCCAGCTGGCGGGCCAGGCGCTCGCTGGACGAGGAACTGGTCAGGCAGGGCGTCGTCGGCATCTCCGGCATCGACACCCGCGCCCTCACCCGCCACCTGCGCGAGCGCGGCGCCATGCGGGCGGGAGTCTTCTCCGGCGAGGTGATCGGAACCGAGCCGGAACTCGTCGCGCGGGTACGGGAGCAGCCGCACATGAAGGGCGCGAACCTGTGCGCCGAGGTCGCCACCAAGGAGGCGTACGTCGTTCCGGCGATCGGTGAGAGGAAGTTCACCGTCGCCGCGGTCGATC